>CAZIFX010000047.1:0-18248 GCA_964538415.1 uncultured Halobellus sp.
ATGCGAGTCACGAGGACGACGCGAGTCACGAGGACGACGCGAGTCACGAGGACGATGCGAACCACCGAAGGGACGAAAGCGACGAGGAGGCGTTCGACCTTCGGGATCGACTGTAGCCAGCCGATCGAACCGCCCGCATCGGCGCCGGGAACCGTCGCCGAGGACGGAACGCCCCCGACAACGGGTTCAAGTACGCGCTCGACGAGAAACCAGACGAATGGAGCCGCCCGAGATCGAACGGTTGGACGAACGGACGGTCCAGCGGATCGCCGCCGGAGAGGTGGTCGAACGGCCCGCGAGCGTGGTGAAGGAGCTGGTGGAAAACAGCCTCGATGCGGGCGCGAGCCGCATCGCCGTCGCCGTCGAGGCGGGCGGCACCGAAGGGATCCGCGTCCGCGAC
The DNA here is from genome assembly GCA_964538415.1 of uncultured Halobellus sp. Lineage (GTDB taxonomy): Archaea > Halobacteriota > Halobacteria > Halobacteriales > Haloferacaceae > Halorubrum. The sequence continues at coordinate 401 of CAZIFX010000047.1, forward strand.
GACGGCGTCGGGATCCCCGCCGACCAGCTCGAGGCGGCCGTCGCCGAGCACGCCACCTCGAAGATCGTCGACGTCGAGGACCTCGACCGCGGCGTCGCCACCCTCGGCTTCCGCGGTGAGGCGCTCTACACGGTCGGCGGCGTCTCCCGGTTGACGGTCCGGTCGCGACCGCCGGATGCCGAGGTCGGCGCGGAGATCACCGTCGAGGGCGGCGAAGTCGGCGAGGTACGGCCGGCGGGGACCCCCTCGGGAACGACCGTCGAGGTCGAGGACCTGTTCTATAATACCCCCGCCCGCAAGAAGTTCCTCAAGCGGACGGCGACGGAGTTCGACCACGTGAACACGGTGGTGACCGGCTACGCGCTCGCGAACCCCGACGTCGCGGTCTCGCTCGAACACGACGGTCGCGAGACGTTCGCGACGGAGGGCAACGGCGACCTGCGATCGGCGGTGCTCGCCGTCTACGGCCGAGAGGTCGCGGAGGCGATGCGGGAGGTCGAGTGGGTGCCCGACGGGACGGACCGCGACGACGACGAGGCGAATCGCGAGGGCGACGAGCCGCCCGTGGCCCGCGTCTCGGGGCTCGTCTCCCACCCGGAGACGACGCGCGCGAGCCGGGACTACCTCGCGACCTACGTCAACGGTCGATACGTGACGGCGAGCACGCTTCGGGAGGCGGTGATCGAGGCGTACGGCGGCCAGCTCGCGTCCGATCGCTACCCGTTCGCGGTGCTTTTCGTCGAGGTGCCGCCCGGCGACGTCGACGTGAACGTGCATCCCCGAAAGCTGGAGGTTCGCTTCGACCGCGAGCCGGCCGTCCGGCAGGCGGTCGAGGACGCGGTGACCGAGGCGCTGCTCGACCACGGGCTGATCCGGTCGACCGCCCCTCGGGGACGGTCGGCACCCGGCGAGACGGACGTCGCCCCGGAAGCCCCCGACTCGGAGGTGCTCGGCGGCGCCGGAACGCCCCACGAGCGGGTCGGCGGCAGCGACGTCGGATCCGAAGCGGTCGCCGACCCCGGCAACGATGCCGCCGGAAGCAACGTCGCCGATGCCGGCAGCGCCGCCGATGCTGCCGAGGAACGCGGACGGAGCGACGAGGCCGGAGACGACCGCGACGGCGACGATGAAGCCGCCGCGCGGGAGCTGTCGCCCGACGACGCCGAGGCGTGGGCGGTCGACGACCTCGGAACGGAGCCCCCGAGCGACGGAATGGGAGCATCCAGCGGCCCGCCGCGCCATGCGACCGACCGCATCGGTGACGAACGACCGTCGCCGCGCACGTGGCAAACGGACGATGAAGCCGACACGATTGCTTCGGACGCGACGGGTTCGGACGCGACGACGACCGTCGACGACGAGGACGCCACGGAGTCGAACGCGACGACGACCGTCGACGCCAAGGACGCCACGATCGACGAGGACGGCGGTGAGACGTCAACGGAGGGGAGCGGCAGGACGACGAGGACGACGAGCGCGACCAGCCAGCGGACCCTCGGCGGCGGGGAGACGAGCGACGAGCGCAGCTACGACTCGCTGCCGTCGTTGCGCGTGCTCGGGCAGCTACACGACACCTACGTCGTCGCGGAGGCACCGGACGGGCTGGTGTTGATCGACCAACACGCCGCCGACGAGCGGGTGAACTACGAGCGCCTTCGACGGGATTTCGCCGACGGCACCGCCGCGCAGGCGCTGGCGACGCCCGTCACCGTCGAGTTGACCGCGCGTGAGGCCGCCCTGTTTGCCGACCTGGCGGCGGAGCTCGAGTCGATCGGGTTTCGGGCGAGTCGGGCCGGCGAACGCGAGGTGCGCGTCGAGGCCGTCCCGGCGGTCCTCGACGCGGCACTGGAGCCGGCGCTGCTTCGTGACGTCCTCTCGGCGTTCGTCGGCGACGCCGCCGACGGCGACGAACCCGTTGCGGATGCGGTCGACGAGCTGCTCGCCGATCTGGCCTGTTACCCATCAGTGACGGGGAACACGTCGCTGACCGAGGGAAGCGTCGTCGACCTGCTCGACCGGCTCGACGCCTGCGAGAACCCCTACGCCTGTCCGCACGGACGTCCGGTCGTGATCCGGTTCGACCGCGAGGAGATCGGCGATCGGTTCGAGCGGGACTATCCAGGCCACGCGGGTCGACGGGCGGAATAACGCGGGCGTGAAGGAGCGGCCCGCAGGAGACGAGTCGGACGCGGGAGACGGATCGGACGCGGCGGACGTGGGATCGATCGCCGACCCTTTTGTAGCCCCCCGACGACGGGTGCGTATGCGACCCGAAGCGACGACGTCGACGGGGTGGTCGGCATGACTGACCTCGTAACGTTCGGCGAGACGATGCTCCGGCTCTCCCCGCCGCGGGGCGATCGGCTGGAGACGACCCGCGAGTTGGACGTCCAGACCGGCGGCGCCGAGAGCAACGTGGCCGTCGGCGCGGCACGGCTCGGTGTCGATGCCGCCTGGCTCTCGAAGCTGCCCGATTCTCCGCTCGGCCGGCGGATCGTCTCGGAGCTCCGGAGCCACGGCGTCCGCACGGGCGTCTCGTGGGCGGACCCCACAGACACCCGGCTCGGCACCTACTATCTCGAGTTCGGCGGCGAGCCGCGCGGCACGAACGTGATCTACGACCGCGCCGACGCCGCGATCACGACGGTGACCGCCGAGGAGCTGCCGACCGGCGTCTTCGACGACGCCGAGCGGTTCCACACGACGGGGATCACGCCGGCCCTCTCGGAATCCGCTACCGAGGCGACGCGGGCGCTGTTGCGCGCGGCGGGCGAGGCCGGCGTAACGCGGTCGTTCGATCTCAACTACCGATCGAAGCTCTGGACGCCCGCGGCCGCCCGTGCGGTCTACGAGGATCTCTTTGCGGACGTGGACCTACTGTTCGTCCCGCAGCGCGATGCCCGCAAGGTGCTCGGTCGCGAGGGCGACGCGATCGAGATCGCCCACGGACTCGCCTCCGAGTTCGGGTTCGAGTCGGTCGTCGTGACGCGGGGTGCCGAGGGTGCGATCGCGCTGCGCGGCGGCGAGGTACACGAGCAGGGCGTCTTCGAGGCGGAGACGTTCGACGCGATCGGCACGGGCGACGCCTTCGTCGCCGGCTTCCTGACGAAGCGGCTCGACGGCGGCACCGTCCACGAGGCGCTGGAGTGGGCGGCCGCGACCGCCGCGCTCAAACGAACCGTCGCCGGCGACCTGGCGGTCGTCACCCCCGAGGAGGTCGAGGCGGTCGTCGACGGCGGCGGCGGGATCGACCGATAGCGAGCGACACACGCCGCGACCGGGTTCGGTAACCGACCTCCCTGCCGGCGTAAGCAACCCTTAGTAGCCCGAGGGCGTCGAGAGGAGCATGCACGTCGTCATCATCGGAGCGTACGGCAGCGCCGGCGCCGCCGTCGCCGAGGACCTCGCCCCGCACGTCGGGGACGCGCTCGATCGGCTCACGCTGGTCGACGACGGGGACCCCGGCGGCGGGCTCTGCATCCTCGAGGGATGCATGCCGTCGAAGGAGCTGCTCTCGGCTGCCGCCCATCGATTCGAGGGTCGGGATGACGGTCGCCTGACGGGCGAGCCGCACGGGCTCGACCTCGAGCGGGTCGTCGCCGAGAAGAACGACCGAACCCGAGGTTGGGCCGGTCACCGTCGCGAGGCGGTCCACGAGCTCGCCGAGCGCGACGGGGTCGAGTTCCACCACGAGCCAGCACGGTTCCTCGACGACCACGTCGTCGAGATCGGCGGCGACCCGGCCGGTTCGGGTGACCCGACGGTCGTCGAGGCCGACTACGTCGTCATCGCGACGGGGTCATCGCCGAGCGACCCCGACCTTCCGGGCTACGACGAGGTCTCCGACCTGATCTATACGAGCGAGGACACGCTGCACGCGATCGAGTTCCCCGACTCCGGGGTCGTGATGGGCTTCGGCTACGTCGGCATGGAGATGGCCCCATACCTCGCGGAGGCGGGCGTCGACCTCACCGTGATCGAACACGACGAGCGGCCGCTGGACGAGGCGGATCCGGCGTTCGGGGACGAGCTGCTGAGGATCTACCGCGAGGAGTTCGGGATCGAGATCCGGACGGAGGTCTACGAGGAGTCGCTGGAGCGGACCGACGAGGGGGTCCGACTGCACCTCGACGACGGGGGCCACGTCGACGCCGAGGCCGTCTTCCAGTTCACCGGCCGGAAGCCGAACCTCGAGCCGCTCCGCCCGGAGAACACGTCGCTGAAGCCCGAGGAGGGCTGGATCGACGCGACGATGCGTCCGCCGAACGACGACCGCACGTTCGTCGTCGGCGACGTCAACGGACGCGAGCCGATCCTCCACGTCGCCAAGGAGCAGGGCTTCCAGGCCGCCGAGAACGTCCTTCGCGACGTCGAGGGGAGGCCGGCAAAGCCCTACACGAACGTCCACCATCACGTCGTCTTCACGGGTGCCGGCGTCTATCCGTTCGCGCGCGTCGGCCATACGCCGCGGTCGGCCACGGAGGCGGGCCACGCGACCGTGGTCGCGACGCGCACCGCCGACTCCGACGGCGTATTTAAATCGAAGAACGTTCCGCACGGGCTCGGCCGGCTCGTCGTCGATGCAGAGGACGGGACCGTCCTCGGCTGGCAGGGGCTCCACTACCACGCGGACACGATGGCGAAGACGTTCCAGATAGCAGTCGAGATGGAACTCGACGTCCGTGAGATCCCCGACCGGGCGTACCATCCGACGCTTCCCGAGAACGTCGACGGGCTACTCCGGGAGTGCGCCGCCGGCGTCGAGGGCGAGTAGCGCCGGGAGCGATCGCTACTCGATCACCGGTTCAGCGAGATCTCGTTGAGCGCCGGACGGCGCTGAGAGCCGTGCATCTCGAAGCCCTCGACCCAGTCGTACCAGTAGAGCTCCTCGATCGGGTGCCAGAGCGGAAGCATCGACATGTCCTCCCAGTTCGCCCGTTCGATCTCGAGGTACGCCTCCTCGCGGATCGCGAGGTTGTCGTCGCCGGGAAGCCGGTGTTCCTCGTAGCGCTCCCACGCGTCCGTCGCCTGTTGGGCGGCCTCCGACATCTCCTCGTACTCGAAGTCGACGTCGGCGCCCCACCGTGACCACGCGAACTCGTTCGGATACGCGAACCGGAGCATGGCGTCGGCTTCGAGCCACTCCAGCGCGTTCCAGATGCCGAAGATCGTGATGTCGCCCTCGATGGCGCGTCCGACCAGCGTCGAGGAGGGAGCCTCCTCGATCGACAGGTCGATGTGGACGGCCTCGGCCTGATCGCGAAGCAGACTCGCGATGTCGCTCCACTCGGAGGCCTGATCGTCGGAGGGGTGCTGGAAGGTCGTCTCGTACATGTCATCCTCGTCGTAACCGGCCTCCTCCATGACCTCCCGGGCGGCATCGAGATCGGACTCCGCATACCCGTACGGATACTCCGATTCGGCCATCTCCTGGTACGCCTCCGGACCGCCGGGGAACCCGCTCGGCGGCGAAAGGAGATATGCCGGTTCGCCCTGGCCGCGGACGGCGGTCTCGGCGACCGTCTCCTGATTCAGGATGTACGCGATCGCCTGCCGTGCGGGCTTCTCGACGCGAAGCGTGTTGAAGATCAGGTACTGCGTCCGCGGGAGCGCGGTGTCCCCGTAGTTGAGGACCTCGTCGTTCGCGACCGGACCGTAGGATCCGGTGCGGCGGCCGTCCTCCGTATCGTCGGCGATGTCCAGAAGCGACGGGTCGAACTGCGACCGGGGCAGGTCGAAGATGTCGGCGTTCTGCTCGTTGACGGCGCGGGTGAAGACGGCGTTCGGGTCCTCCAGGATCTGGAGGCGGATCCCGTCGATGTTCGCGACCGATCCGTGGTAGTCGTCGTACCGTTCCATCACGATCTCGTTGCCGCGGTCCCAGCGGACGAAGTCGAACGGCCCGGTTCCGGTGAGCTCCTCCGTCGACCACTCGTCGTACTCGAACTCACCGTCGTAGCCCTCGATGTCGCCGACGACGCCCTCGGGGACCACCGAGAGACGCGGGTCGGTCAGGTTCCCCAACGTGCCATGGAACGGGGACTCGAGCGTCATCTCGAGGGTGTAGTCGTCGATCGCTTCGAGCGCGAGCGAGTCGGGAACGGTGTTGTCGTCGTCGTCGACCTCGTGTTCGACCGACATCGGACCGCGGACGATCCGGTCCTGATGGCCGCGGTTGTTCTCGGACTCCGCGAGACGACGCCACGAGTAGATCACGTCGTCCGCCGTCATTTCCTCGCCGTTGTGGAAGGTAACGCCCTCCTGCAGCTCGAAGGTGTACGTCAGGTTGTCCCCGGAGACCTCGTAGTCGGTCGCGAGCGCCGAGGTGACGGGGGGGGTTCCGTCCTCGTACGTGAAGAGCTGTTCGTGGACCTGCCAGTTCGTCCAGGCGTTCAGCGGCCCCGAGATCCCGATGGGATCGAGCGTCTGTCGCGGCGTCCGGATGAGTTGGAGTTGGTCTTCCTCGAGGTCGTCGCTCAGGTCGTCGTCACCGTCGTCATCTCCGGTTCCGTCCTCGATCGGGTCTTCGTCATCGGCACACCCCGCGACGGCGACGGTCGACACGGCGCCGACGCTCGCCAAGAATCCTCTGCGGTCGATCTCTGATTGCACATACATCCCTACGGACCGCTCGGGAAAACTCTTCTCCTAAGGAAATTGGTATGTCAGTAAATACCACTTTGCGGCGCTCGAAGCCACGATCCCGCCGGCATTCCCACGCCGGGACGTCGGTACGACGTGACCGGGGAGAGGCTACAGAAGCAGCCCCGCGCCGACGAACGCGACGAGATACGTCGTGGTCGCCGTGGGAAGGGCGATGCCGATCCGGTGGGCGACGAGGGTTCGATCGAATCCGCGCTCGAGCCCCGTCGCGAGACCCGTGAGGATCGCCGAGAGCAGAAGGACGTAGACGCCCACGATCCGGCCGAGCGTGGGGACGGTCAGACCCACGGTCTCCGCGTCCGAGGACGGCTCCTCGGCGGGCGGCTCGTTCGATCCCGCGGGTGCGGTCGAATCGGATCCGGTTCCGGCGTTCCGGCCGTCGGCCGTCGGGTCGGACGTCAGGGCACCGGGATCCGCGAGGGCGTCGACGCCCGCCCCGCCGACCGCGCCGGCGGCGTCGATCCCCGTCGCGAGCGCGACCGTCGCGCCGCCGACGAGCGGCGCGAAGACGGCCGCCGTGTTCGTCAGCGTGCCCGTCACGGTCGCGAGCTGTCGACGGGACTCCCGTTCCAGTTCGCGGAGTCGTTCGAGCTGGTCCGCGAGGTCGAGAATGACGTCGCCGGCCGGCTTTCCCTCGTGTGCGGCCACGGAAAGCAGCGCGACCGCACCCCGCACCCGCGGCGACGGGAGCGCCGCCGCCGGCCCACCACGTCCGAGAAACGCCTCCCGAACGGACACTCGGAGGGTACGGCTCCGACGGGCCGCACGTGACAGGATCCGGCCCGTTCGCCCGTCCAGTCGATCGCCCGCGTCCACGACGGCGCGTTCGACGGCGACGCCCTCGGCGACGTCCCCGCCGATGACCGTCATCGCGTCGGGCAGTCCGCGCTCCACGTCGCGGATCTCGGCGAGAACGCGTCGACGGGGACGTGAAACGACGAGTAATCCGATTCCCGTAGCGATCCCGACCGCCGCGATCGGCGCGGTCCACGGCGCGATCAGCCTCCACGCGGTGAGGGCGGCCACGATCCCGGACACGAGGCCGACGGCGACGGCGACCGCCCCGCGCCGAGGCACGTCCGGATGGTCGGCATCGACGGTCGGCGGCGGAAAGGCGACCGGTCGGCGGGAGAGCAGCCACGCCGAGGCGGCGAGCAACCCGACCGGAAGCACGACGAGGTAGACGACGGTGACGGCGGTCGCGCCGATCGGGACGCCGGACGCGGCCGCAGCCGGCAGGAGGGCGATGAGCGCGAGCGGTAACAACACTCCGAAGGCGTACAGCGCGGAGACGGGCCCGCGCACGTCGCCGACGAACGAAGCAAGCCGGTCCGTGGTTCCCGAAAGCACCGCATCGAGCGCCCGATCGAGACAGCGATCCCGGCGATTCGGCGGCGCGGACCCCGCCGTCCGGACGAGCGCGACCGATCGATCCAGCGCCGGAAACCACGGGCGCCACTCACGAGCGAACTCTCGAAGGCCACTCGTCGGACCGTCGGCGCGACGTCGCTCGTGTGCGGCGAGGTCGTCCGCGAGGGGACCATGACCGGTTCGAGCGGCGAATCGGACCGCGCGCTCGGCCGACGGATCGAGCCGCATGCGTAAGACGAGTCGGCCGACGAGACCGGGTGCGGCACCCAGTGCGCGCGTCCGCCGGAGCGTGGCACACCACACGGGCAGTCGGTGGATCGCGTGAACGACGGCGAGCGCGACTGAGAGACCGACGAGCATGCCCGGAAGCACGCCGAACCGCCACGCCGTCGGGGTCGTACAGAGCACGGCGACGATCGCGCCGACCCGATGGCCCGCCTCAACGACGCGTTCGCGGGTCACGTCCCAGCCGAGAAACGTGAGCGCCCGGCGAAGTTCGTCGATCGGCTCCGAGGGTCGGCCGAGCGTGTCCCGCGAAACGGCCGACGAGGCGTCCGTCGTGTTCGATGGAACCGAAGGGATCGACGACCGGGACCCCGAGGACGGGTCGGCATCCACGCCGCTCACCGAACCGCCTCCACGTAGCGATCGGGATCGGTTCGGCCGAGTTCGACCGCACGATCGATGGCCTCCGTTCGGCTCGTGATGCTCTCGCGTATCGCGCCGTACGTGTCCTCGGATCCCGCAAGCGACTCCACCAGGCGGCTCTCACCCCGATCGATCCGGCCGGAGGCGACGAGTCCGTCCTCGGTTCGCACGAAGAGCGGTTCGAACCCGACCGTCTCCCCGTACTCGACCACTTCGACGATCGTCTCGACGCGGTGGTCGGCCAGCAGGACGACCAGATCGGTGGCGGCGAACGACGAAGGGGAGACGCCGAGGTCGGCGACGACCCGTTCGCGGACCGCGTCGGGGTCCTCGCCATGGATCGTCCCGAGAACCGTCTCGCCGGCGGCGCCGACCCGCATCGCCTCGTAGAGCGCCGCCGCCTCCTCGCCGCGAACCTCGCCGACGACGAGCGCGCCGCCGCCGAGCCGCAGCGCCGTTCGTACCGCCGTCCGTGGGGAGGGTTCGGCGCCGTCGCCCACACGAAGCCGCTGAACGTCGCGTCCGGCGCCGGAGAGGGCCTCGACCGGAAGCTCCGGCGTGTCCTCGATGAGCAGTGAACGGGTCCCCGACGGAAGCTCCCAGAGCAGCGATCCGAGCGTCGTCGTCTTGCCGGCGCCGCGGCCGCCGGCGACGAGGCCGCAGACGCCACGCCCGACCGAGACGGAAAGCACTCCCGCCGCATGCGGCGTGAGCGTGCCGGCCTCGACGAGGCGAGCGAGCGTCCATGCGTCCGTGTCGCCGCGGCGGAAGGTGAACGAGAGTCCGTCGCTCGCGGGCGGGGTGGTCGCGGCGACGCGCACCGATCCCGACTCCGTGTCGAGGGTCGCATCGAGCGTCGGGCTCGCACGGGAGAACGCCCGACCGCTCGTTCGTCGGAGCCGGGACGCGAGGGTGGCGGCCCCTTCGGGCGGAAGTCGAACGTTGCTTCGGCAGCGTTCCCCGTCGACGACGACTCGAAGCGGGTTTCCGGCCACCGGCGCGGTCAGGGTCGCGTCGCTGACCCTGTCGTCGGCGAAGACGTGTTCCAGAACGCCGTGACCGCGGGTGTGTCGCGCCAGCGTCTCGGCGAGCGATTCGACCGGGTCGTCCGTGGAGGCGACCGCACGCACGGCCCGGCCGGGAGCCCGATCGCCGCCGGACGGATCGGCGAGCAAGCGGTCCCGTGCAGCCGCGAGCGTCGCAAGCGCATCGGCGTCGAGGTCGATCGTCGGCGGCGTGAGGTGGTACGTCCGAAGGTCGTCGCTCCCCTCGTACAGCCGAACGGTCGCCCCCGTCACCACCTCCCACCGATCGACCAACGTCGCCGCCGCGGGCGGTTCGGCGACCACCCGAGCCGCAGCGACCGTCGGTCCGATCCGGGCTCGAAACGCGTCCGTATCGTCGGGGAGGGATTCCACGATCGCTTCGAGTCCCGTCTCGGCCACGATCCGGCTCGGCGGACCCGCTCGGCCGGCGGCCTCGCGTGCGGCCCCCACGGGGTCCCGAGCAACGCGTTCGGCCAGCCGGTCCTCATGGAATCGAACGCGTTCGCGAAACCGTCCGGCGGCGACGAGAAGGGCTGCCGACCGACCGGCGTATCGGCGCTCGCGGCCGCCCGCCCGCGTCCTGACGGCGTCGGCATCACGTTCGGTGAGTGCACGTATCACGGCCGCGCGACACGCGGGGCTGCTCGCGAGGTCGCCGCGTCCCGGACAGCCGTCACCGTCGACGACGAGAACGGTTCGATCGTCGACGTCGGTTCCGGCGGGGTCGTGAAACGACACGGAACAGCCGCAGTCGTCGGAGCCGTCGGCGACGGGGGCGAGCGACGAAAGTCCCAGCGACGAGAGGAGAGTTGAAACGGCGTGCCGCCCGTCGACGCCGTCGAGCCGGCTGTCGTCGCCGACGGAGCGGACGGACGGAAGCGACGGCAGGTCGAACGTCATGGAGGCGGTGGTTCCGGTATCGTATATAAACGTTCAGCCGACGCGGGCGATCCGGACGGTTGGCCCGCCGTCGTCGACGAGGGTGAGCCGAAGCCGACTCTCGCCGCCCGTTCGCAGCCTGATCGGTCCGCCGACGACCTCGACCGTCGGAACGTGCGGCGACGAGAGTGGGACGACGCGCGGCTCGGTGCCGGCGAGACGGTAGACGAACGCGACCTCCGGCGGCGACGAGTCGGCGTCCGTCGGCGACGATCCGCCGTTGTTCGGAACCGCAGCGTCCGCGGACACGTCGTCCATCAACGCGGGATCACCGATGGCTGCACGTTCGACGCGACTGGCCGTGAGTCCGTGTGGCACCCGAACGGTTACGGTCGCGCGGGCCGCAAGCGCGGGCTCTGCCACGGCGACCGAGTCGGCCGCCAACGCGCCGACCTGACGTTCGAGCCGCTCGGCCTCGGCGTCGAGGCGTTCGGCGGTCGTGTCGTCCCGAGCGTCGTCGAGCGTCGGCATCGCCACGGCGAGCAGCGCGACGGCGACGACGACCGCCATGACCGCACGGATCACGCGTGGTGATCACCACGACGCCGATCACGGCAACCCGGCGACCCGTGGTTCGCCACCGCGAATGGACGCGCCTTCGCGGGTACACGAACGGTCCGGGCGGCGGTCGGAGCGGAGGTCGATCCGATGGAATCACCGACGACGTGCACCTCACAACACCTCCCGCAGTCGGTCGAGCGCGGCGGAACCGGTCGATCGACCGGCCGACTCGGCTTCGTCGTCGGTCGCACCGTTCGTGCCGATCGCACCGCTCGTGGCGTTCCGTTCGGTTCGATCCTCAGGGAGCGCGGCGGCGAGCGCGGGGTCGCCGACCGGTTCACGAGCCCCATCGGAGCCGTCGCGGTCGCCATCGCCGTCGTTCACGACGTCCGTCCAGCTCTCCGTCGCGACGTCCGTCCGGCTCGCCGTCGCGACGTTCGTTCGTGCTTCGGTTGCGGCCGCCAGCGCGAGGTCGGCCCGCCGTTCGACCTCGCGGTTGACGGCGCGGACCGAGCCGACGTAGCCACGAACGGCCTGTGTGGCGGCCTCCAACTCCTCGACGCGCGCCTCGAGATCGGCGATCCGCTCCTCGAGGCACTCCCGTTCGGCGGCGGCCTCCGCCGCCGGTTCGAGGTCGGCGACGGCGCGGTCGCCGCCCGTCAATGCACGCTCGACGGCTCGCAGTCGTTCGTGGAGTCGGTCGTCGCCTCCGCGCTCGTCGTCGCCTTCGGACATGGGTCGGCTGGTCGCGGTATCATATATAAATCGCCGGGGAAGACATACAGCGGGCCGCTAACAGGACGTATCGATGAAGGCCGTACTCGGTCGGCGTCGGCCAGGCCGGCGGAAAGCTCACGATCGCGCTCGTCGAGTTCGATTCCGAGAGGGGATATGGAGCGGTTCACGACGCGTCGAGGAGTTTCTCGAACGGGCCCGTCAGGCGGTTCGGGACGACCGCGAGAACGGGGAGGATCCGGTTGCGGCGTTCCGAAACGACGAGATCGATGACTTGCTGTGAGGGGGCACGACGCGAAGGCGGTGGACGCAACGCGACCGCCCGTTCCGCTTACTCCGCGAGCTGCTCGCGTCCCGGCGCGACGAGTCGGTCGAGGTACTCCGCGAGCGCTCCCTTCGCGTCGGCGGGATGCAGCTCGCCGGATTCGAGGTCCGACTCGAGCAGGTCGTACTCGCCGTAGGTCAGGTCGCCGCCGTACTTCTCGGGTCGTTCGACGACGACCTCGTCGAAGCGCGGGAAGACGTGGTACTCGAAGACCTGAAGGACGGGATTCTCCCGATCGGTCCCCTCGTCGGTCGGCTCCGGATCGGCGGTCGGCGGACAGTACGCCTGCTGTACCTTCGAGTCGATCTCCTCGCGGGAGTCCTGCATCGAGATGGAGACGCCCGTGCTGGAGGACATCTTCCCCTCGCCGGAGGTCAGGTCGGCGATGAGCGGCGTGTGGAGGCTCGTCGGGGGCTCCCGGTCGATGCTCGGCAGGACGTCACGCGCGAGCATGTGGACCTTCCGCTGTTCCATCCCGCCGACCGCGAGGTCGACCCCGAGGTACGGGATGTCGAGCGCCTGCATCAGCGGGTAGACCGCCTGAGAGACCTTCACCGAGTCACCCGACTTGATCTCCGCCATGGCGCGCTCGGCGCGCGCGAGCGTCGTCTCCAGCTCCAGTGCGTGTAAGTCGAGCGTGTAGTCGTCGTCGAGCTGGAAGTCCGAACCCAGCACGAACTGCGTCCGTGACTCCTCGAGGCCGTAGGCGATGAACTGGTCGCGCATCCGCTCGGCGGTCCGGCGGATCTCCTCGAAGGAGCCCTTATCGTTGAGGTAAGCGTGGACGTCGGCGAGCAGAACGGTTATTTCGAAGCCTGCTTCCTGAAGATCGATGAGCTTGTTGGCGGTGAGCATGTGACCGATGTGGAGGACTCCCGAGGGCTCGTAGCCGACGTACGCCCGCTTGCCGTCGGGGTCGTCGGCCAGCGCCTCGATCTCCGCCTCGGTGACCACCTCGGCCGCGTTCCGGGTGATCAGCTCGTGAGCATCCATACGTCCGACTGCGTCGTTGCCGGACATATGACTTCTGGATGCATGCCGGCCGCCCCCGCTCCGCGCGACATGCATGGCGACGTCACCGCCACGTTCGGTCACTCCTCCGTTTCCGGCAGCGTTGTCCCCGCACGGTGTTCGGAGATGATGCGGTCGAGCCGCTCGGCCTTCTCCGCACGCGCCCGCGCCTCGGCCCGGTCGTGCCAGTCGTCGATCGCCGACTCCAGCTCGGCCTCGTCGGCGACGGCCAGCTCGTCGATCTCCCGAACCGGTACGTCGTCGATCGGAACGACGGGGACGGACCGCTCGAAAAGCACCGCGTCGGCGACGTCCGAGAGGTTGCCGTCGCGGATCACCGCCCGCGGCTCGTGTTCGGCCAGCCGCTCGGCCGTGCGACGGCCGGCGCCGGAGGCGTCACGGAGGTAGACCACGTCGCCGGCGGCGATGCCGTACGCCTCGGCCGCCTCCGCGATGGCATCGAGCGTGAACTGGGTGACCGGTTTCACGCTGACGAGCCCCTTCTCGGCGGCGACGTCCGTGAAGTTCGAGTGGTCGAGCTTCCAGAGCCGCTTTAGCGTCTCGACTTTCGACTCCAGTTCGTCGACGCGCTCCCGTGCCTCGTCGCGTTCGCGTTCCAGCCGGTCGGTCTCGCGTTCCAGCCGGGAGACGATCCGTCGGCTACGAGCCTCGATCCGCTCCTCCCGTTTCGCCTCCTCGAGTTCGTCCTCCAGCTCGGCGACCCGTTCGTCCCGCTCGGCGAGGTCGTTTTCGAGCGATTCGGCGTGCGATTCGAGCCGGTCGACGCGTTCACGGAGGCGACGGATCGTCTCCTCCTCCTCGGTTCGCTCCGGCTCGGTCGGGTCGGCGTCGTCGTCGCCGTCCCCGTCGTCGTCGCTTCCCGGGTCCGCCGTCAGCTCCTCGACGACCGCCTCGACGCTTGCTCCGCCGGCGACGACGCGGGCGATCACCTCCTCACGGTCCAACCTTGGCGGGGTCTTCTCGGCGATGCGCTCGAACTGGTCGGCGTGGTCGTCGTGGGCGAACAGCGCGGCTGCGAGCGCGTCCCGCTCGTGGTCGTTCTCGTAGGCGGCCTCCCGGGTGCGGTGGAGCTTCTCGTCCACGGGCAGGTCGGTCGTCGGTCGCCAGCCGGCCGCGTCGAAGGATCGCCGGAACTTCTCGACCGTCTCGGGCATCGGCTCGACGTCCGCGGCGACGATGATCGGGCGCCCCTGCTCGACGATCCACTCGGTCACCTCGGCCGTGTCGGCCGTCCGCGAGGAGTAGAGATCGAGCACGGAGCCGTCGAGGCCGACGACCGCGACCGCCGTGGTCGTCCCCGGATCGATCCCGACGATCACGCGGTCGCGGCGCTTGACGAGCGGCTCGTACTCGATCCCGTCCCGGCGCTCGCGTTCGAGTTCCACGCGCACGTCACCCGCACGGGAGTTCGAGACGGGGATGTCCTCAGGGCGCGCCTCGACGGAGAAGATCGCATTGGAGTAGCCGCCGTACTTCTCCGTCACCTCGCGGTCGTACTCGAGGTTCGCCGACCGGAGCTTCGATTCCACCTGTCGGCTTCGCTTCTTGACGTTGCCATGGATCCGCCGGGTGTAACGGTCCTGGCTCCAGCCGCCCTTTCCGGTGGAGCGTCCACGGGAGACCTTGACCGTCGTCTCGTCGGTGAACGCCGTCACCTCGTGGCCGACGTCCGCGGCCGCGAGCCGCGCGGCGGCCTCGGCCTCCTCCATCGGCTTCTTGCCGTAGGGAATGCCGTGTCTGGAGGCGACCCTCGAGAGCGGCTCCGGCCGTTCCGCACCGGTCACCTGCACGAGTCGCGTGCGGTCGGGCAGCGACCGGAGCAGGTTCACGAGGGCGTTCTTGTCCGGCGCTAGCTCGTAGGCGTTGTCGGTGGCGACGTAGAGGGGCTCATGGTCGTCGATCAACCGCCGAAGTTTGCGGAGCGAGACGACGTCGCGGGTGACGCGGGCGAGCGGCCCGTCATGGTCGGGCGCGTCGGGATCGTCCTCGGCGACCGGATCGAGGATCACGAGCGCGTAGGAGGGGTCGTCGCCGCGAACGTCGCCGCTCTGCACGTCGACGCCGAACACCGGCCGATCGCGGGCACGGATGGTCCGGGCAGTCACGCCAGTTGTTAGGCGATCGCCGCGTATATACCCCACGCCGGGCTTATATATCGTTCTTCGGTCGTTTCGCGTGCGTCGTCAGTAGAGCTGGGTCGCCTCCTCGCGGTACCGCTCGAAGAGCCGCTCACCCCAGGCGATCGCGTCGGGATCGTCGGTGTCGATCCACGCGACCGGCGTCCCCATCGACTCGGTGTGAATGCCGATGCCGATCCGGTCTTCGAAGATCGCCAGCGCGATCGGGAGGTCCTCGTGAACCGAGGCGTGCACGTGGTCCTTTTCGAGCGCCGAGGTGCCCAGATTCGGGTACTCCTCCAGTACGAGCTCGATCACTTTCGGATCGTAGATGATGTCCGACTCCAGCCCCGCCTCGATCCGTTCGTGGGCGAGCTCGATATACATCGGCTCGAGGAAGCTCCGGTTGAACCCCTTCACCTGCGTGGCGTCCTCGAAGAGTTCGATGAACCGGTTCATCGGGCGGAACGGGTCGTCGTAGGTCGCTTCGGTGACGACGGCATCGGTGAAGAGCTGGTAGTCGAACTCCACGTCGTCCGGAAGATCGTTGAGCAACGGACGGAGCGACATCGCCGTTCGGACTCGGTCACGGTAGTCTCCAACGGCGTCGTGGACGACGTGACCGAATCGGGTGAGCTCGTAGCCGTTCGGTCCCGGCCGGACCGCATCCAGCTCCTCGAATCCCGCGAGGATACGGTGGGCAGTCGGCCGTGATATCGTGAGTGCCTCGGCGAGTTCGCGTTTCGTCAGGGGCTCAATGGCTAACGCGTCGAGCGCGTTGGCCCGACGAGCGAAGTCGATCATGTACTTCGGATCGTCGCGGAGCGGCTCGTCCACACCCATCTCTTTCGTACTCTCTCCGCGTGGGTAAAATAGCCTTCTACCGACGTCGCTCGTCTCTCCACCGACCGAACGCCGTTCACGACGTGAACACCGTGCGGCAGATATGTACATATTCGTGTGTCTCTTCTCCCGCTCATGAATGTCAAGAGTTCGGACACGAGGCGGCTGTGGGACGACGACGCGGGGGTGAAGCTCCGGGCGATCGTCTTGTCGGCTCTGATGTTGACATCCGTGCTGACCGTGGGAGGCTTGAGTAGCGGTGTGGCCGCGAATGAAACCGGTGGCAGCGGGGCGTTACCCGTTGATGCGTGTGGCATCACGCTCAATCAGACTGGTGCCACCTATCAGCTCACACAGGATCTGAGCACTTCTTCGGGGACGTGTCTGACGATCAGTAACAACAGCATTACACTCGACGGGATGGGCCATACGATAACGAAAGACGGTGCCGATGAGACCCGCCGACATGGCATTTCGACGGGCACGCTTCCGTTGGAAGATATCGTCGTCAAAAACGTCACTATCGAAGGGTTCGGCGGTTCTGACAGTGCAGGGATCCACTTCCGGTCAGTTGACGACGGCGAAATAGCGAACGTTCACACGGCGGATAATTACCACGGGATCCATCTCGATTCGACGGATGGAATCACTGGTTCATCATCCATTACTATCGATCAGGTGACGGCGACGAACAACGCCGGGGTTGGGATCTTACTGGGTAACCCATCCGAAGAGGTCGTTGCGAATGACAATACGATCCAAGACAGTGAGATCACGAACAACGGCGAACATGGGATTCACTTGGTTGGCGTCGACCCGGCCAGTGAGCCGCGCTACGGCTCTTCCGACAACCGCATTATTGGTAACACGATCTCAGGAAACGGCGACGGAAATCACTACGGGATTCGTGTGTTCGGCGGGGAGAATAACGAGATTCGAGAGAACACCATCAGCGAGAACGCTCGCGGTGGCATTACCCTCCTAAACGACGCATATAACACGACGATAGACGGGAATACGATTCAAGATCACGACAAAACCCAATTTAGTCGCGATTACGGGATTTACATCGGATATGCTGCCGAAACGGCAGTCGAAAATAACGAGGTACGTGAGAATCAGGTCGGTATCGATATCGGGGACCTGACACAGGCAACGGACTCAATCGTCTCCGGAAATGAGATAATCGGCGGTGCATCCTACGGGATCTGGGTACGAGATTCCGCGACTGACACCACGATCACGGATAATACTCTCCGGGAGTTTTCGAATTTGGAGGGAATCTATGTGAACAGTGCCTCAGACACCATGGTAACCGGCAACACTATCGTGGAGAGCACTCGCGGGATGCATTTCGAAGATGTATCTGAAATACTGGTGAGTGATAACGTTGTCCACGTTACTGACAGCGCGGTCAGACTCCAGGCGCTATCGAACGTCTCGGTGACGAACCTCGATATCGGGCAGTCGACGGCCGCCAACACCACGCTGTCGCTTACGACAGGTGAGATGGGATCCAGCGACAATATCCGCGTGTATGCGACCGACCTCCCGCCAGAGAACACGGCAAATACGAGCGTCGGACGGTACTTCGACGTGCGTGGCACGCCGCCGCTGTCAGTCGAGGT
>CAZIFX010000048.1:0-18150 GCA_964538415.1 uncultured Halobellus sp.
GATCGACTTTCGCCTCGTAATCGTCGTTGGAGAAAGTGAGTCGGGCGTCGTCGGTTGAAGCAGTAGCACTCGTATTGATGAGAATAAAGTCACCTGCGTGGGTCGAAGCATGATTCTGCTTAGTGTTCACCTCCAGCTCTAATTCTGTTAAATTCATGGTTTCGGTTGCCTTATCAACGTTATTTTTGTGATTGTAAACGGAGACCTGAGATTCATATTCGCCCGTCACAGTTGGATTGGTGACGTTCCCAAAGCTGATTGCCAGTTCTTGATCATCGTAGAATCTAATCGACTCATTTAGCATCGAAAAATCAATGGAAAGTTTGCTACCTGAAACACTAACGATGGGAGAATGTTTTTCAAAAACAGGAATGGTCCTTGTTTCATTACTGATTTTCAGTTCAATATCATTAGATTTTACATGAGACAAAGATCCTCCATCAGCATGAAATGAACTGTCGTAATCAACGTCAATACTTCTGAGATCAGACTGTGTTGTCGTAGAATTGTTTGTTAATGATAAAGAAGCCGAGTGAGTAGACGATTTTTCGTGCGTGTATCCAGGATCAGAAGTGAGATTATTATATTGTAGATCTCCTTCCGGAGGCACACTAATTGTTGTTTTATTGCTATCATATATTACATCATCTCGCAAGGTTTCATTGGAAGGATGGATGGTAGCTTTCAAATCAACATCACCAGTCAACTCCGGTATTTTAATAGCCGCTGTGTTCCCTGGAGACTGTGAAGAAGCGAGTTTTTCATCTAAATTACCCTCTTGATCAAGCTCCCAGATCGCAACGTGATCGGTTTTACCATTTTCCAATTTAATATCAGTCAATTCAATTAGATCAAATCGTCGGTCGTATGGATCTTTTCTAAATTGAATGCTAGCGTTCGTTTGAATGTTAAAGGAAGTTTGAACGGAAGTCTCCCAACCATCGATATCCCGAACTATCTCGTATGTGATTTCCTCTTTTGTTGATTCTGAATGTGTATCAACTCCTGAAACCCCGGTTGTATCTATATCTGAAATGACAAGGTCAAACGTTTCTTCACCTTTCAAAGCGTTTGAATCTACAATGATCGTTGCCTCGGTTGAAGCCCTATTCTGAATCGTAACTTCGGATTCGCTTGCGGTTTGACCATTTGTAATGTCGTATGAGGAAGCATCATCATCCAGCACAGCCCCTGCCTCAACCACTTCACCGACCTCAACAGTGACTGGATATTCATCGTTTTGTACTTCTATTCCTTCAATAACTTGACGCTCTGAGGAACTTACATTCAAGTTATTGGTGTTTTCCACGCCAAGAACGTAAGCCACCCCCGGCATCGTTACAAGACCAACGCCGACCAGAAGGATCAGGGTGAGAGATGTCAGAGCGACCAGACGACGGCGGCACGTGTTTGACGACATGATTGGCGAACGTTCCACGCACGTCCGACACGGGGGGAGTGAGCGCACGCGAGATCACCACGACCGACGGCTGCGTCACGCACACCGCCGGTCGGCGGGCGTGGAAGGTAGTAGGGAAGAATCAACGTGCGGTATAAATGAGTTCTGAACTGATAGGTTTCACGAACGAAACAGTGTCACCGATCGTGAAACGACGTCGATATCACGTGACCGTACCACGCCACCTTGCATATGCTGGACCGTGGCGTAACGTGACGAGCGTTCGAAACGAAGCCACGAGGGCGGCGATCCGCAGGGAGGCCGAATGCGATCATCGTCAGCCAGCCCATCGTCATGAATATTTAACGGATTTTTAAGTAGGATGCGGGCGGAGGATCGGGTATGGACCCCGAAAGTCCCTCCGAAACCCTCGTTTCCCATCTCGAACGCTCCCTCGAAGCCGAGACGGTCGAGCGCAAGAACTATCACGTCCGTCAGGCACTCCAAGTCGCCGTCGCGGTCGATCCCGACTTGGATCCAACGGCAAACGACCGGTGACGAGCACCCATCTCGGCCGTACAGCACCCATACCTCCACTTCGGTTCCGTCCCGCGTTCCCGCCGACGTGTTCTCGCAGAGGCCCCATGAGGGAGGTCGCGGGAGCGTCCTCGCCTCGTTCGCGTCCGCAAGCCACGGAAACACGATTCGGCTCGTGACGATTCGACTCGTGGCGAGACCGGTCCAACGACCACGCGTCGAAGGGTCGATCGTGTAGCGAAAAATCACATACGACGCAAGGATCGGCCGGAGTGGCGTACGAGTTTGTAACTAATTAATAGACTATTGCATTATATGCAAATATTATCTCCCCAAGCTTTATAACGTTTAGTTGAATACCGCAGAGCGGACTATGAATCACGATAGCTATTCACGTAGGTCGGTGCTCCGAAGCGGAGCAGCGCTGGGCGCGACGGGGACGGTGGCGGGCGTCGCGGGCTGTCTCGGCGGAGACGACGGACGGGAACTCACCTATTTCAGCTGGGGAGCGTACATCGACGACTCCTGGATCGGTCCCTTCGAGGAGGACACCGGAATCACGGTCAACACCGAGACGTACGAGTCGAACGCCGCCGCGATCAACCAGATCGAAACGTCGCCCGAGGGCACCTACGACGTCTGGACCCCCTCGGCTCCGGGTGCCGACTTCGAGCGGGCCTACCGGAACGACCTGCTCGAGCCCATCGACGCCGGCAACGTACCGGCGTGGGACGATCACCTCTTCGACGAGATGAAACTCGACGAGTTCTGGAAGGACGAGGAGCTGTATGCGGTGCCGATGACGTTCGGCTTCGACGGCGCGATCTACAACCACGACGAGGTCGGCGATCTGGGCAACACGATCAGCTACGACCTCCTGTGGGACGACGAGTACGAAGGGGATCTCACGAGCCGGGACGACGCGGCGACGCAGATCTGGACCGCGGCGAAGTACCTCGGACAGGATCCCGACGAACCGGGGGATCTGGACGCCGTCGCGGACGCGCTGTCGGATCACGTCGATCTCGTCAACACCTACTGGACCTCCTCGGCGGAGTCGATCCAGATCTTCCAGGAGGGAGAGGCGACGCTGGGAACGTCCTGGGACGGCGCGTATCACCGACTGGCCGCCGAGGACGAGCCGGTCACGCTGGCGTTCTGGGAGGAGGGCACCATCGGCTGGATCGACTCGTTCTGTCTCGCACAGGGCTCGGAGAACAGGGAGGAAGCGGAGGAGTTCATCGATTACATGCTCACCGAGGTCCCCAGAGCGTGGTTCGAGGGCCCCCAGTACGTGGTCCTCTCCGACGCCGTCGACTACACCGACGAGGAGCTCGAGCGGTACCAGCTCGAAACGGCGCTGGAGAACACGGAGTTCCCGACGTTCAACGACGACGACACCATCCAACGCTACGACGAGATCTGGACGGACGTCACCGTCTGATCCGACCGCTCGCTCATATATGCCTATATATTCATGAAATCCGACCTGAACGTAGAAAACGCAATCAAGGACTTCGGCGACGTGCGCGCCGTCGACGACGTCAGCTTCACCGTCGAGGAGGGTAAGTTCATGACGCTTCTCGGGCCGTCCGGGTGTGGAAAAACCACGACGCTCAGAATGATCGCCGGCTTCGAGACGCCGACCGAGGGGCGGGTCAGACTCGGCGAGCGCGACCTGACGGACGTCGAACCGTACGACCGTCCGACGAGCATGGTGTTTCAGAGCTACGCACTGTTTCCACACAAGACGGTCGGCGAGAACGTCGGATTCGGGTTGAAGATGCGCGACGTTCCTAAGGAGGAGCGCGACGACCGGGTCGCCGAGATGCTCGAACTCGTCGAACTTCCCGAAACCGCGGACCGTGGCATCGACGAGCTCTCCGGGGGCCAACAACAACGGATCGCGTTGGCCCGCGCGTTGATCACGGAGCCGGAGGTGTTGCTGCTCGACGAGCCGTTGGGCGCACTCGATCTCAAGCTCAGAAAGAGCATGCAGGTCGAGCTCAAGGACCTGCAGGAGGAGCTGGGGATCACGTTCGTGTACGTCACCCACGATCAGGAGGAGGCGTTGACGATGAGCGACGAGATCATCGTCCTCAACGACGGGCGGATCGAACAGCGCGGAACGCCGACGGAGATCTACGAGAACCCGCAAACGCGGTTCGTCGCGGACTTCATCGGCGACACGAACCTTCTGGACGGGACGTACCTCGAAAACGGGGACGGCGC
Organism: uncultured Halobellus sp.; assembly: GCA_964538415.1. Classification (GTDB taxonomy): domain Archaea; phylum Halobacteriota; class Halobacteria; order Halobacteriales; family Haloferacaceae; genus Halorubrum. The sequence goes on from CAZIFX010000048.1 coordinate 4,169, forward strand.
GACGTTCGAGTTCGACGGCATCGAGATCCCGGTCGAGCGGACGGACGGCGTCACCGACGGCGCCTCGATCTCGGTCTCCGTTCGCCCGGAGAAGATCCGCGTCGACGCCGACCCCGACGACGACGGTGCGCTCCGCGGAACGGTCGAGGACGTCATCTATCAGGGCAACGTCGCGAAGATCCACGTGAGGGTCGCAGGCGGTCGGATCGTCATCGAACGACAGGTGATGGACTCCGTCGACCTACCCGAACCCGGCACCGAGACGACGATCAGCTGGAAAACGGAGCACACCGATGTCCTCGTCGGATGAGGTCGCGACGGAAGCCGTGAACGAGGGGTCCGCGTCGGGCGGAGCCGTTCGGACGTGGCTCATCGAGCGAGGCGACGACGAGCGGTTCAAGGGCTCGCTCAGTCTCGGGCCGATCGTCTCGTTGATCACGTTCTTTTACGCGTTGCCGGTCGCGCTGTTGTTGGTCTACAGCGTCTTCGCGGATGACCCGTTCGTGACCGCGGTGACCTTCGAGCATTTCGGTCGATTCCTCGACCCGTCGGCGGTGTTCGCGCTTCAGTTGGGTGACCTGCCGTACGTTCGGCTGCTCGCACGCTCGATCGGGATCGCCATCGCCGTGACGGGGATCTCCCTCGTCATCTCGTATCCGATCACGTACTACCTCGGCCAGTACGCCCCGAAACGATGGCGGATGCTGCTGGTGTTGCTGGTCATCATTCCGTTCTGGACGTCCTACCTCATTCGGACGTACGCGTGGATCCCGATCCTCTCCCGTCAGGGGTTCATCAACGGCGCGTTGACGACGCTCGGGTTACCGACCCTGCCGCTTTTGAACACCCACTGGGGGAGCATCATCGGGCTCGTCTACGTCTTCGTTCCGTTCGTGATCCTGCCGCTGTACGCGAGCATGGCGGGGCTCGACTCGTCGCTTATCGAGGCGGCTAGGGACCTCGGTGCCTCCCGTTGGGCCGTGTTCCGCGAGGTGGTCTTCCCGCTCACGTTGCCCGGCGCGCTCGCCGGCGGGATCTTCGTGTTCATCAAATGTGCAGCGGCGTACGTCACGCCCGCGCTGCTCGGCGGAACGAGCGGCCGCATGTTCGCTCAGGTGATCGAAACGCAGTTCGGCACGGCGTTTAACTGGAACTTCGGCGCGGCGCTCTCGGTCATCCTCGTCGTCGTCGTGTTGGGCTCGCTGTATCTCGCGACGCGCTTCGGCGTCGACGTCAAGAAGTCACGCGGGCTCGGTGGAGGGAACACGTGAGCATCGGCACCGGAGTTCAGGAACGGCTCGGCCTCAACTCGGACGTCGGTCTGGGCCTGAAGACGGCGGCCGTGCTCACCTACCTGTTCCTCTACGGACCGATCTTCGTCATCGTCCTGATGTCGTTCGACGCGGGCCGATACGGACTCCGCTGGGAGTTCACGCCGGAGTGGTATCTGAACCTCGCGGGCCGTGGCGACCTGATCGGGTCGTTATGGCTGAGCGTGCAGATCGGCATCGTCGTGATGATCGTCTCCACGGTGCTCGCGGTGGTCGCCGCGTTCGGGCTCACACGGTTCGACTGGCCGCGTCGAAAGGGGCCGATCTCGACGTACCTGATCTTCGTTCCGCTAACCCTGCCCATCATCATCTACGGGATCGGCCTGTTCGTGTTCTTCACGCGGATCGGGCTCGGCCGGGGGTTCGTTCCGATCGTGATCGGCCACGTGATGTACACGTTCCCGTTCGCGACCCTCGTCGTCGCATCCGGGGTGATCGACTTGGATCGAACGATGGAGGAGGCGGCGATGGATCTCGGCGCCGACCCCATCACGACGTTCCGCGAGGTGACGATCCCGGCCCTGCGGCCGAACATCATCGCGGCGGCGCTGTTCTCGTTTACGCTCTCGTTCGACGAGTTCCTCATCTCCTTTTTCGTCAGCGGGGCGGGGAGCATCCCGCTGCCGGTCCGCATCTGGGGGATGGTTCGAGCCGACATCGAACCGGAGGTGTACGCGATCAGCGTCGTCGTGTTGGCCATCTCCATCACGCTCGCGACCGCCGCCACCCGCCTGCGACGGGCCTGATCGGCCGTCGTCACACGTTTCTCGCCGGCCGTCGTGGTCGAGTCGAGCGGGGGCGGCTCAGCCGGAGTCGCCGTCGGCGCGAACGTTCTCGCGCATCTCCTCGGACATGTTCGCGAGCACCCGGCCGTCGGATTTGATCTCGTCCATGACGAACGTCGAAGACGTCTCGTTGACGCCGTCGATGTCGATCAGCTGGTTGATCGTCTCGTTGATCTGATCGCGGCTCTGTGCCCGGAAGCGAACGATGAAATCGACGTCACCCATCGTGTAGTAGACGTCCGTGACGCCGGCCACTTCGGCGAGCTTCTCGCCGGTATCCTCCGCATAGCCCGACTCGTGGGTGACGTACACCTCCGTCAGGACCAGCATCTCCAGCCCGAATCGTGTCGGATCGAGATCCGCGGACATGCCGGTGATGACGCCGTCGTCCTTGAGGTTGTTGAGCCGGTAGTGGATCGCCGACTTCGAGAGCCCGATCTCCTCGGAGAGCTCCGCGAGGTTGAGCTCGTGATCCGATTCGAGCCGTTCGAGGATCTGCAGATCGACGTCATCGAACCGGTCCGCTTTTGAATTTTTTCCCATATATATCGATTACTCGATAATGGTTTAAAAGTTCTGGAGTATATGGCATAATTTATGCCAGGCCGTCGCCGCCGGCCGAGCGTCGACGCCGTCGTGGGCGATGTCACGAGATAGTATTTTGTTCTGTTTCATACGTTGGCAGGTGGACGAATTACATCCTTTTTGGATTTCATCGAACTTTCTCGGGGATATATACCCGTCTTCCGAAATGACGACAATCTTTATTAGACACACCTTCACACGTTAACGCATGGATATTTGGGAGGATACTGAGGAAGCGTATCGACACCGTACGCCCGAAAGCGAGCGCATCTACCACGAACTCGAAGAGCACGTCCCGGCCGGCGTTGCAAGCACCTACCGGGCGTTCGAGCCGTATCCGATGGTGATCGACCGGGCCGAGGGGCCGTACCTATACGACGTGGACGGAAACCGGTACACCGACTTCGATCTGAACAACGGTGCCGGCATGGTCGGACACAACCACCCGGTCGTCACCGACGCGATCCGCGACCAACTCGAGCGGGGGACGCTGTACACCCATCCGCACGAGCTGCTGGGCGAGGCGGCGAAGGCGATCAAGGACCGGTGGGACGTGGCGGATCTCGTCCGGTTCACCAACAGCGGGACGGAAAGCACCATGCACGCGATCCGCGTCGCTCGCGCCTACAGCGGCCGAGACAAACTGTTGAAGATCGAGGGAGCCTACCACGGCGTCCACGACTACGTGCTGATGAGCAAGGCCGTCCCCTCACACAAGCTCGGCCATCCGAAGCGACCCGCGACGGTCGTGGAAAGCGAGGGCGTTCCCGAAGCCATCGAGGACACCGTCGAGATCGCCCCGTGGAACGACCTTGAGGCGGTCGAGGAGATCCTTCGCGAGAACGTCAACGAGATCGGCGCGCTCATCGTCGAGCCGATCGTGATGAACGTGGGGATGACGCAGCCGCACGCGGAGTTCTTACAGGGGCTTCGGGAGCTGTGTGACGAATACGAGGTCCCCTACATCTTCGACGAGGTCAAAACCGGCGTGAAGATCGCGCCGGGCGGCGCCGCGGAGTACTACGACGTCGAGCCCGACCTCGTCACGATGGCCAAGAGCATCGGGGGCAACTATCCCGTCGGCGCGTTCGCCGGCAAGGAGGAGATCATGCGCGGCATCGAGGACGGCGCCGCCCACTACGGAACCTACAACGGCAACCCGCTGGTGTTGCGGGCCGTATCCACCGTGCTCAACGACGTGCTCACCGAGGACGCCTACGACCACGTCAACGCCCTCGGGGAGCGGCTGGCCTCCGGCTACGAGGAGATCATGGAGGACGCCGGCGTCGTCGGCCACGTCGAACACGTCAACTCCCAAGGGACGGTCGTGTTCACCGACGAGCAGATCACGAACTACCGCGATTTCGACCGGAACGTCGACGTCGACTTCCACGAGAACTACTGGATGGAGATGCTCGATCGAGGCGTGCTTCCGCACCCGCACCACGCCTCCCAGCAGTGGACGATCAGCGTCCAGCACGAACGCGAGCACATCGAGGAACACCTCGACGTCTTCGCCGAGGTAGCTCCCATGCTCGCGGACCGACAGGAGCACTGAGTCGGCGAGGACGGGGACGCGGCGAAGCGGTGAGACCCCGACCGCCGACGAGGCGCGGACCGGACCGCTTACGAACGGGACGCAAACTCGACCACGGACGATTCACGATGGATTTCACGGACACGCTCACGGAGAATCACGCACGGGCACACGACCGGATCGCCGACCTCGAGTTCGGCGCAGGTATCGGCGGTGAAACCCGCCAGGCGAGCGACGGAGCGACGTTTCACCCCGTCGACCCCGCGATCGGAGAGCCGATCACGGCGGTCGCCGGCTGCGGCGCCGAGGAGGTCGACGCCGCCGTCGCGGCCGCGAACGGCGCGTTCGACGACGGCTGGGGGGAGTTGACCGCAGGCGACAGGGCCCCGTTGCTCCGCGAGTGGGTCGAGACGCTGCGAGATAACGTCGAGGAGCTCGCACTGCTCGTCTCGCTCGAGATGGGAAAGCCCCTCTCGTTCGCGGAGGCCGACGTCGAAAACGGCCTCGAGTTCGTCGAGTACTACGCGAACGTCGCCGTCGCGGGGCAAGGAGAGCACGTGCCGACCGGCGGCGACACGCACACCTACGTGCGCCGGGAGCCGTACGGGGTGACGGGACAGATCCTGCCGTGGAACTACCCGATCCTCCTGATGGGATGGAAGGTGGGCGCGGCGCTGGCGGCGGGCAACACCTGCGTCATCAAACCCTCGTCGCCGGCGCCGCTCGCCGTGATACGGGCCGTTCAGCTCGCGGACGACGTCCTGCCCGACGGCGTCGTGAACGTCGTTCCGGGCTCGGGCGGGGCGGTCGGGGAGCCGCTCGTGACTCATCGGTCGGTCGGGAAGGTCTCCTTTACGGGCTCCGTGCCCGTCGGCCAGGAGATCATGCGCACCGCCGCGGACACGGTGACGCCCGTCACGCTCGAGCTCGGCGGAAAGAACCCGTTCATCGTGTTCCCCGACGCCGACGTCGAGGCGGCCGCGGAGACGGTGGCGACCGGCGGGATGTACAACGCGGGACAGTCGTGTGACTCGGCGACGCGGATCCTCGTTCACGAGGACGTGAAAGCCGAGTTCCTCGACGCGTATCTCGAGTCGATCGCGACGTGGAAACCCGGCGACCCGCTCGCCGACGGGACCAACATGGGCCCGCTCGCGTACGAGGACCATCGGCAGGGCGTCCACGACTACGTCGAACTCGGCCGCACGGAGGGGGCGACGCTGCTTCACGGCGGCGAGACCGTCGAGGAGGAGCCGTACGGGGACGGCGCCTTCTACCGACCCACGGTGTTCGACGACGTCGATCCCGGGATGCGGATCGCCGGCGAGGAGGTGTTCGGCCCCGTCCAGTTCGTCATGACGTTCGCCGACTACGAGGAGGCCATCGAGGTCGCCAACGACGTGCCGTACGGGCTGACCGCGGGGATCGCGACGACGGACCCGAACGTCGCCCATCGAGCGGCGGCCGACGTCGAGGCGGGAAGCGTCTGGATCAATCAGTACTTCGGCACGGTGCCGGGCACCCCGTTCGGCGGGTACAAGGAGTCCGGCATCGGCCGCGAGTGTGCGGCGCAGGCGATCGACGAGCACATGCGGACGAAGTCGGTCAGTCTCTCGCTCGACGATCCGCCGTACTGAGCCGGCGACGGCTTCGTCCCGCTGGGTCGCCGACGGGACTTCGGCCTGCGTGACCAGCCGACGCTTCGCCGCGAACCGGTTGATCATCTTCCCCGACCGGGGATCTTTCTCGGAATGATTTATTATGGGTGAGGAGACAGTTGGATTCGGTTCAAAACACATGCGAGTTCGACGGACGATCGAGAACGGACGGGCATCGATTCAGGATCCGAAGGGGGGTGACCGACGTGAGCACTGCTGACGACGCGGTGACGCGAATGGAAGAGCGGATCGATCGGTCGGACGTCGATCACGTTCTCATCGAGTTTCCCGACATCAACGGGATCTCCCGGAGCAAGCAGCTTCGCGCAGAGTACTTTCTGGACAACTGGTCGACGGGATTCCCGGTCAACCTGCTCGTCCTCGCACAGACGCCTCGAAACGACGTCCCCGAGGGCACCGGGCTCGGCGAGGAGATCGGGTACGGGGACGGCCTCCTGCGGCCCAAGCCGCGGACGGTCCGGCCGCTGCCGTGGCGTGACGACGCGGTTCGCGTGCTCTGTGACGTCGAAACCGACGGCGAGCTGCTCGCCGCTGCACCCCGCACGGCGCTCAAACGCGTGCTCGACGACCTCGACGGCGACCTGGAGTTCACGGTCGGCAGCGAACTCGAGTTCTATCTCCTCTCGGAGGGGGAGACCGATTACGAGCCGGTCACCTCACACAAACACGAATGCATCTCGTGGGCGACCGAGGAGGTATCCGAGTACTATAACGATCTCGCCGCGTGGAGCGACGCGTACGGCGTGGCCACCAACTCGATCATGCACGAGCACGGCGCCGGACAGCTGGAGGTGCTGTTCGACTACGGCGGCCCGCTCGACCAGGCGGACGCGACGTTCGATTTCAAACGGCTGGTGAAACAGACGGGACGGGAACACGACCTGTGGGCGACGTTCATGGCGAAGCCGTTCGGCGGGCGGTCGGGCAGCGGCTATCACCTCCACGTCGGCGGCGTCCGCGGGGGTGAAAACGTCTTCGAGGACGACGGCGACCTGTCGACGGTCGGGCGACACTTCGTCGGCGGCCTGCTCGAACACGCCGACGCGCTCGCGGCGCTCGGCACGCCGACGCTCAACGCGTTCAAACGATACCGGCCCGGCTCGTTCGCGCCGTACACGGCGTCGTGGGGGTACGACAACCGCATGGCGGGGATCCGGGTCCCGTCGGGAACGACGCGGATCGAAAACCGGATCCCGAGCGCGGACGCCAACCCGTATCTGGTGGTCGCGAGCACGCTCGCCGCGGGAGTACACGGCGTAACCGAGGGGATCGAGCCGACGGATCCCGTCGAGGGTGACCCGACCGGAGACCGTCCACCCCTGCCGCGCTCGCCGGAGGCGGCGCTGTCGGCACTGGAGAACGACTCGGTCATCCGCTCGCGACTGGGCGAGGAGCTGATCCGGGCGTACACGTCGGTGAAACGCGCGGAGATGGAGTCGTTCCGCGACGTGGTGACGAAGTGGGAACGCGAGCAGTACGTCCAGACCCTGTGAGCGGAAGCGATCGCCTCCGGGGATCGCTCGGCCGCCGCCCGGTGCCGGCATATACATACGCGTCGGGACGAAGGGGAGATCGATGATACTGGTCGTGGATCTGGAGATCGATCCGGACTATCGCTACCTCGGACCCGAGATCGCCCGTCTCCTGCCCGGGGAGACCGAGTACGTGGCGTTCGTCGACGACCCCGTGGTCCCGGATCTGGCGACGTACGACGGGGTCGTGCTCAGCGGCAGCACCGCGAGCGTCTACGACGAGGGACACGACGAGTGGCTCGAGCCGGCGTCGTCGATCGTCCGTCGCTGTCTCGACGCGGAGATCCCCTTGCTCGGGGTCTGTTTCGGTCACCAGCTGGTACACCAGGCGTTGGGCGGCACGGTCGAAAACGACGAGCGGCGGGCGACGTTCGTGGAGATGGACCGGATCGAAGGCGACGAGGCCGTACTCGACGACGTCGACCCCGTCGTGCCGGTGCTGCACGCCGACCTCGTCACCGAGCCCGGGGAGGGACTGGTCACGACCCATCGAACCGAGTACAACGCGCACTTCTGTAGCCGACACGCGAGCGCGCCGATCCGGACCGTCCAGTTCCACCCCGAGTTCACCGAGGCGGTGCGCGACGAGCCGAGCGACTGGTCCGACGGCGACCGCACGTTCGACGACACCAACGCGACCCGCGTGCTGGAGAACTTCGCCGAGTTCTGTCGGCGTCGCTGAGTCGCCGAACGCGCGCACGCGGTGGCCGGACATCGAGGGGAGGACGGGGATTCGAAAACGTTCGATTAAAATGGCGATCGTTAAACGCGCTGCGAAGGATTTCGTGACGACCAAAGAATTATTGCGCGTCACGTTGCTGAACGAGTAATGAGTTCGGATCAGGAGAACACGCACGACCACGCCCGGCGGCTGCGGGAGATGACTCCCGAAAGCGAGCGGTTCCACGAGCGGGCCCGGAAGGTGACGCCCCTCGGCGTCGAGTCCAACGTACGGTCCTTCGACCCGTATCCGTTCTACGTCGACCGCGCGTCCGGGTCGTACGTCACCGACGTCGACGACAACGAGTACCTCGATTTCCTGCTGGCGCTCGGGCCGATCATCCTCGGCCACAACCATCCGGCGGTCCAGGAGGCGGTCAAAGCCCAGGTCGGCAGAGCGGATCTCACGGCGACGCCACAGCCGGTCGCCATCGAGTTCATGGAGAAGGTGGCGGAGATGACGCCGTCGATCGAGCAGGTCCGGCTGGCGAACAGCGGCAGCGAGGCGACGATGCACGCGATCCGGGTCGCTCGCTCGTACACCGGCAACGACCTGATCGCCAAGCCGGAGGGCGGCTACGCCGGCGCACACGACTACGCGTTGATGAGCGTGTACGCCGACGAGGAGGCGCTCGGCCCCGAGGAGCGGCCCAACACGGTCCCGTTCGGCACCGGCATCCCCGACGCCGTCACCGACACCGTGGTGGCGATCCCCTTCAACGACAAGGAGAACACGGAGGCGGTGTTGCGCGAGCACGCCGACGACCTCGCGGCGGTCATCATCGAACCGGTGATGTTCTCGGCGGGCTGTCTCAAGCCCCGCGACGGCTACCACGAGTTCCTCCGGGAGCTGACCGACGAGTTGGGAATCCTCCTCATCTGGGACGAGGTGATGACGGGGTTCAGGCTCGGCCCGCGGAGCGCTCAGGGCCGGTTCGGGATCACGCCCGACATGACGACGTTCGCGAAGGCCGCCGGCGGCGGCTACCAGATCGCCGGCTTCGGCGGCCCGCGTGAGATCATGCAGGAGATCGTTCCGCCGGACCGCGAGGACGCCGAATCGTGGAACACGTCGGCGTTTCACGGCGGAACGTACAACGGCCACCCCGTCTCGTGTGCCGCCGGACTGGCGACGCTCGAGCTGCTCGAGGAGGGCGACGTCTACGACCACATCGACGAGCTGGGCGAGACGCTCTTCGAGGGGCTCCAGGAGGTCGCCGACGACGTCGGCGTGTCGGCCAACGTCGAGTACGTCGGCTCCATGGGGCAGGTGTACATGACCGACGCGGAGATGCACACCTACAGGGACACCTGGCAGGCGAACGGCGAGCAGTTCGCGGACTGGTGGCGCGAGGCCGCCGCGGGCGGCGCCCTGTTCGGCAATCCGTTACAGAGCGAGCGCTTCTTCACCACGTACACGCACACGGACGAACAGATCGAGACGGCGCTTTCGATCGCCGAGGACGCGTTCAGGGCGGTGAATCACGACTATGAGTGAGCCGGAGCGCGTCGCCGTCATCGGCGCGGGCGTCACCGGCTGTGCGGTCGCCCGGGAGTTGGCGCCCGACCACGAGGTGGACGTCTTCGATGCGGGGCAGGTCGCCGGCGAGGCGACGGCGCTCGCCGCGGGCGAGATCACGATGCTCTCGAGTTACGACGACCACCCGGAGATAGGCTGGCACGCCGTCGACTTCTTCCGCGAGTACGACGGAACCGGTCGGTTCTCGTTCGCCGAGCGTCCGAGCATCGGGCTCATCACACCCGACCGCGAGGCCGAAAAGCGGGACTACGCGGACTGGGCCGCGGAGAACGGGCTCCCCGTGACCTACCTCGACGCCGAAACCGCCGAGCAGCGGTATCCGCGGTTCGACTTCGCCGATCTCGCGGGCGCGCTCGAACACGGCGTCTCGGGGTTCGTCGACCCGTACACCTTCGCGGTCACGCTCCAGCGGGACGCCGAAGCGGACGGGGCGACGTTCCACACCGACGCGGCGGTGACGGAGACGCTCACGGAGGACGGCGCCGTCACCGGCGTTCGGACGGCCGACGGCCGGTTCGACGCGGACCACGTCGTCGTCGCCGCCGGCTGGCGCTCCCGGAAGGTGTTGCTCGAGCAGCTCGACGTGCCGATCCCGGTTCGTCCGTATCGGACGCAGTGTATCGTGCTCGAGCCCGAGGAGCCGCTTTCGGATTCGTTCCCGATGGGATGGTACCCCGGCGAACACGTCTACTTCCGCGCCGAGCACAACGGCGACCTGCTCGTCGGCGGCTGGTCGTTCGCCGAGGACGACCCCGGGAGCGCGAGCCGAAACGCCGACGAGGCGTTCAGCCAGCACGTGGCCGACCTCGTGCCGACGTTTCTGGAAGGGTTCGAGGGAGCCGGCTACGTCGACGACTGGGCGGGCGTCGACGCGGCGACCCCGGACACGCGCCCCATCATCGACGCGCCCGCCGACGCGCCGGACGGCCTCGTCATCGCGACCGGCTTCAACGGCCGCGGGATCATGACCGCTCCGGTCTCCGCGACGACGGTGCGATCGCTCATCACCGGCGAGTCGACGCCGTTCCCGACGGAGCCGTTCGCGCTCGACCGGTTCGAGACGCGGTCCGACGGCTTCGAGTTCATCAGCATCAGCGCGAGCGAGTGACCGGCGGCGGACCGTCGTCGGATGGAGAAGCTTTTGGTACGGATCGCCAGTGTTACCGAACAACGTTCTGGTTCGGACGCGTTTGCCCGAAGATGTGTCGTCACATCCCCGATATATCGAACGTCACACGAAGCTTCTTGTCGCTGGGTTCGTATGTGGGCGCATGGCGAAACAGGATGCGGAGCGAAACGAGGTCGAGCGGCTCGATCGGGAGTACACGCTGGGCACGTGGACGCGCCAGCGTGACTTCGACCCGACCCAGATCGTCGACAGCGAGGGGCCGCGGATCGTGACCGCCGACGGCGACTCGATACTGGATTTCAGCAGCCAGTACGTCTGTACGAGCCTCGGATACGACGCCGAGCGGGTGTGTGATGCCGTCTCCGAGCAGATCCGCACGGTGCCGTACGTCAACCCCGGCTGGTCGACGGAGCCGCGCGCGCGCCTCTCGGAGAAGCTCGCGGAGATCACTCCCGGCTCGCTGAAGAAGACGTTCTACTCCACGAGCGGGACCGAGGCCAACGAGGCCGCGTTCAAGATCGCCAGGGCGTACACGGGCAAACACAAGATCCTCTCGCGATACCGCTCGTATCACGGCGCGACCGCGGCCTCGCTGTCCGCATCCGGCGACCCGCGGCGCGTCGCGCAGGGCCCGGAGATCCAGCCCGAGGTGCCGGGCATGGTGAAGGCGCCCGACCCGTACGCCTACGGCTCCAGTCTCGATCCCGAACAGAGCCTCGAGTACATCGACGAGATGCTCGAACTCGAGGGCGGCACCGTCGCGGGCGTGCTGGTCGAGCCGCTCGTCGGCTCGAACGGCGTGTTGACGCCGCCGGACGACTACCTGCCGAAGCTTCAGGAGATCGCTCACGACCACGGCGCGCTGTTGATCTGCGACGAGGTGATGACCGGGTTCGGCCGGACGGGCGAGTGGTTCGCGTCGACGCTGTACGACGCGGAGCCGGACATCATCACGATGGCGAAGGGGCTGACCGGCTCCTACCAGCCGCTGGCGGCGACGACCGTCACCGAGGAGATCGCCGAGTTCCTCGAGGACGAGCTGCTCAACCAGGGCCACACGTTCGCCGGCCACCCGACCGCGTGTGCGGCCGGCGTCGCCGCGATCGAGACGTACGAGGAGGAGGGGTTGGTCGAGAACGCCCGCGAGATGGGGGCGTACCTTCGCTCCGAGCTGGAGGCGCTGGCGGACCGACACCCGAGCGTCGGCGAGCGTCGCGGCGTCGGCTTACATCAGGGCCTCGAGCTCACGCGAAGCGAGGAGACGCGCGTGCCGTTCGAGACGCGAAGCGACAAGCTGTCGGGCGAAAAGACGGTGTTGAAGGAGGTCGGCGCGAGCGCGCTCGAGCACGGCGTCTACTTCTACACGTCGGTGAACACGATCGTCGTCACGCCGCCGCTGACAATCACGGAGGCGGACGTCGACGAGGCGGTCGCCGCGCTGGACGAGGCGCTGACGATCTCCGACGCCGCGATGGAGGATTGACCTTGACCTCCTCCCACGACTGAAGTCGTGGGCTCTCTCCTGTATTCTCCGTAGCGGCACGACGGATCGCTTCCGTCCGGTCGCGACTCACAGCACGTCGACGTATCGGCGGCGCTCCCAGTCGGTCGTCTCCTCGTAGAACTCGTCGACCTCCTGGCGTTTCTGCAGCACGTACTCGGAGACGAGCGACGGCCCGAGCCGCTCGGCCAGCGCGTCGTCCCGCGCCAGCGCGTCCAGGGCGTCGTGCGGCGTCGACGGGAGCGCGGGCCGGTCGTCCGCGGTCTCCCCGGTCGACGGCGCCGGCGGGTCGATTTCGGCCTCGATCCCGTGGAGCCCCGCGGCGAGCGTGCTCGCGACCACCAGATACGGGTTGGCGTCCGCGCTCGGGATCCGGTTTTCGATCCGCGTCGTGCCGTGGGCGGGGACGCGAATCGACGCCATGCGCGTGCCGTAGCCCCACGAGACGGAGTGCGGGGCGAACGTCCCGGGCTGGTGTCGCTTGTAGCCGTTCAGGTTCGGCGTGCCGAGCGCCGTCAGCGCGGGCGCGTGCTCGACGAGCCCGCCGACGAAGTGTTCGCCGCGCCGTGAGAGCTCGCCGGACGCTCCGGTCGCGGATCCCTCGGCCGCCTCCAGCACGTTCGCCCCGTCCTCGAAGAGGCTCACGTGCAGGTGGTAGCCGCTGCCCGACCGATCGGTGAACGGCTTCGCCATGAACGTCGCCTCGTGGCCGTCGACGTCGGCCGCCTGCTTGACCAGCTCCTTGAACCGGAACGTGCGGTCGGCCTGCTCGACGGGCGGACCCGGCTCGAACGCGATCTCGAACTGGCCGGCGCCGAACTCGTGGTGTGCGGCGGTGGGATCGAGACCGAAGGCGGGCGCCCAGTCGTACACGCGGTCATAGAAGGGGGCCATCGCCTCCGCCGCGCGCGTCAGGTTCTCGTGTTTGTCGTTCGTGACCGGCTCGTAGCCCCCCTCGGCCGGCTCGAGGAGGTAGAACTCCAGCTCGTTTCCGACGGTCGGATCGAAGCCCCGCGCGGTCGCGTCGTCGACGACGCGCCGGAGCGCCCGCCTGGGGACGCCCTCGACGGGGGTGCCCTCGAACTCGAACTCGCAGATGACGCGGGCGGCGTCCTCGCGCCACGGCACGCGTCGGAGGGTGTCGAGGTCGGGATACAGGGTGCCGTCCGCCCACTCGACCGGCGCGCCGTACTTCGAGCCCTCGACCACGTCGCTGCGCGGGGTCTGGGTGACGTGCGCGAGGTTCATCGAGAAGCCCGCCTCGATCCTCGAACGGAAGTGGTCGGCGGCGACCTGCTTCGACCGTGAGAGGCCGTTCATGTCGGCGAACTCGACGAAGACGTGGGAGAGATCGTCGTCGTCGAGCGGCGATCCGCCCTCCGAGGCCGAGTCATGAGACATGTCGTCAACACACGTGCGTCGCCCCCTATTAAAAATGGGCGTCGAAGCGCCCGTTCAGCGGCGCGGCCGCGAGCCGGTACCCCGGCGGCCGACCGCGACGAGCGCGGCGGCGGCGAGCGCGACCAGGGCGACGACGGCGCCGAAGCCGGGCGCGTCGTCGTCGGTCGGCTCGTCGGGCGTCGGCGTGTCCTCCGGCGTCGGCGTCGGGGTCTCCTCCGGCGTCGGGGTCTCCTCCGGCGTCG
>CAZIFX010000049.1:0-17320 GCA_964538415.1 uncultured Halobellus sp.
ACTGCATGAGCTGGAGAAAGCCCATGCCGCGCTGGCCGATCAGGTTCGATTCGGGAACGCGCACGTCGTCGAAGAAGAGCTCGGCGGTGTCGCTCGCGCGGATCCCGAGCTTCCCCGTGATCTTCTCGCGGGTCAGCCCGTCGCGGTCGGTCTCGACGAGGATCTGCGAGTAGCCCGAGTAGCGATCCTCGATCTCGGGATCCGTCTCACAGACCACGACGAGATAGTCCGCGACGGTTCCGTTCGTGATCCACGTCTTGGAGCCGTTGATCACCCACTCGTCGCCGTCCTTCTCGGCGCGGGTGGCGATCGAGGTGACGTCCGAGCCGGCCTGCGGCTCGCTGATCGCCGATCCCATGATCGCGTCGCCCGCGGTGACCGCCGGCAGGATGCGTTCCTTCTGCTCGTCGGTGCCGAACTCCATGATCGCCTCCGCGCCGAACCCGGCGCTGGAGAGACAGAGGCCGATCCCGGGATCGGCCGCGAACAGCTCCTCCGTCAGGATCGCGTTCTCCAGCGCGGAGTAGCCTACCCCGCCGTACTCGACCGGGACGTGCGGCGCGAGCAGCCCCATCTCGGCCGCCCGATCCAGCAGTTCGTGCGGGTACGACTCCTCGACGTCGTGTTCGGTCGCGACCGGCCGGATCTCCTCGTCGGCGAAGCGACGGACCTCCTCGCGGAGCTGTCGTTGTTCGTCGGTCAGTTGGAACTCCATGATCGATCGTGCTCGAGACGTCGTGATAGTGGTTCGCAAACTGTGGGAAACGAGAAACTGGTTTGTGATTTATACCCGGCGTGACCGGGTCGTTCGCCGCCCGACGGGCGGTTACTCGCGGGGAACCGCGATGTTGCGCAGCTGTGCGCCACACTCCGGACACACCTGGAGCCGTTCACCCGACGACTCACGATACGTACAGGTGACGCACTCGTAATACCCGGTCGAGGGACTGTACGGGTCGATGGACGTGAGATTCCCTGTCATGGCTGGTCAAAGCATATTACCCCTCTTAAGTAACGTGCTTAGTGTCTGAATGGTATATGGGGGCCATTATATTTTAAAACGCACATGATGTGGCTATTTAGTGATCGTTCTTCCAGAAATCAGGGGACATGACCCGGTGGGGAATCGTGTCACCGCTGAGTCGCGGTGGGGCCGTCGACGAGGAAGGTGGCGTCGATGGGGAAGGTGTGCACCGATGACGGATGACCCGAACGGCGTCTGTGACGATTCGCGGGCCGTTCGTGCATGCACTTCGACCCGTGGCCCGTTCCCCCGTCGCTCAGGACACGCTTTTATATCGTCCTCGTCGTGGATACGCGTATGAACGCGACCATCACCCCGCCGACCGAACGGACGTGTGAGCTGTGCGGCCGAGCGGAGCGGTGGGATGACGAGGTGGGATCGTGGCGGATCGAGGGAGAACCGGGAAGCGCCTACTGTCTCCACGAGTGGGACATCAACGGCACGTTCGTCCCGATCGAGGAGTGACTCCGTGCCGACCGCCTACGTCACCGCTCCGGTCGACGCCGCCGAGGAGCTGGCGAGCGAACTCGTCGAGCGTCGTCTGGCCGCCTGCGTCAACGTCGTCGCCTGCGACTCGACGTATCGTTGGGAGGGCGACGTCGTAAGGGAGCCCGAGCGGATCCTCCTGGCGAAGACGACCGCGGAGGCCTATCCCGAGCTACGGGACGCCATCGAGCGGCTCCACCCATACGACGTTCCCTGCATCGAACGGTTCGACGAGGACGACGTGTCGGATCCGTTCGCCGAGTGGGTCGCCTCGAGCGTCGGCGAACCGTCGCGATAGCGAGACGACGGCACGCATCCGGCCCCATACACCGACGTTCGGATCGTTGACCGCCGACGTTTTTTATCGGCGCACGGCCAAGGACGTCATGAATGTGGCCGGTCCTCCCTCCGATGGGGCTTCGACCCCGCTAACGCTCGCCCTTCTCGTCCTCGCGGCGTCCGGCGCCGCCCTCGGGATCGTCGTTCTCGATGCGGGCGAGGACGACCCCGACCCTGAGCGGCTGCTCGATGAGGCGATCGAAACACGGACCGGCCTCGATGCACTGTCGGGAGAGCGCGTCGTCGAGCTTCGACGGGAGGGCGAGACGGTCACGAGACGGGTCGCGGTCGACGAACGGCCGGGCGCCGCGTCGCGGGTCGACGTGCTGGAGTCGACGGCCCCGCACGAATCGGAGGGTGACGTCCATCTCGAGAACGAGTCGGCAACGATCCGATACGACGCCTCGGCGGAGCGCATCGAGCGTCGGATTCGCACCGTGCCGCACCGTCAGGACCACAAGCTCGCCCATCTCGAAACGCTCCGTGACGAGTACGACCTCCGATACGTCGGCGAGGATCCGGTCGGCAACCGATCGGCACACGTCGTCGAGGCGATCCCCGTCACGGAGGCGGGCGTCGAACACGCGATCCGACTGCAGATCGGATCCACGGAGTTCGACGCCCTCGCCAGCGAGCGCGTCGACGTCGACGAATCGCCCGACACGCTCAATCGAACGCTGTGGCTGGACGCCGAGGCCGGGTATCCGCTGAAGGAACGCGGCGTCGCCGATCCGGAGGGCGCCGAGCCGGCGACGATCGAGCGGCGATACGAGCGGATCGAACTCGATCCGTCGCTTTCCGACGATCGATTCCGTCTCGATCCCCCCGCGGAGGCCGAACCGGTGGACGTCGGACCCGAGGAGGTCCGCCGGGTCGACTCCCGATCCGCCGCGATCGAGGCCGTCGAGACGCTGACAGCGATCGGCGCCATCGACGAAGCGAATGGGGACGAACCCCCCGTTCCCGTTCCGGATCCCGATCTCCCGTCGGCGTACGAGTTCGAGGCCGCCATCGTCGTGGTCGACGACGGGGATCTGACCGTCTCGACGTGGTATCGTGACGCCGAGGAGACGGACCCGAACGAAGCCAGCCGGGACCCCGCCTTCTACGTCGAGCGCTCCACCGAGGCGTACGGACTCGTCCGGGCCGATTGGGAGGAGATGACCGTCCGCGGCGCCGATGGCTTCCGCGGCGAGCGTCGCGGCTTCGTCTTCGTCGGCTGGGAGTGTTCGACCGGTACCGTCGAGGTCGGCCACCGGAGCGACGAGGCGGTCGCCGACGAGCTGGTGGACTCTACGCGGTGTTCGGTTGGGACCGGGTGACCACGACCGCCGGGGGTCGCGAGTCCCTCAGAGTCCGAGGATCTCGCGGGTCTCGTCCATCGTTGCGACCGGCCGTTCGAGTTCGTCGGCGACCCGTGCCGCCCGTCGGACCAGCTGTGCGTTGCTCTCGGCCAACTCGCCCTTGCGGTAGTAGACGTTGTCCTCCAGACCGACGCGGACGTGACCACCCATCGCCATGGCCATGGTCGTCAGCGGGAGCTGGTACCGACCGACGGCCAGACACTGGCAGACCGTCCCCTCCGGTACGTTCTCGACGAGGTTGACCAGGTTTCGCGGATGCGGGAGCGTCCCCGTCTGCATGCCGAGGATGAGCGTGATCCAGTAGGGTTCCGGGAGGTACCCCCCTCTATCAGGTGGTTTACCTCCGTGAGGTGGCCGGGGTTGAACGCCTCCAGTTCGGGCTTTACCCCCGCCTCGGCCATCCGTTCGGCGAACGTCTCGTTCTGGGCACGCGAATAGTCCCTGACGGCGTCCTGGCCGAACGCCACCGGGCCGACGTCGATGGTCGCAAGCTCCGGACGCGGCTCCACCTCCAAGACGGGTGCCAGCCGCTGTGCGGGCGGATAATCGCCGCCGGTGGTGAAGTTGACGATGACGTCCCCACACCGCTCGTCGATCGCGTCCCGTAGCCGCTGGAACCGCTCGACCGACTTGGTGTCCGCGTCGTTCTCGTCGCGGGCGTGGAGGTGAACGATCGAGGCGCCCGCCTCCTCGCAGGCGGCGACGTCCGCGGCCACCGCCTCCGGCTGGGTCGGCAGGTTCGGAGTCGCCTCCTTCCCGTGCAGTCCGCCCGTCGTCGCGACGCTGAGGATGACCGGCGCCGTGAAGTAGTCTTCGAACCCTTGATATCCCATACCGCCGTCTGTCGGCGGATCGTCCTAACTGTTCGCCCGGAGGAACGGTTGCCCCGCATGGGTGGGCGTCCGCAAGCATCCGTAAGCACCCACAAGTACCTGTAAGAACCCGCGAGCACCTGTAAGAACCCGCGAGCACCCGTAAGCGTCCGATCACGCCGGGCGATCACTCGTCGTCGATCCGGTAGATCCGCACGACGTCGTTCTCGTGGACGACCTCGCCCGTTTCGTCGAACGTCACGTTGCCGTATCGAGCTTCCTCGGTCGGGCCGACCCAGACGTACGAGACGTCGTGGGCATCGAGGACGGCGGCGCGATCGGACTCGTCGCCGGCGAACGCGCGATCCACCTCCGCGACCCGGTCGTAGTAGACCGCCTCGCCGCGGTAGCCGACTTGGTGTTCCCAGCCCGCGACGGTGGGGATCCCCGTCAGGCTGGAGGCCGGGTTCGCCCGCCAGGTGTACATCCCCGGCGTGCCCGGTTCGGCGGCGAGGCCCTCCGGCGACCGGCTCGCCCCGGGCGCCTCCAACAGGACGTCCTCTCGGGTCGCCTCGGCGTCGAGCCAGGCGATCGCCGCCGCCTCCTCGGGGTGGTCCGTCTCCGCGAACGCCGTCGCGTGCAGCGTGCCGGCGTCGTGACGCTCGAAGTGTTCCGCCAACGCCAGCCCGGCGTACGGCGCGGAGACGACGACGAGCACGACCACGAAGGCCCGAGCCGCTCCGCGACCGGAGGGGAGCGCGCTCGCGGTCCGCCCGAGGGGTTTCTCGGTTCCGCGCGTTTCGTGAGCGTCGGCATCGTCTCCCAGCCCCACGCCGCTGAAGCCGCGTTCCCACAGCTCCGCGAGGACGATTCCGAGCGCGACGCCCCAGATCGCCCAGACCTGAAAGTAGACCTTGAACACCGTATTCAGCCGGCCCGGCCCGGCCGCCTCGACGACGTAGACCAGCTCGACGATGGCGGCGAGCCCGGCGCCGCCGACCAGCATGGTCGTCTCGAAGCCGACCGCGCGGCCGAGCCGCAGCGCCACCCACCCGAGCCCGAGCAGCGCCACGAGCACGCCGAGAGCGGGAAAGCCCGAAAGCGCGCCGACGGCGACGACCGTCAGGACGCCGAGACCGACCGGAACCGCTCCACGGGCGTCGCCCTCGACGAGCCGGCCGATCAGGTACGCGAGAAAGCCGACGACGAAGACGCCCTGAACGAGCAGGAACTCGCCGATCCCCGACCGGTTCGCGGCATCCAGAAGCGCCGGCTCCTGTCCGGAGGAGGCCGAAAGCAGAAACGGTGCACCGATGAGGGCCCCGAGCGCTCCGGCGAGGCCGACCGCGACGAGTGCGCCCCCCGTCCGTTCGATCTCGGTCGCGAGGGACCCAGATCCGAACCGGTCACGAAGCCACGGATCGATTCCGTCTCCGCCCGGGAGCAGCGGGACGGGCGTGGCGGGTGCGAACGCGAGCGCGAGCCAGAGCAGTCCGAAGGTGGTCGGGAAGTCCCAGGTGTGGATCACGACCTGCGTGCCGCCGAGCAGCGGCACCACGCCGAAGACGAGCGCTCGCCGGCGTCGAAGCTGCTCGGCGGGGGTTCGCCAGTACGCGTACGCGAGCCCCGCGGCCAGGAGCAGAAACGGCGCGCCGAGCATGTGTGCGTGAAGGTCGCCGTTCAGAAACCCGAAGAGTGGGAACTCGTTTATCGTCCCATCGATGACGCGGCTCGCGTCCCAGTAGAAGAAGCCGTCGACGCCGGATCGAAGGTCACCCGGCGAGATCGCTCCCGCCGCCATCGCCGAGGAGAACCGGTCGCCGATCCCGCCCGGCAGCACGCCCGCGACGATCTGCACCGCGGTGACGGCGTTGCCCGCGAGCGCGACGAGGAACGCGGCCGCGGCGCCCGCACGCAGTCCATGGGTGCGGGCCGCTTCGATGCCGGCGCCCCGGTCGGCCGCCCGCCCGGCTGCGACGGCGCGTGCCAGTTCGAACGCGCCCGCGGCGAGGGTCGCATAAAAGCCCGCGAGCGCGAGGTTGTACGCGAACGCGGGGTCAGTGCCGGTCAGATACGTCACGAGGGCGGCCGCGAGGTGGCCGCCGTAGTAGTAGTTCAGCGACTCGCCCGCGAACCAGAAGTCGTAGACCGGAACGACGTCCGCTCGGAGCGTGGCGCGGAGGAGTCCGTAATCGAGGAACTTCTCGCCGCCGGCCGCGCTCACCGCCGGATCGGCCGCACGGATCGCGACCACGAGCAGGAAGGCGCCGACGAAGACGACGGCCGGCGGAAGGACCGCGTGACGGTCCATCGGTCCGAGCTCGTCCCGTAGCCGAACCTTTCGGTTCGCCAGCGCGTCCCGATCGAGCCCGAAGAGGGCGGAACAGCCGGCGAGTGCCGCGAGCGCGAGCCAGAGGGTCGGCCGACCGAGCCCGACCCTCCCGGTCCAGTAGCCGACGAGGACGAGCGACCAGAGCGCCACGGCCGGGGCGAAACCGACGCCGCGACCCGGAAGGGATCGACATAGCCGTGCCGTGAGGGGAGCCGCCAACAGCGAGAGCGCGAGGAACGCGAGGAGCCACCAGCCGACCAGCACGTACTCCATGGGTGCGAGAGACGCTCCCGACACTATACCGCTTCGGGTTCGCACGTTCCGGCGACCGGCGGTGCGCCTCCGGGTTTTTTGTACCGACCCCTCCTCTCGTCACCATGGTCGTCATCGCAGCAGTCGATCGGTCGGATCGTGCGCCGCGGATCGTCGAGGAGGCCGTCTCGCTCGGAGCTGCCTTCGACGAGCCGGTCCACGTCGTCCACTCGATGACGCGCTCGACGTTCGTCGATCTCGGTCTCCGAAGCGCTGAGAGCGGGAAGCCCGTCTCGATGGAGAAGGTGCGCGAGCTGGCCCGGGAGGTCGCGGACGACGCGATCGGGGACGCGTCGCTCGGCGACGACGTCGACGCCTCGGCGATCGAGCGCGTCGGACTCGTCGGCGACCCCGACGAGGAGGTCGTCGAATACGCGGAACGGGAGGACGCGAGATACGTGGTCGTGATGGGCCGCAAGCAGTCGGCGACCGCGAAGGTGCTCTTCGGCAGCGTCGCCCAGTCCATCCTGCTGAATGCCCCCTGTTCCGTCGTGACGCCCTCGGTCCGCCGGCCGGAGTGAGGCCGCCTCCAACGATCGCCGGTTCGTCGGCGGATCGCCGGCGTCTCGACCGACGATCGGCGCATCCGCGTGGCCTCCGACCGACGAGTCATGGTTCTTTTTACCGCCCGGCACGCACGAGCGTCCATGTCGCTCGGGATCGTCGTGCCCGCGTACCGCCCGGACCTCGAGGCGCTCCGGGCGTACGTCCACGGGCTCGTGGAAACGCTCGACCCCGAGCAGGTACGCATCGAACTCGATGCCCCCGAGCCGGACGTCGGCGACGCGGTCGGTGAGGATCTCACCGCCCTTCCCGTCACGGTCAACGCCGTCCCGAAGCGACGTGGCAAGGGCGCGGCGATAACCGCGGGATTCGAGGCGCTCGACGTCGACACGCTGGCGTTCGTCGACGCCGATGGCGCCACCCCGGTCGCGTCCGTCGTCGACGTGATCGAGCCGGTTCGTCGGGACGGAGCCCCCATCGCCATCGGGTCGCGGCGCCATCCCGACTCGGTCGTGGTCGGCCATCAGGGACAGCTCAGACGACGGCTCGGCGACTGCTTCGCATGGCTTGCCCGTCGGCTGGTCGGCGGCACCGGCGCACGGCTCCACGACTACCAGTGCGGTGCGAAGGCGCTCGACGCGTCGGTCTGGCGAGCCGTCCGCGACCACCTTCGGGAGCCGGGGTTCGCGTGGGACCTGGAACTGCTCGCGGTCGCCGCCGCGGCCGGCTACCGGATCCACGAGGTCCCGGTCAGGTGGGAGGACATGCCGGGGTCGACGGTCTCGCCGATCCGGGACACGCTGTCGATGTTCGCGGGATTGGTGCGTGCACGTCACCGTGCCGGCGTCGTCTCGGGCAACCGGTTCCATCGGTCGATCGACCGCGACCCGGGCCCGTCGCTCGTCGATCGGATCGAACGGGGGCGCCGCGGATGATCGGACGGGGGCACCGCGGATGATCCCGAGCCGCCGGCGTGGTGATCGGCCGTGAACGGCATCCTCGACGAGCTCGCGACTCGGCGCCGATTCGGCAAGTTCGCGTCGGTGGGGCTGATCGGGGCGACGATCGACCTCTCCATCTCGACGACGCTCGTCCTGATGACGACGCTCCCGCCGGAGTTCGCCAAGCTCGTCGGCGCGGAGGCGGCAATCGTGACGATGTTCCTGATAAACGACCGGTGGACGTTCCCCAACCACGGAACGGCGGGGATCCGATCGAAGCTCGGCCGGCTGCTTCGGTCGAACCTCGTTCGCGCCGCCGGCATCGGGATCCAGCTCACGGTCGTCTTCCTGCTCACGCGCCGGGACGTCGTGGTGACCGTCGCCGGTACGAACGTCTGGGACGCGCTGACGATGCCCATCGCGATCGGCTGTGCGTTTTTGATCAACTACGTCGCGGAGAGCCTCTTCACGTGGCGCGTCGCGAGGGAGAACGACTTATAAGCGATCCCGGGACGAAATCGCACACCGGGAACCGAATCAGAACCCTTAACCGTTCCACCGAATTCGTTGAACATAGCGGGATGGGATAGCCAGGAGATTCCGCCGGGCTCATAACCCGGAGATCGGTAGTTCAAATCTACCTCCCGCTACTTCCTTTCGACGTTACGAGCCCTCCTGCGGCCGCGCCGCGATTCGTGCTCGTGCGGATCCCCTCCCCGGTCGGTCAATCGTCGTACGGATATCGACCGGTTTCGCCACACTCCAGACAGCGCACGACGACGTGGCCCGGCTGGAGCCGAACGCGACTCGTTACCCCCGGCCGAAGGTAGACGTCACAGCCGTCACAGGTCTTCCGCTCGAACTCCCGGGAAACGCCACAACGGTTTCGCTCGGCGATCCGTCGCGCGAGACGAACGTACTCGCGGGCACGGTCGCGCTCGCCGTCGACGACCGCCTCGCGGGCGAGCACGAGCAGTCGATCGATACGTTCTCCCGGGATCCCCATGCGTCGAGGGGGGAAGCGACGAGCCAAAGGCGTTGCCATCGACCGTCGGTGACTCGCCGAACCCGCAGGCTTTTGACGGCCCCCGGCCAACCTCGGAGCATGAAGGAGTCGTTGATGGACGTCATCTGCTGCCCGCTCGACAAACACGACCTCGAGCTCGCCGTCGAGAAGCGAGACGACGGGGAGATCATCGAGGGGACCCTCACCTGCACGGAGTGTGGTGAGACCTATCCGATCGAGGACGGGATCCCCAACCTGCTTCCGCCGGACATGCGGGAGGAGGCCGCCGCTTGAGCGAAACGTCGACCGGACCGAACTGAATCTTTTTCTATCATGGGTCCGACGACTAACCCGTGCCGACACTGCCCGTCGAACTGAACGGAGACGGCGTCCATTCGATCCGGGCGCCCGACCGGTTCACGACCGACCGATCGTTCTCCGTCGAGCTCGAGAACCTCGGCCGCTCGGCCCACGTTCATCTCCATCTCGACGACGACCTCGATCGCGTCGCGTCGCTTGCGGCCGTGAATCACTTCGTCGAGGACGGCTCGATCCGACGGGTCCACGTCTCGACGGCCGACGTCGAGGAGCCCGTCCGCGGCAAGCTGAAGATCGTGACGGGGTACGGGTCCGGCGTTCGGTACGTCGACGTCCTGATCGAGTCGCCGCCGGATCGAGGGGCGGACGAGGTCATCGTCGACGAGAAGCTCGCGAGGCCCCCGGAACGCACGCCGGCAGAGCCGCCGCTGCGTCAACGCGTTGCCGCTGCGATCGACCGGGTGGTCGAGAACGGCGGGATCCCCGCGGTCGTGCTCGCGCTGCTCGCCGTCCTCGTCGCCGTCGCCGTCGCGGTCACGATCGACAGCGTCCTCGTCCTGATCGGCGTCGGCGTCGTCCTCGGGGTCGCCGCCGCCGCCATCGCGTCCGTCGTCTGGTGAGCTCGACGTCCGATCCCCTCCGGGTCGGATCCGCGCGCTTTTAACCGTCCCACCGGAACGGCTCCCATGAGCTTCGAGAAGGACGACGAGGTCCTGTTTCACGACAAGCACAGCGAGTACGACGGCGAGACGGGGACGATCACGCAGGTGATGGAGACGATGTTCGGCGAGGCGACCTACACGGTGAGCTTCGAGGACGGACAGGAGACCGGGGTCCCCGCGGACGCGCTCGAGGCCGTCGAGGACGAGGAGTAACCCGTCCGCCCCCTCGACCGGAACCTAGCGTCGAACGCGCGACGGTTCGGACGCCGGCCCCGACACACCCCGTCTCCGACACACCCCGTTTCCGATACGCCCCGTTTCCGATACGCCCCGACTCCGCCCCACCAACCCATGCCACGAGTTCCCTTTCATTACGTCGACCTCCGAACGTTCGCCTACGCGACCGAGGACGAGAAGCGCGTCGAGGAGGCGCTCCGTACGTTCCTTCCCGAGGACGCCGAGATCGACCGCGTCGAGAACGTCGGCCACCACGGCGACCGGATCGTCGTCCTCTCGGCGAGAGTCGAGACCGCCGACGGGATGCGCCACGTCTTGGACCGACTCGCGGATCTCGACGAGATCGACCGCATCACGGACGAGCTCGACGAGCGCGTCGACGAGAAGTGCGCGCTCTTTCTCCGCTTGGACAAACAGGCGGCGTTTCGAGGGGAGGTCCGGCTCGGTCCCGGGATCACCTTCCGGTCGAAGGTCGAAGCCTACCCCGCAAAGCAGACGGCCGCCGTCGAGAACGCCCGCGAGACGCTCGAACGGCTGGCCGAAGACGACCGTTGACCGATCGACGGCGACCGACGACCAGCCGTCGGCGACGGCGACCGCCAATGGTCGACGAGCATGAAACTGACCGATTCCGGCGGCGAACCGAAGACGGCCCGGTCCTTTTAAGCGTCTGCGGCGTCCGGCCACTTGATCGAACAGCCCTGTGACGGCCGATCCGGGACGGTGACGTCCTCGCCGGCGAGGACGGCCTCGACCGCGTCCCGAACGTATCGCTCAGTCGCCTCCTCGTCCGGATTGAGCGCGTCGTCGAGCCGCCCGTGATATCGAAGCCGCCACGCTCCGTCGTCGTCACGGCCGAACAGGAACGGATCGGGCGTACAGACCGCGCCGTACGCCTCGGCGACCTCGCCGGTCTCGTCGCGCAGGTACGCGTCGTAGCCGATCCGGCCCTCGGCGACGTACTCGCGCATCGCCTCGAAGGAGTCGTCGGCCTTCTCGTCGGCGTCGTTGGGGTTGATGCCGACGACGTCGAGGTCGTCGTAGTCGGCGGCGAGCTCGTTGAGGAGATCGAACTTCGCGACCGCGTACGGGCAGTGGTTGCAGGTGAAGACGACGAGCAACGCGTCGCCCTCGAAGTCGTCCAGTCCGTGCGTCTCGCCGTCCGTTCCCGGCAGCTCGAAGTCCGGAGCTTCGTCGCCGCGTTCGAGTTCGGAGTCGGATTCCATCAGGACCATGCGCGAGGATACCGGCTCGGATCGGAAAGAGGTTCCGAGGGTCGAGCAACCGGACGCACCCTCTCCGCTCCGTTCGCCGTCCCTCTCGTCACCACCTCATCGCCGCGTTGCCGCCCGGACGCCGGCGAACGCGAGCACGTAGAGGCCGATGCCGGTGACGAGTCCGGCGAGGACGAGCGTCAGGTTACGAAGCCACCCGAGCGGCGCGAGAAACGCCCGGTCCGTCCGTGACGGCACGATCGACGGGCCGACGTCGACCGTCGAGGTCCCGACATCGATCGTCGAGAGCGTCACGAGGGCGGCCGCCGAGAGGCGCTCGGCGAGCAGGACCGCGGGAATCGCCACGAGGCCGGTACCGACGAGCACGATTCCGAGCAGCACGATCGTTCCCGGACTCCGAGCCGCGTGCGTGATTCGGCCTCGGTCGAACCGCTCGTGGGCGTATCGATCGTCGGAAGGTCCCCGTCCGTTCGGGTCGTTTCGAGCGTTCGGCCGGATCGACGTCGGCCGCCCGGTCGCGGACCGGCTCCCGTCGGTCCGCGACGGTCGATCGGTTGACATGGGACGGGTTCGTGCCGGCTTCGGATAAGAATCCTCGCGCGGGACGTGAATCGGCAGCCGGGAGCGTCGCCGCGTCGGCGGGGTTTTATTCCGGGGGAACCGATGGCCGGACATGAGTTCCACGACGAGGGAACCGAGCTACCTCACGCTGCGGCTGCTCTGTGCGAACGCAGTCGGCATGGTGGCCTTCCTGCTCGCGTTCCTCGTCGCTCGGGAGTTCGCCGTGGCGATGGTCGCCGCCGTGCTGGTCGGCGCCATCGGCTACGTCGCATCGAGCGTCGTCGTCGAGTACGCCTCGGCCGACGACGGCGGACCGTGAAGGCTCCCGATCATTCGGTTTCAACCGCTAACACGGCCGTTTCTGCTCCCGCAGGTGGATGGCGGACGGAAACGACGGGGAGAAACACCCGCTCGGTCCGGAGTGATACACTGGCTTCGACCGCGTTCAATCCGCCGTTTCCGGAGCCGGCGGCTCCCCCGCCAGCCGATCGCGGTCGTGTGGTGCCTCCCAGTCGAGGTCCGGACCACGCGCGATGATTCCGGTCGGCGTCACGTCCGGGTGGGTCGTGTAGTAGTGCTCCTTGATGTGATCGAGGTTCACCGTCTCGGCGACCCCCGGCGTCGTATACAGGTCCCGCACGTACGGCCAGAGGTGGTCGTACTGGTGGATGAACTGCCGATTACACATGAAGTGGGTGTGATAGACGTGGTCGAACCGTACCAGCGTCGTGAACAGGCAGATGTCGGCCTCGGTGAGCTCGTCGTCCGCGAGGTACCGGCTCTCGGCGAGGTGGTCGTCCCAGCGGTCGAGCGCCTCGAAGAGCTCGTCGACGGCCGCGTCGTAGGCGGCCTGTGACGTCGCGAACCCGGCCCGGTAGACGCCGTTGTTGACCGGCTCGTAGATCTCGGAGATCAGCTCGTCGACGCGCCTGACGGCGGCCGGATCCTCGGGAAGCAGGCTCGCGCCGTTTCCGAGGCCGGCGAACGCGGTCGTCAGCATGCGTAGGATCTCGCGGGACTCGTTGTTGACGATCGTCCCCTCCTTTCCGTCCCAGAGCACGGGAACGGTCACCCGGCAGGTCGCGTCGGGGTCGGCCGCGACGTAGAGCTCACGGAGGTAGTCGCTGTCGTGGAGCTTGTCGGGCGTGCAACCGGGTTTCTCGGGAGTGAACTGCCAGCCGTCGACGCCCCGCCAGGGGTCGACGACGGAGACGTCGATGACGTCCTCCAGTCCGAGGATCGATCGGGCGAGCAGCGTCCGGTGGGCCCACGGACAGGCGTAGGAGACGTAGAGGTGGTACCGGCCCGGCTCGGGCTGGAACCGATCGTCGGGATCGGCGTCGACGTGCTCGGGCACGTTGCTGCCGGCGATCCAATCGCGGAAAGTCGTCTCGCCGCGCTGGAAGGCGCCCTCCTCGTCCGTCGATTCGTACGCGTCCGTCCGCCACTCGCCGTCGACGAGCTGATTCATGTCCCCAAGGAGGGGCTCCAGACGCATAATCGGGCCGGGGATCCACGCGTCACCGGCTCACACGTAGGAGCACACGCTTCACCGGCCGAACGACCCGCCGATCCGTCTATCGCGGCCGATAGTCGCTGATCTTTCCGGTGTAGATGCTGACGTCGTCGAACCGTCCCTCGTAGGCGACGTTCGTCGGGAGGGTCGGCTCGTCGCCCGAGAGGAAGATCCGATCGGCCTTCTTCCAGGTGTTCTCGTAGGCGAGATGGGCGAACTCGACGAGCCCGCGCAGCCGATGTGAGAGTCCGCCGCGGTGGACGACCGTCCGGGGACGTTGCTCGCGGAAGGCGGCCGCGATCTCCTCCGGGGAGGTCAGGCGTTCGTCGAAGGTCGTCCACGCCTCCCCCACGGTACCTTTTAAGTGAGCGTACGAGGAGCCGAACCCCGGGAGGTCGAGGTCGCGGGCGATCCGCAGCGCGCGGGCGTTCTGGTGTGGAAGCAGCTTCGTGTTGTACGTCTCGATCGCGTGGAGGTTGTCCTTGTGGGCGTCGATCTCCGGGCGGGTCAGCGAGACCGTCGCGAAGTCGGGATGGGGAACGAGCACGGCGGCGTCCTGTCGGTCGAACTCCGCCATGGCGCCCTCGAAGGTGATGAAGTCGGGAACGGGCTCGGAGAGGCCGCACACGAGAAGGTGTCGGCGGTTCCCCCAGTCGCCGGTGAACACCTCCCGAGCCGGCACGACGGTCAGGCCGTCATCTGAGAACCGACGGGCTCGCTCGCGGATCGTCGGTAGCCGCGTGAAGTGGGGCGCGTAGACGATAGCGTCCATCCCGCGCTCCTTGGCGAGGGCGACGACGTCGGCGTCGAGGACCTTCACGTGGGCGTCGACGCGGGTACGGGATCGGGTCACGCTCGAACGTCGCCGCCCCGGAGCAAAGGCGTGTCGTTCGCGAGTCGTTCCTTCCGTCCGGTCCATCGGCCGTCCCCGATATCCGCACTCCGTCCCCTCGTCACGCTCGCGGTCACTCGCCGTCGTCAAGCGGCTCCACCTCGCCCCCGACCGCCGACACGCGGCGGCGCCATCGGTCGCGTGCCGTCCACGGCACCTCGACGTGCAGACGAACCGCGTCGTCGTACTCGGCGTCGCGGACCGCCGCCCGGTCGTGGAGGTCCGAGACGAGGGCGTGCGTATCGTCTCCGTACGGCAGCCGGACCGCAAACGACGCAGTCCCGAAGACGTCGTTGAGCGCCTCGTGGGCCGCTTTTTCGGTCGGCTGCACTGATCGCCAGGTGACGTCGAACCGTCCGCGAACCGCTTCGGCAAGTCCGTCGGGATCCCCGACGATGAGGACACACGACGCCCGATCCAGCGCCGTCACCAGTCCCGGAACGGCCGCCGTCAGCCACTCGGGAATGCCACCATCGCCCGGGACGCCCGGGACGTCCGTCACCGCGAGGGTGTGGGGCCCGACGTCGGCAGTCGCCGTCCTCGGCTGCGTCGGACTGCAGACGCCCTCGGTAGCTGGTTCATCCGTGAGGGCGGCCCAGAGCGCAGTCGTCTGCGTTCCCACCCGACCGAGCATGACCACGTACCCGTCGACGCCCTGATACTCGGTCCGAGCGCGATCGCGGGCGGCCTTTCGTCGCGTCTCCAGCTCCTCCCGGCGGGCTTGGACCCCCTGCTCGCGGTCGACGAGCCGGCCGCTCATTCCGGAGGGACCGTCAGTCGCGTCGTCACGCTGTGACGCGGCCGCCGCCCTGCGCGCGATCCGTGCCCGTCGGAGATCGAACCGCGCCGCCGCGACCGGGTTCGACTCCCCCAACGACTCCCAGACCACGTCGCGTCGATCGCGAAGCGTCACCGACGGAAGACGGCCGGACAGATCAACCACCTGACCCGGGTGGAGCATCCCGTCGACGACGAGCTTTCCCCCGTCGGTTGCACCGGACGCCCATCGCTGGGCGTCATCGAGCGTCGTCGGGGACAGGTAGTACGTCCCGTCCGTGGGCCGGTCCGTCACGAGCGTCTCGACTGGGTCGTGGCCTCGGGATCCGACCACCGCCATCAGCCCATCCGTGATCCGACCCGACTGGGTTACGACGAGGGCCGGAGCACGCATTCGATCACGTCTACTGGCCGGAGCGGCTTGGACCTGTCGTGGCGACGCGTTCCCGGCATCCGAAGGACGGTAGCGAACGCGCCGGGCGCATCGACGGGGAAAACGGTTAACCCACTCGGCGGAGACGGTCCGATATGTCCCGCTGGACGTGCGGAATCGACGGCTGTGACGCCCGCTTCGAGGACGTCGAGTCGGCCATTCTCCACCAGACGACCGAGCACCAGCGGCACGAGTGTAAGGTGTGCGGCACGATCGTTCCCGACGGTTACTTCGCCATGCGACACGCGTTCGACGAACACACCCGGGCCGAGTACGTTCGCGCGTACGAGGCCGACTCCGCCGCCGTTCGACGGCGCGAGGAGATCAAACGCGAGATCGAGGCCGAAGCGGACCTCCAGACGGTCGTCGATCGACTGAACGGCAGTCCGTGATCGGTCGATACCGCGCGTCCAAGAACCGACGCTAGCTCACGGACGCGGACCGACGGATACAGGAACGCCCCCCGACGACATGTGGTATGGACGAGATCGACGTCGAGCCGGTGGAGCGCGTCGACGACGCAGTGAGCGTTGACGTCGACGCCGACCTGCCACAGGGCGTGGATGCGCCGGAGTACGTGCTCTACGGCGGCAAGGGAGGCGTCGGGAAGACGACCATGGCGGCTGCGACGGGGCTTTCCTCGGCGGCGGGAGGCGTGCGCACGCTCGTCGTCTCCACCGACCCGGCCCACTCCCTTTCGGATACCTTCGAGGTCGACGTGCCGGCGGAGCCGACCCGGATCCGCGAGGAGATCCCGCTGTACGCCGCCGAGATCGACCCCGACGCCGCGATGGACGAGGGGATGTTCGGCGCCGACGGCGACCCGCTCGGCGGCATGGGCGACGTCGGCGACGCGATGGGCGGGATGGGCGGCATGGCCGAGGACGCCGCGGAGGGAATGGCGGACGCTCCCGGCGACCTCTTCGGCGGCACGATGCCCGGCGCGGACGAGGCGGCCGCGATGCGCCAGCTGCTGGAGTACCTCGACGACCCGCGGTTCGACCGCGTGATCGTCGACACGGCGCCGACCGGCCACACCCTCCGACTGCTGCAGCTGCCCGAGATCATGGATTCGATGATCGGCCGCGTGCTCAAGCTGCGCCAGCAGTTTGCCGGCATGATGGACGGGCTGAAGGGGATGTTCGGCGGCGGGGACGGTGCGGGCGACCCCTCCGCGGACCTCGACGAGCTGCGCGACCGGATCGAGCGGCTCCGGGCCGTCCTGCAGGATCCCGACCACACGGACTTCCGCGTGGTGATGATCCCCGAGGAGATGAGCGTCGTCGAGTCCGAGCGCCTCGTCGCTCGGCTCGAGGAGTTCGAGATTCCGGTGAACACGCTGGTCGTCAACCGCGTGATGGAGCGCGTGAGCGACGTGGCGGACGTCGACCCAGCGTGGATCGTCGAGCCCGACCCCGAGAACTGCGAGTTCTGTGCTCGGCGTTGGGAGGTCCAACAGAACGCGCTCCGGCGTGCGACGGACCTCTTCCGCGGCCGCGAGGTGAAACGCGTCCCGCTGTTGGCCAACGAGGTTCGCGGCGAGGCCGCGTTACGGGTCGTGGCGGCGTG
>CAZIFX010000050.1:0-17249 GCA_964538415.1 uncultured Halobellus sp.
CCACGCCGGGGTTGTATCCCCTCCCGGACTGGGCAAAGGAGACGCTCTCGGACCTGAAGGGTCACCAGAAGGGTGACCTGTTGAGCGGGGACGAGGGCGCGGAGATCACGGAGGCCTACGACGAGGTCCGCGCGGAGTACGTCGACGAGCAGCTGGAGGCCGGCCTCGACCGCGTCGTCGAGGGCCAGGGCCGCTGGGACGACATGATCGCCCACCCGCTGACGATCCACGACAACGTGGAGACGGGGGGCATTGTCCGCTACTACGACAACAACAACTTCTACCGCGACCCGCGCGTGGTCGGCGAGCTCGACTTCTCGGGCGACGTCGCCGCCGACCTGGAGGCGGCCGCCGACGTGCTCGCTGGCGACGCGCCGCTGCAGGCGGTGCTTCCCGGTCCGTACTCGCTCGCGGACCTCGCGAGCGACGAGCACTACGGCGACGAGGCCGAGTTCCTCGCCGCGGTCGCCGAGTTCCTCGCCGGCGAGGCCGACGCGTTCCCCGACCACGAGACGCTGTTCCTGCTGGAGCCCTCGCTGATCGAAAGCCCGCCCGCGGAGGGGACCGAGGAGCGTGCGACCGACGCCATCCGGACCGTCGCGGACGCGACGGACGCCGAGGTCGTCGTCCACACCTACTGGGGCGCCCTGGAGGAGAAGCTCTACGCGCATCTCGTCGACGAGGCGGGCGCGGACGCGCTCGGGCTCGACCTGGTCGCCGGCGACCGCGACGACACGGTGTACAACGTCCAGGAGTACGGCTCGACCGACTCGCTGGCGCTCGGGCTCGTCGACGGGCAGAACACGCTCGTCGAGGAGCCGGAGACGATCGCCGACCGCGTCGAATGGTTCGAATCGCAGGTGCCGGTCGACTCCTTCGAGACGACCTATCTCTCCTCGAACGCCGAGCTGTTCCACCTGCCGTCGAACAAGTCCACGGAGAAGCTTGCGGCCCTCGCCGAGGCCGCGGAGGTGGTGGAGTAATGGTCCGTAATCCGGACGCCAATCGCGAGCAGTTCCGCCCGCACGACCACCCGAACGAGTCGTTCCTGTTGACGACCGTCGTCGGCTCGTACCCGAAGCCGAAGTGGCTCAACCGTGCCGACGAGCTCGTCGAGGACCCCGGCTCGAAGTTCGACCATGATCACCTGGAGGAGGCTCACGACGACGCCTGCCGGCTGATCACGAACGAGCACGAGCGTGCCGGGCTCGACACCGTCGTCGACGGCGAGATGCGCCGCAACGAGATGGTCGAGTTCTTTGCCGAGCGCATCCCCGGCTACGAGTTCAACGGCCCCGTGAAGGTGTGGGGCCACAACTACTTCGACAAGCCGAGCGTCGTCGAGGAGGTCGCCTACGACGAGCCGTGGCTCGTCGACGAGTTCGAGTTCACCTCGAACGTCGCCGAAAAGCCCGTGAAGGTGCCGATCACGGGGCCGTACACGCTCGGCTTCTGGGCGTTCAACGAGGCGTACCCCTCCACCGAGGAGCTGGTCTACGATCTCGCGGATCTGGTGAACGAGGAGGTCGAACGGCTCGTGGAGGCGGGCGCACGCTACATCCAGATCGACGAGCCCGCGCTGGCGACGACGCCGGAGGACCACGCCATCGTCGGCGAGGCGCTCGAACGGATCGTCTCGGGGATCCCCGAGGAGATCCGCATCGGCCTGCACGTCTGTTACGGCGACTACTCGCGGATCTACCCCGAGATCAACGACTACCCGATCGACGAGTTCGACGTCGAGCTCTGTAACGGCGACTACGAGCAGGTTCCGGTCTTCGAGGAGCCGGAGTTCGAGCCGGACCTCGCGCTCGGCGTCACCGACGCCCACACCGCCGAGGTGGAAGGCGTCGAGGAGATCAAACGCAACATCTTACAGGGGCTTCGCATCGTCCCGCCGGAGAAGCTCACAGTCTCGCCCGACTGCGGGCTGAAGCTACTCCCCCGGGAGATCGCGTACGGCAAGACCGAGAACATGGTAAAAGCCGCCCGCGAGGTCGAAGCCGAGATCGATGCCGGCGAGATCGACCTCGACGACCCGCTCGCGAACTACTGAGCGGTTCGTCCTCCGTCCGCTCCGCCCGAGGTCGCCTCGTCGACGAGGGCCATCGGCGTGTCGACACTTTTGACTGCCGCATCACTCATGAGGCCGCGTCGCTTTCGTGTGGTGTCACCCGCGAGGCCGCGTCGCTCTCGACGGGGAGTGACCGTCGCACCCTCGTGGGTGCGCGTCGGGAAGCGGGAGGAGGCGTACGCTGAACGAGGACGTGTGCGATGACGCGGGAACGTGCGCGAGCGGGAACGTGCGTGATCCGGCGAAGGGAGCGCGCGATCCGGCGGGGGCAGGCGCGCGTGCTCGAAGTCGATCCGGGTAGCAGAACGTTGAACCACAAAGCTACCTGTTTTCGACGGAAGGCTCACGTCATGCGATTCTCGGAGACAAGATTTATATACTTACCTGCCTAACTTGGAGTTAGCACAATCATGAGACTCACCCAATCCGTCGGCGGCGATGCGTTGTTGCGCCGGTACGAATACGAGGATCGGTGGGTCGTCGCCGCCGACGTCGGCGTCGACGACGAGGCCATCAGCGTCGACACCGTCGGAAACACGGCCATCGTCGTGATCGAGGGTCACGGCGAGCCGATCGAATCGGAGTTCGATCTGCCCGGCAACGCCGATACCGTTTCGGTGTCGAACGGCGTACTGACCATCGAGGGCACGCTATGAAACTCACGGTTAAACCATTAAAACAGAAGGACGCCGGCCGGCGACTCGCCGCGGTCGACCGCGTCGCCGCCGAGGAGCTCGACCTTTCAGGCGGGGACTTCATCCGCGTCGAGGGGTCCGAAGGAGCCGCGATCGCCCGCGTCTGGCCGGGGTATCCGGAGGACGACGGCACCGGCGTCGTTCGGATCGACGGAAAGCTCCGCCAGGAGGCCAGCGTCGGCATCGACGACCGCGTGACGATCGAGAAGGTGGACGTCAAGCCCGCCGACCGGGTCACCATCGCGTTGCCCCAGCGGCTCGGCATTCGGGGCAACATCGACGCACTGATCCGTCGCGAGCTCGGCGGCCAGCCCGTCACCGAGGGACAGAACGTCCGACTCCCGCTCGGCTTCGGCTTCATGGGCGGGCAGTCGCAGGCGGTTCCGCTGAAGATCGCCTCGACGTCGCCGTCGGGTACCGTCGTCGTCACCGACTCGACGGAGATCTCCATCTCGGAGAAGCCCGCCGAGGAGATCATGGACGCGCCGGGCGCCCGCGGGGGCGCGGCCGGAGACGGCTCACCGGACGTCACCTACGAGGACATCGGCGGACTCGACGACGAGCTGGAGCAGGTCCGTGAGATGATCGAGCTGCCGATGCGGCACCCGGAGCTGTTCAAGCGGCTCGGCATCGACCCGCCGAAGGGCGTGCTGCTGCACGGCCCGCCGGGCACCGGGAAGACGCTGATCGCGAAGGCGGTCGCCAACGAGATCGACGCCAGCTTCCACACGATCTCCGGCCCGGAGATCATGTCGAAGTACTACGGCGAAAGCGAGGAGCAGCTCCGTGACGTCTTCGAGGAGGCGACGGAGGAGGCGCCCGCGATCGTCTTCATGGACGAGCTCGACTCCATCGCGCCCAAACGCGAGGAGGCCGGCGGCGACGTGGAACGCCGGGTCGTCGCACAGCTGCTCTCGCTCATGGACGGGCTGGAGGAGCGCGGCGAGGTCGTCGTCATCGGCGCGACCAACCGCGTCGACGCCATCGACCCCGCGCTCCGGCGCGGCGGTCGCTTCGACCGCGAGATCGAGGTCGGCGTCCCCGACCGGGACGGCCGCAAGGAGATCCTGCAGGTCCACACGCGGAACATGCCGTTGGCCGAGGGGATCGACCTCGACGAGTACGCCGAGAACACCCACGGCTTCGTCGGCGCCGACCTCGAGTCGCTGGCGAAGGAGTCCGCGATGCACGCGCTGCGTCGCATCCGTCCGCAGCTCGACCTCGAGAGCGACGAGATCGACGCGGACGTTCTCAACTCCATCCAGGTCACCGAGAACGACTTCAAGGAGGCGATCAAGGGCATCGAGCCCTCCGCGCTCCGGGAGGTCTTCGTCGAGGTGCCCGACGTCACCTGGGGTGACGTCGGCGGCCTGGAGGACACGAAAGAGCGGCTCCGCGAGACGATCCAGTGGCCGCTCGAGTACCCCGAGGTGTTCGACCAGCTCGACATGGAGGCCGCGAAGGGCGTGTTGATGTACGGCCCACCCGGGACGGGTAAGACCCTGCTCGCGAAGGCCGTCGCCAACGAGAGCGAGTCGAACTTCATCTCGATCAAGGGCCCCGAGCTGCTCAATAAGTTCGTGGGCGAGTCCGAGAAGGGCGTCCGCGAGGTGTTCAGCAAGGCCCGCGAGAACGCGCCGACGATCGTGTTCTTCGACGAGATCGACTCGATCGCGACCGAGCGCGGGAAGAACTCCGGCGACTCCGGCGTCGGCGAGCGGGTCGTCTCCCAGCTACTGACTGAACTCGACGGGCTCGAGTCGCTGGAGGACGTCGTCGTCATCGCGACGACGAACCGTCCGGATCTCATCGATTCGGCGCTGCTACGGCCCGGCCGACTGGACCGGCACGTCCACGTCCCCGTCCCGGACGAGGACGCTCGTCGGAAGATCCTCGAGGTGCACACGCGCGAGAAGCCCCTCGCGGATGACGTCGACCTCGACCGGATCGCTCGCGAGAGCGACGGCTACGTCGGTGCCGACCTCGAGGCGGTCGCCCGTGAGGCGTCGATGCAGGCCTCCCGGGAGTTCATCGCGAGCGTCCCGCGCGAGGAGGTCGGCGAGTCCGTCGGCAACGTCCGCGTGACGATGGACCACTTCCGGGCGGCACTGGAGGAGGTCAACCCCAGCGTCACGCCGGAGACCCGCGAGCGCTACGAGGAGATCGAAAAGCAGTTCAAACGCTCCGACGTCGACCGGACGCCCGAGGCGGAGTACGGCGGCGCGTTCCAGTAGGGGGGTCACGGCCCCTCGACGGCCGGCCGATCCGACCCCGCCACGCGTACCCTACCTGACCCCGTCACGCGTACCCTTTTAAAATCGCACGAGAAACGACGGGCCATGAAGGCCGTTCAGTTCGCCGAGCACGGCGACCGCGACGTGATCGAGTACGGCGAGGCTCCGGAGCCGGAGCCGGACGACGACGAGGTGCTGATCGACGTCAAGGCGGGCGCGCTCAACCACCTCGACGTTTGGACGCGTCGCGGGCTCCCCGGGATCGACTTGGAGATGCCCCACGTCCCCGGCAGCGACGCAGCCGGCGTCGTCGAACGCGTCGGCGACGACGTGATGCGGTTCGAGCCGGGCGACCACGTCGTGGTCAGCGCGGGGGTCTCGTGTGGCTCCTGTGAGTTCTGCCGGGACGGGGAGAAGTCGCTTTGCGTCTCCTTTCGGATCATCGGCGAACACCTTCCCGGCGTGCACGCGGAGCGGGCCGCCGTGCCCGCGGACAACCTCGTTCCCGTGCCGGAGGACGTCCCGTGGGAGATCGCGGGGTCCGCGTCGCTCGTCTTCCAGACCGCGTGGCGGATGTTACACACCCGTGCGGAGATCGAGGCCGGCGAACGGGTGCTCGTGCTCGGTGCCTCCGGCGGAGTCGGTCACGCCGCCGTCCAGATCGCCGCCCACGCCGGCTGTGAGGTGTTCGCGACGGCCTCCACCGAGACGAAGCTCCGCCATGCCGAGGACTGCGGGGCCGATCACGTCATCGACTACGGGATCGACGACTTCGCCGAGGAGGTCGGTGCCCGGACCGGAAAGCGGGGCGTCGACGTCGTGGTCGACCACGTCGGCGCGGCGACCTACTCGGACTCGCTGCGGTCGCTCGCGAAGGGCGGGCGGCTCGTCACCTGCGGCGCGACCACCGGCCCGAATCCCGACGCCGGGCTGAACCGGATCTTCTGGAACCAGCTCAGCGTGCTCGGCTCAACGATGGCGACGCCGGGCGAGGTCGACGACGTCCTCGAGTTGGTGTGGGACGGCACTTTCGAACCACGGGTGCGCGAGACGCTCCCGATGAGCGAGGCGGCCCGGGCACACGAGCTGATCGAGAACCGTGAGGGCTTTGGCAAGGTAGTGGTAATCCCGGATAGTGAGCGCTGAGACCGAATCGGACGGCGATGTCGTTCATACGCCCGGGTCGGAGCAGGCAGCGACCGCCGACGGCGACGGAGGCGGCGAGAGCGGTCGAGCCGTCGGAAGCGACGTGGTCGGCGAGGGCACGGAGCCAGTCGCCGACGGCTTCGGCCGGAAGGGCTGGGCGCTGACGGCGGCGCTTTTCGTCTGCGTGCTCGTGATCCCCGGAATCATCTACGTCTACCCGTACGCCGCCGGCTCCTTCGGTCTCACCTTCTTCGGCACCTACCTCGTCCTGCCGCTGATCCCGGCCGTGCTGCTCGGGCTCATCGCCGTCTGGTCGATGACCGCGGCGACCGCCGACCGCGAGCCCGGAAACTGATCGGCTCGATCCGCCTCGCCGTCGCCTCGCCACCTTGCTGCCTTGCCGCCCCGCCTTGCCGTTGCACAACCCGGTGAGGTGGTCACACGGGAGGCTCGAACGGCAACGGTTTTGAACGACACCGACCGATCGATGATATGCTGATCACCGTCTCCGGCCCGCCGGGAAGCGGGAAGAGCACGAACGCCGCGGGCCTCGCGGCGGCGCTGGGGATCGACCACGTCTCCGGCGGCGACATCTTCCGCGAGATGGCCGCCGAACACGACATGACGCCCGTCGAGTTCAACGAGCACGCCGAGGAGGACGACGAGATCGACCACGCGCTCGACGAGCGACTGTACGAGATCGCGACGACTCGCGACGACCTCGTCCTGGAGTCCCGGCTCGCGGGATGGCTCGCGGGCGACCACGCCGACCTCCGATTCTGGTTCGACGCGCCGGTGAGCGTCCGCGCCGCGCGGATCGCCGATCGGGAGGGAAAGCCCGTCGACCGGGCTCGCGAGGAGACCGAACGCCGCGAGGCCTCCGAACGGAAGCGATACCTGACGTACTACGGCATCGACATCGATGACCTCTCCATCTATGACGCCGCCTACAACACCGCCCGATGGGGTCCCGACCGCTTTCTCGACGCGCTCGTCGCGACGGTGGAGGCCTACGAGCCCGTCGACGACGAGGGGAAGGTGCCCGTCGAGGGCGTCACACACGACTTTTAAGCGTCCCGCACGTCGGTCGCGTATCACAGCGGTAACAGCGCGGAAGCCCACCCCTTTAGAGGTGGGAGGAAGCGCGTAAGCTGCACTACACAAACCACCGAACATAGCATTGCTGACTCTCCCACCCATTCAAAAATATTAATAAATGGCAAACGTTACTGTGAGGCACATGGCGTGGGAAGTAACTCGCACCGTGCGCGTCCGCCTTGACGTGCCCGACGACCGTAAGGGCGACCTCCACGCCACCAACTCCAAATTCCAGTACTGCGCGAATCGGACCGCAGACTGGGCGTGGCGCCATCCCGACGAAGACTACGTGACGAGCAAGAGCGAAGCCGAAGCCGCAATCTACGACGACCTCCGCGAAGAAACCGACTACCTACACGCGAACCTCGTGCAGAAGGCGATCAAACGCGTCACCGACGACATCGACAACTGCGTTGACAGGCTTGCAGACGGCGAAAACACCAGCAAACCCGAATACGACACGTTCAGCATCGTCTACGACAAGCGGGCCGCTACCTACTACCGGGACAAGGTAAGTCTCGCCACGATCAACGGCAGGGTCGAATGCGAGTACGACCTGCCCGAGAATCCCGACGGAACACCCACGGCGAGTACCTTCTCAACGAAGACTACTCCTTTGCAACCAGCACCGTCCACTACGACAGCGAGGCCGACGAGTTCTACCTCAACGCCGTGATGGAACGGGAACTTGACGTTGATAGTTCTGAGAAAGCCGAGGATTCGAGCGTCCTCGGCGTGGACTGCAACGTCGACGACCACATCGCCGTCACCAGCACGGGTAGGTTCATCGGGAACGCCGACTCTCTCAACCATCAGCGACGCGAGTTCGAAAAACGCCGTGCCAGCCTCCAACAAACAGGAACGCGGAACGCCCACCTTACCTTCCAGCGCATCGGAGACAGGTTCGGACGCTGGAGCGAAGACTATCTCCACCAGTGTTCGAGAGCAATCGTGGAGGTGGCTCGTCGCCACGAGTGTACACACATCGCGTTCGAGGACTTGGAACGGATTCGAGAGCGTATCAGCGACGGGAAGAAGTTCCAGCAATGGGCGTTCAACTCCCTCCGGACGATGGTTGAGTACAAGGCCGAAGAGTGCGGTATCGTCGTGGACACGGTGAAACCGCAGTACACGAGCCAGCAATGCTCGAAGTGCGGGTGTACGCTGGAGGAGAACCGCGACGACCAGCAGTTCGAGTGTCTCGACTGTGGGTACACGACGAACGCAGACTATAACGCGGCGAAGAACGTGGCGCGGAAACTCGCGCTCAAGCTCCAGCGGGGGCAGAAGTCCCCTGCTGGAGGGGCGTTCTGTCAGTACGCCCTGAAGTCAGGGGTGATGACCGTGAACGCTACTGAAGTGGCGTCCGACACTCCCGTGTCGGCAGAACGAGAGTCCACTGACAAGCCCACCCCGTTAGGCGTGGGTAGCTGACATGACCGAGGACGCCGACGCCGGCTCCGACCCCCTCCGCGCGCCGCCCGGGGAGCGAAGCGTCCCCGAACTGCTCCGGTTTGGCGTCGTCAACGTCGACAAGCCGGCCGGCCCCTCCTCACACCAGCTCTCCGCGTGGGTCCGTGACGCGGTCAACGACGCGCTGGCGGCGCTCGACCCTGACGGCTCCCGGATAGGCGGGGTCGCCCACGCCGGCACGCTCGATCCGAAGGTGACCGGCTGTCTGCCGACGCTCACCGGGACGGCGACCCGCGCCGCGCAGGTCTTTCTTGAGG
Source organism: uncultured Halobellus sp. (assembly GCA_964538415.1). Classification (GTDB taxonomy): domain Archaea; phylum Halobacteriota; class Halobacteria; order Halobacteriales; family Haloferacaceae; genus Halorubrum. The sequence goes on from CAZIFX010000050.1 coordinate 8,978, forward strand.
GGACGAAGGAGTACGTCTCCGTGCTCGAGCTACACGGTCCCGCCCCGAGCGACCTCGCGTCCGTGATCGGCGAGTTCGAGGGCCCGATCTACCAGAAGCCGCCGCGTAAGAGCGCGGTCAGCCGGCGGCTCCGTGTGCGGACGATCCACGACCTCGACGTGCTGGAGATCGAGCAGCGACGCGCCCTGTTGCGGATCCGCTGTGAATCCGGCACCTACGTTCGAAAGCTCTGTCACGACGTCGGGCTGGCGGCGGGCGTGGGCGCCCACATGGGCCACCTGCGTCGAACGGCGACCGACCCCTTCGACGACCGCGACCTCCACACGCTCCAGGACCTCACCGATGGGCTTGCGTGGACCCTCGATGGGGACGACGAACTCCTCCGGGAGGTCGTCCGCCCCGCCGAGGAGGCGCTCGTTCATGTCCCGTCGGTGACGATCGCGCCCTCGGCCGCACGCAACGTCGCTACGGGCGCGCCGGTGTACGCCCCCGGCGTGATCGACGTCGAGGAGTCCGTGGTCGCCGGACGATTCGCGTCCACCGGGTCGTCCGCATCCACCGGGTCGTCCGCGTCCACCGGGCCGTCCGCGTCGCCGTCGGCGGACGACGAGGCCTGCTCCGCGGCGGCCGGGATCGACCACGACGCTCCGCTCGTCGCCTGTCACACGCCCGACGGCGTCGCGGTCTGTCTCGGGCGGCTGGTCGGCGATCCCGACGCGAGGTCGGGCGTCGTCGTCGACCTCGAACGCGTCCTTTTATGAGTGGCTCGGCCGCAGACGTGGCATGGAACTCGGAACCGCGAGCGCCGAGCCGGGCGAGTTCGCCCGCGGCTGGTTCGACGTCGCCGACCTGCCGACCGGAACGCCCGAGCGGCTCCCCGTCCTGATCGCCAACGGACCCGAACCGGGCCCGACGCTCTGGCTGACGGGTGGCGTCCACGGTGACGAGGCGACCGGGATCGCGACCGTCCTCGACGTGATGGCCGCGTTCGAGTCGTCGACGTCCGCGCTCTCCGGCACGGTCGTCGCCGTGCCGGTCGTCTCCCCGGCCGGACTCAGGCGGACCGCCCGACACACGTACTACGACGACGAGGACCCGAACCGCCAGTTCCCGGACGCGGACGCGGCCTCGGCGCGCCCGCCGACGGTCCAAGAGCGGATCGACGCCCGGCTCTACGAGGCGATCGTCGAGGGGCCGGCCGCGGCGGACGCGCTCATCGACTGTCACACCGCGGGGGTCGCAAGCGAGCCCTTCGCGATCCGCGACCGCGTGCTTTACGGCGACCGGCGCACGGAGGCGGAGGCGGCGATGCTCGCGGCGGATCTGGAGGCGATCGTGGACGCCTTCGGGTTCCCGACGCTGACGGAGTATCCGGCCGCGGAGTACGTCGAGGAGAACCTCCAGCGGTCGGCGGCCGGCGCCGTCCTCAACGAGGCGGGCGTTCCGGCGTTCACCGCCGAGCTCGGCGCCCACGGCGTCGTCGACGATTCGCTCGTCGCCGCGGCGGTCGACGGGATCCGGTCGGTCGCCGCGGAGCTCGGGATCGTGGAGAAGTCGGACGCGGCGGGCGTCGAGGGATCGGACGTGGCGGACGACACGGCGCGCGAGGACGACGCCGACGCCCGTGGCCGCCGCGTCGACCCCGCACCGGTCGACTTTCCGGTGCGTCGGTATCGCGGGCCGACGACGGACTCGGCCGGACTCGTGCGCCACTGCGTCTCGCCCGGCGACGCGTTCGCGGAGGGGGACGCGCTCGCGACGGTCGTTTCGGCGATCGGCGAGCCGATCGAGACGGTGCGGGCCGACCACGACGGCTACGTGATCGCCCGGACGGAGGGGCTCGCCGTCTACGAGGGCGACCCGATCGCGAGTCTCGCGGTGCGTGACGACGGCGACCTCGTCGTCCCCCGTGACGAGGACTGACGACGTCGCGGCCGCGCCCGGAGGCGACGACGAAGCGAAGCCGCGTCATCGAAGCGAAGTCCTTAATTACCGCACACGCATTCGTCCGAATGCAACCCGGGACCGTGGGGTAGTGGTATCCTCTGCGGATGGGGTCCGTAGGACCTGAGTTCGACTCTCAGCGGTCCCACTTCAACTGAATCAGGAGCGTTGAGTCCCCTTCCTCGAGGCGCGACCGGAGGGAGCGAGCAGGGAGGGGAGGAGCGCGTTCGCATTGGTCGCAAACTCCAAACTGTGAGTAGCCTACCGACCGGATTCACCGCCCGCCCGGAAGGCCCAGCGGCCGGGTTCATGGACAACCCCCAATACCGGAAGCCACAGACTTCCGGTCAGCAGCCAGAACTCCTCGAGTTCTGGCGAGACCCGCAAAACGCCGAGAGCGAGGGATGGTTGACTACCGCATTCCCTTTCGGAGCGACGCGTGGGCTTTGGCTCCGGCAGGAATCTCGGCTCGTCGAGCTTGCGGATCGCCGACCGACCCGGTCGGATCTCCCCGTCGATGCGGTTCGTGGCTCCCGGCTCGACCGCTGGAGGGAACGTCCGGACGCCCGATCCGTATGAAATGACGAACGGGAACCCTTACCGGCTCACAGCGCGTCGACGAGGCGATCAGCGGCCTCCTCGACGCTGCCCTCGTTCTCGATGAATCGGACGGGCGCGTTTTGATCGCGGGCGTACTGGAGCGCGGCGGATCGATTGAGGTCCTGCTCGAAGGCGATCTTGCGCTCGGTGGCCTCCGGCATCTCGCGGCTCCCGGACCGTCGACGTTCGAGGATCGTCTCCGGACTCGCCTCCACGAGCGCGATCGTCCTCGGCGAGACGTCCTCGAGCACCTCGTCGGGAAGGCCCTGGACGTAGCCGGCCCGCGTCTCCACCGCCAGGTGCGTCGAGAGGATCACGTTCGTCGTTCTGGCCTCCTCGGCGACGAACTCGCCCGCACGACGCTGCAGGCGGCGGATCCGCGTCTGGGAAAGCGAGGCGAGGTCCTTCCGTTCGGTCGTGACGCCCTCCGTCGCGGCCTGTTCGAGCATGACGTCCCCGAAGTTCACGAGCTTGTACCCGTCCCCGAGCTTCCGCCGAACCGTCTGACAGACGCTCGACAGCCCGACGCCGGTGACGCCGGATACCAACGTGACCGACATCAGAAGCTCACCTCGTTTTCCTCGTCCTGCGGCATCGACCCGCGGTCGTCGTAGTACCGCCGTCCGACGAACTGGGCCCCGACGAGCGACATCAACGTGTCGTAGAGGTCGTCGGCCGAGTCGAACTCCTCCACGTCGGACCGCTCGATAACGGCTCCGATCGTCGTGCTCTCCCCGTCCGGCGGTGACAGCTCGGTGCTCCCGACCGTCTCGATGACCACGTCCCGCGGAACGGGAAACTCGAGCGTTCTCGCGAACAGGTCGCGAGTCTCTGGTAAGCGCATACACGTGTCATACGCACCGTGTTGTGAAATGATTATGCATCTCAGCGATCCCACGAGTTCTCCCGTCCGCCGGCCCACGCTCACTTTCCCGCCCACCCAACGGACGAGCATGTCAGGGGCGGGTTATATTATACAGATTCGAGGAGAATACCTGACCCTTTAACATCAGGATGAATCCGACAACTCCTACGTAATGAACCGTCGATAGCAAGGCTGGATATTTAACGCTAACCGACAAATTAAAAACGGCACGCATAACCGGTTATGAGGCCAGAAATGAGCCGGACCATCCGAGCCTTTGAGGCTACGATCACGAACCAGCGAAAGGTTCGTGACGATCTCGATCAGCTCGGATGGGCCGCCTCAAAACTCTGGAACGTCGGTCGCTACTACGCACAAGAACAGTGGGACGAAACGGGCGAGATTCCCGATGACGGGGAACTCAAAGCCGAACTCAAAGGTCACGAACGCCATACGGACTTACGTTCTCAATCCAGTCAGCGCGTTCTCGAAGAACTCGCTGAAGCGTTTAACGGCTGGTTCGGCAAGCGTCGGAACGGCGATGACCGTGCCCGACCGCCCGGCCACCGCAAAAACGGAGACACCCATCCACGTTCGACCGTGTCGTTCAAAGCGGCTGGCTTCAAGCACGACGCACAGTTCAACCGCGTTCGCCTCTCGAAAGGTCGCAACCGCAAAGAACACCGCTCGGACTTCATCCCGTGCGAGTACGGAGACTCGCCCGGATGTTGACCTGACCGAGTGGGACATTCAACAGGTTCGCGCGATCTACAAGCGCGACGAGTGGCGTCTTCAATTCGTCCGTCGCACCACTATTGGCCCGGAACCACCGGGTGAAGAGGTGGCCGGTGTTGACCTCGGGATTTGCAACTTCGCCGCCGTCTCGTTCGGCGGTGAGTCGGTGTTGTATCCAGGCGGCGCACTCAAAGAGGACGAATACTACTTCGCGAAAAAGAAAGCCAAGTGCGACGATTCCTCGTCGCGAGAGGCTACCCGTCTCAACCGGACGCGAACGGGTCGCCGGACACACTTCTTGCACGCACTCTCGAAATCCATCGTCGAGGAGCGTGTCGAACGTGGTGTCGGGATGCTTGTCGTTGGCGACCTTGGAGGTATCCGAGAAGACGACGAGAACGATGAACCTCGAAACTGGGGCGACCACGGGAACCTCGACTTGCACGGGTGGGCGTTCGACCGTTTCACGACGCTCCTCGACTACAAGCCGGAAGCCGAAGGTATCGACGTGGAGTTGGTGTCGGAACGCGATACGTCGAAATCGTGTTCAGCGTGTGGTCACACCGACGATAATCAGCGTGTGGAACGCGGACTGTACGTGTGTGACAAGTGCGACACGGTTGCGAACGCGGACGTGAATGGTGCGGAGAACATTCGACAAAAGGTACTCTCGAGTCTCGCCACGGATGGCGGCGATAGGGATAACGGCCGGTTGGCACAGCCGGCGGTTCAGCTGTTCGGTCGTAGTGAGGGCGTTTTCGCCCCACGAGAACAGGTCGTAAACCGCGAACCCTAATATCCCAACTCAGCGGCGCGGTGCCGTGGGATTCCCGCGTCTTCAGGCGCGGGAGGATGTCAATGGACACCGGCAGCCGGACACGGACGCCATCCGTACCGCCATCGCGTACGCGCGGATCGCCGTCTTGGTCGATCATCACCGGATCGGCGACGTCCGGACCGACGAGCCGATCTTCTTTCCGAACGAGCCGGTCGGCTCGACCGCGACGATCCTGACGGGGTTGTACGACGACGCGGAAGTGGAGATCGACGCCAAAACCGCCGGCCTGCTGCTCAGCGGCCTGTTGAGCGACACCGTCGTCCTCCGCTCGCGACGAGGACGGACGAGGATCGGCACGTCGCCGACCGGCTCGCGGGGATGGCCGGGGTGGAGACCGACCGGTACGGGACGGACTCCTCCGGCGGAAGGGCGAACTCGGCGAGAAGTCGCCCTGCGAGATGGTGTTGAGCGACTTCAAGCAGTTCGAGTTCGGGCCACCCCGGGTCGGGATCGGTCAGGTCGAAACGGTCGACTCGACCGTGGTGTTGGACCAGCGGGAGGCCGTGCTCGCGGCGATGGACGACGTCGTCTCGGAGCGGGCGTACGCGGCGTTCGTGCTGCTCGTCACCGACGTGCTCGCGGAGGAGTCCACGGCCCTCGTCGCCGGCGACCACGTCGAGACCGTGGCCGAGGCGCTCGGCGCCGAGTTCACGAACCGGGAAACGACGCTGCCGGGGATCATGTCCAGTTAAAAGCAGGTCGTCCCGCCGCTCGAGGAGGCGTTTCGCTGACCGTTCCTCGCGTTCGCTGCCGTCGGTCGAAACGGGTTTGAGAGCTGCGTCGGTAGCTCCACGCATGGCTCGGCTTCCGGCCCGGATCGTCATGGCCGCCGTCGGCGTCGTCCTTCTCGTGGGGTATCTCGGGGTGGCCCTCCTCGTTGCCCACGGGCTCCGGGTGCTGTGGGCGCTGCGCCCCGGGACGGTCGAGCTCGTCGGCGCGCTGTTTCTTCTCACGCTGTTTTCGGCGTATCTCAGCCATCGACTCGGGACGGCGCGCCTGCTCGCCGGGCTGGAGTCCGAGCGGATCGGACGCGAGCAGGCCCCGGGGGTCCACCGACGGGTCGAGACGCTCGCCGCCCGGATGGACGTCGATCCGCCGACGCTGTACGTCGCCGACATGCGCGCGCCGAACGCGCTCGCTCTCGGCGGCTCGGACCGCGGCGCGGTCGTGTTGGACCGATCGCTCTTCCGGCTGCTCCCGCCCGCGGAGATGGAGGCGATCATTGCCCACGAGCTGGCCCACCTCGAGACGAACGACGGCCGGGCGGACGCGGTCGCTCACGGGATGGCCCGAACGCTCGTCGGACTCGTCGTTCTCGGGTTGACGCCCGCGTTGCTCACGCTCGCCGGACTCGCCCGCGGCACGGCCTGGATCCGGGGTCGGCCGGGCGACCGTCGAAACGTCTTCGCCCGGCTTCATCGGGCGCTCGTCGCGAGCGCGACGATCGTCCTCGTCGTGGTCACGCTGCTCACGCGAGCCCGTTCACGCGAGCGTGAGTTCGCAGCCGACGACCGCGCCGCCGAGGTGACGGGCGACCCCCTCGCGCTCGCTCGCGCGCTCCGACGCATCGAGCGCGCGACGGAGCCGGCTTGGACGCTCGCGCCGCTGTCGACCAACAGAGAGACCCACGACCCCGTCGAGCGCTGGCTCGCGACCCACCCGCCGACCGACGAGCGCGTCGAACGACTCCTGCGGAAGGCGGAGTCGACCTCACGCCGTCGCGGGCGGCGGGGATGGACGGGCGTGCCGCTGCGGTGATCGGGACGGCGAGCGTGGGATCCCCCGCCGGAAGCTACCGCTGGCGGACGTTCCGGTATCGCAGTTCATACCGCCGAAGCCGACTCCAACGCCACTGTCAAGGGCGTTCAGCCCCTATCCGATGCATGACTAATCGACCGACACGTCGACGCGTCGAGACGACCTTCACGCGCCGCCCGAAGGACGAGCGCGACGGCATCCGCCGCGGGCGAACGGGACTGAACGGACCGTCGCGGGCGGATGTCGACGCTCGAGCAGTGGGTGGCCGCGTCGATGCCCGCCGAGGTGGGTGTGCGTGAACCCCGATCCGACCGTCCTCGTCATCGGGGGCGGGGCGACGGGGACCGGTATCGCTCGCGACCTTGCGTTGCGGGGGGTGGACGTGATGCTCGTCGAGCGGGGGGGACTGGGAAGCGGTACCTCCGGACGTTCCCACGGCTTGCTTCACAGCGGCGCTCGATACGCCGAGGCCGACGCGCCGGGCGCCGCGGAGTGTCTCGCCGAGAGCCGAACCCTCGTGGAGATCGCCGGCGACTGCGTCAGGGAAACGGGAGGGCTGTTCGTCCGGCTCGCGGACGACGATCCCGACTACTTCGAGGCGAAGCGCTCCGCCTGCGAGGAGATCGGCATCGAGACCGAGTGGCTCGACGGCGACGCGGCCCGTGAGGTCGTGCCCGGACTCTCCGATGGGGTCGCCGAGGCGTTCCGGGTTCCCGACGGCGTCATCTATCCGTCGCGGCTCGTGGCCGCGAACGCAGCCGACGCAGCAGCCCACGGCGCGACCATCCACCCGAACGCGCCGGTCAGGGCCATCGACGTGGGGACGGCGGGCGTCGAGACGGTCCACCTCGGCGGAGCGGTCGAAGGGACCGTCAAGCCGGAGTACGTCGTCAACGCGACCGGCGCGTGGGCCGACCGGATCGCCGACATGGCCGGCGTCGAGATCGGGATGGCGCCGAGCCGCGGCGTGATGGTCTCGCTCGAACACGACGGGCTCGGTCCCGTGTTGAACCGGTGCCGCGACCCGGACGACGGCGACATCATCGTCCCTCACGACGGCGAGGTCGTGGTGGGGACCACGAGCGTGCCCGTCTCCGACCCGGACTCGTACGAGACCGCGGACTGGGAGGTCGAGCGGTCGATCGAGGAATGTGCCACGATGCTCCCGGCGGTCGCGAACGCCCCCGAGGTGCGGACGTGGTGGGGCGTCCGCCCGCTGTACGAGCCGGACGAGTCGGAATCCGACCGCCGCGGCATCTCCCGCGAGTTCACGGTGATCGACCACGGCGACGAGGGCGTTTCGAACCTGTTCAGCGTCGTCGGCGGGAAGCTGACGACGTACCGCGAGATGGCGGAGGTGACGACCGACCGCGTCTGCGATCGATTGGGGGTCGAGGAGTCGTGTACGACCGGAACGCGGCGGCTCGTCGGCGCCGACGATCCGGATCGCCGCGACGGCGTCGGCGAGCGATACGGCGGGCCGAACCCCACGGACGTCGACGTGGTCGGGACCGGCGGCGAGTAAGCGCCCG
>CAZIFX010000051.1:0-16924 GCA_964538415.1 uncultured Halobellus sp.
GGTTACAGCCCGTGATGGCGACTTCGGCGCCGCCGTCAGCGAGCAACTCGACGAGATTCGCCGTCTTCGCCTCGACGTGCATCGCCATCGCGATGGTCTCGCCCGCGAGCGGTCGCTCCGCCGTGAATTCCTCGCGAAGTGCCTCCAGGATCGGCATGTGCTGGATCGCCCAGTCCATCTTCCGACGGCCCTCCTCGCGGGCCGTCTCCGGGTCCGAGAGATGCTGTGTCACCGGTGAGTACGCGGCGTCGCTCATGTACGGACGTTCGCTCACCGGCCACAAAACGCTGCCGACACTGGGCCGACGGTCACCGCATCAAAAGCGAAACGACCGTGCTCGAGCGGACGTGATCAGGTGGCCGGTCCGGCGCCGTTACCGGGACTACCGTTGCCACCGTTGCCCGATCCGGCACCGTTACCCGGACCGATGTCGTTGTCCGGTCCGGCATCGTCGTCGCCGTTATCGGACGCACCGTCGCCGTTCGAACTCGACTCGGTTCCGTCGTCGTCGGCACCGCCACTCGCTCCGTCATCGGACCCGTTACCGCCGTCGTGGTCCGGCGGACCGGCTTCGCTTCCGTTACCGGCGTGCTCGGGAGGCCCCTGACGGTCGTCCGAAGCGTTCCCGCCCGCGTTTCCGGGTGCATCGCTCGCGTTACCCGGGGCGCCGGCGTGGTCGGGGGCGTTACCCGGGTTATTGCTCGTCGCGAATTCGGAGACGACGTCCCCGATGCCGCCGCTCCGATCATCGATGTCCATGATGAACTCGCGGATCAACTGGCCGAAGTTGGCGGGCTCATCCTCGGAGGGGGCGACGAGATCGGCGGTCGTCGCCGCCGTCTCGTTGCCGACCGTCGCCGTCACGTTGATCGTGACGTCCTCCTCGGCGGGCTCGAGCGTGACCGTCCCGTTCGCGTCGGTCTCGTAGTCCCCCTCGCCGACGTAGGTGACGTTCTGTCCCTCGACGGTCGTCGCGTTCACCGAGGCGTTCTCGACGGCCGTTGCGTTGCTCGTCACCGTCACGACCGGCTCGACATCCGTCTCCGTCACGTTGATCGTGAGGTCGTCCTCCGCGGCCGCGACGTCGGCCGCACCGACGGCGGCAACGCCGACCGTCACCACCGCGAACAGCAGGATTCCTTTCGTGAGTGTATGCATGTTTCCGTTCGGGGGAAGACGAGACATCCGGTTAAAAAGGGAACACCGTTAAGCCGAGTTCGGTCAGGATTGGATCCGAGTTGTGCCCGTTTCAATCCGATCGGTACCGGGAGGGAATCGAGCCGTCCGCTCCGGGACGCCGTGCGGCGCGGACGGAGGTCGCTACGACGCGTCCTCCGCTCGCGCGACGAGGTCGGCGGCCGCGTCGGCGGCACGTTCCATCACGTCCGCCGCGTCCAGCGTCGTCAGCTCCCGATCACGCATGAGCACGCGACCGTCACAGATCGTGTGTCGAACGTCGCTCCCGCGGGCGGCGTACACGAGGTGGGAGGCGACGTCGTGGACCGGCGTGAGGTGTGGCACGTCGAGGTCGACGACCGCCAGGTCCGCGGCGGCGCCCTCCGTGATCCGGCCGCCGGGAAGTCCGAGCGCGTCCGCACCCGCGGCGGTGGCCATTTCAAGGACGGCCGCGGCGGGCACGGCCGACGCGTCGTTCGCGGCGAGCTTGCCGATCATCGCGGCATCGCGCATCTCGTCGAACATGTCGAGGTCGTTGTTCGAGGCAGCCCCGTCGGTGCCGAGTGCGACCGTAACTCCGGCGTCGCGCAGCCGCTGGACGGGCGCCATCCCGCTCGCGAGCTTCATGTTCGAGGCCGGGCAGTGGACGATCGACGTTCCCGACTCCGCGAGTAGTTCGATCTCGGCCGCGTTCAGGTGCACCCCGTGGGCGAAGAAGTTTCCCTCGTCGAGCACGCCGAGATCCGCGGCGTATTCGAGGGGTCGTTTCCCGTGCTCGCCGACGATCGGATCCACCTCGTCGATCGTCTCGTTCGCGTGGAGGTGGATCGGCGCGTCCACCTCGGCGGCCAGCTCGATCCCGTCCCGGAGGTACTCCTCGCCGACGGTGGTGAGCGAGTGCGGCATCACCGCCGTCCGGATCCGGCCGTCGGCCGCGCCGTCGAGTTCGGTCGCGACGGCGACGCTTCGTTGCAGGTCCTCACGGGCGTCCGCCTCGTCCTTCCCGACCGTCACGACTCCCTGTCCCAGGAGGGCGCGCACCCCGGCCCGGTCGACGACGTCGGCGACGCGGTCCTCCGCGAAGTACATGTCCGCGAAGGCGGTGGTTCCCGAGCGGATCATCTCCACGGTCCCGAGTTCGGCACCGACCTCGACGTCTTCGGGCGTCAACTCGGCCTCGACCGGCCAGACGTCCTCACGGAGCCACGCGTCGAGGGGTTTGTCGTCCGCGTAGCCGCGGAGCAGGGTCATCGATACGTGCGTGTGTGCGTTGACGAGTCCGGGAAGCACGACACAACCGTCCACGTCGAGGGTCTCGGTCGCGTCCGCGATCCCGTCGACGTCGGTCCCGACGGCCGCGATCGTTCCCGCCTCGCGGTCGACGAGGACGTCGGCCGTCTCCACTGAGCCGTCCGGACGGAGCACCCGTCCACCGGTGAGCGCCAGCGTGTTCATACGCGACGCTTGCTCCCCGTTCACCTAACGGCTTCCGTTCCGGCTCGACGAGCCGATCGGTGCGCGAGCGGGCGATCCGTGACCGATCGAGGGAGCCGTCGCTCTCCGGACGAACGGCATAAAAAAAACGGAACGCGGTCGAGCGACGATGCGACGGACGGCGTGCGTCGGTTGGCGTGGTGGAGCGTGTAACCGACGTGGTTACATCGCACCGCCCATGCCACCCATGCCACCCATGCCGCCCATGCCGCCGGCGCCGCCGGGGCCGCCGGCGGGCATGTCGTCGTCGCCGCCGTCGTCGGAGCCGCCGCCCTTGAGGTCGCCGGCCGCGATGACGTCGTCGATGCGGAGGATCATGACGGCCGCCTCGGTGGCGGACTCGATGGCCTGCGTCTTGACGCGGAGGGGCTCGACGACGCCCTCGGCCTGCATGTCGATCACGTCGCCCGTGTAGGCGTCGAGACCGGCGCCGAACTCGCCGGCGTCGTGCCGGGAGCGGAGGTCGACGAGGGAGTCGATGGGGTCGAGGCCCGCGTTCTCGGCGAGCGTGCGCGGGATGACCTCGAGCGCGTCGGCGAACGCTTCGACGGCGAGCTGCTCGCGGCCGCCGACGGAGTCGGCGAAGTCGCGGAGCTGCAGCGCGAGCTCGGCTTCGGGCGCGCCGCCGCCGGGCAGTACCTGCCCGTCGAGAAGGGTCGTGCGGACGACGCCGAGGGAGTCTTCGATGGCGCGCTCGACCTCGTCGACGACGTGCTCGGTGCCGCCGCGCAGGATGAGCGTGACGGACTTGGCCTCCTCGACGTCCTCGACGAAGATGCGCTCGTCGCCGCCGACGTCCTTCTGGGCGACGGAGCCGGCGAAGCCGAGGTCGTCGGCCGCGATGTCATCGAGGTTGGAGACGACGCGGCCGCCCGTCGCGCGGGCGAGCCGTTTGAGGTCGCCGGACTTCGCGCGGCGGACCGCCAGGATGCCCTCCTGGGCGAGGTAGTGCTGGGCCATGTCGTCGATGCCGTCGCCGACGAAGACGACGTCCGCGTCGATGTCGACGAGGTGGTCGACCATCTCGCGGAGCTGTTTTTCCTCCTGATCGAGGAACTGCTGGAGCTGGTCGGGGTCCGTGACGTTGACCTCGGCGTCGATCTCCGTCTCCTTCACCTCGATGGCGCCGTCGAAGAGCGCGACGTTCGCGTCCTCGACCGCGTAGGGCATGTTCTCGTCGACGCGCTCCTTGTCGACGATGACGCCCTCGACGAGCTCGGACTCGTCGATGGAGCCGCCGACGACCTTCTCGACCGAGACGTTCTCGGTGTCGATGTCGTCCTCGTCAGCGACCGCGAGGACGGCGTCGACGACGAGCTCCGCGAGCTGGTCCTTCGCGGACTCCGCGCCCTTTCCGGTCATGGCGGTGGCCGCGATCTGCGTCAGCGTCTCACGGTCGTCCGTGGAGACCTCGATCGCCTGCTCGTCGAGGATCTCCTTGGCCTTCTCGGCGGCCTGGCGGTAGCCCTGTGCGAGCGTGGTGGCGTGGATGTCCTGATCGAGGAGTTCCTCGGCCTGATCGAGGAGCTCGCCCGCGACGACGACCGCGCTCGTGGTGCCGTCGCCGACCTCGTCCTCTTGGGTCTCGCTGACCTCGACGATCATGTTGGCCGCCGGGTGGTCGATGTCCATCTCCTTGAGGATGGTGACGCCGTCGTTCGTGACGACGACGGAGCCGCCGGAGTCGACGAGCATCTTGTCCATTCCCTTCGGGCCGAGCGTCGTCCGTACGGACTCGGCGACGGCCTTGCCGGCCGTGATGTTCATGTTCTGGGCGTCCTTCCCGGAGGTCCGCTGCGATTCCTCGGAGAGTACGATCATGGGCTGATTGCCCATCCGCTGTCGCTGAGACATAATCACTCACTGATTGATTGTGATTCTATATAAAACCTTCGTTGACGCCGCGGGAAAACGGGATACGGAGGGGAGTTGGCGGTTCTCATGGGTCACTGTACCACACTAGTTTAAATGGAACCGTGGGACGGCCGGATCGAGGGGTTCGGCCGGGGAGAACGGAGCGGTCAGACGGGCGGAGCGGCCGCTACCGCGGCGCGCTAAAGGAGACGTCGTCGTTCAGTTCGTTCGACTTCCGTTCGAGGTACGAGTAGACGGCGCCGTGGGGCGCGCCGTCGAGCAGCATCCCGACCGCCCGGCGGACGACCTGCAGTTCCTCGGGACCGCCGATGGCGCCGACCGTCGAGCCGTAGACGACGACGTTCGCGCCCGAGAGCTCCTCCATCAGCTCGCGCGTCCGGCCGTTCTCGCCGATGATCCGACCCTTCTTGCGCTGGAGGTCGTTGTCGTTGCGGGTGTGTTCGGACAGGTCGATCAGCTCGAACGTTCGGAGGTCGTGGTCGAGGATCGACAGCGCGGTCTCCGGTTTGAAACCGCGACCGATCGCCTTGATCACGTCCGGCGCCACCATCGCGGCGACGGGATCGCCCGCCTCCTCGATGGCGACGCTGCCGGACTCGGAGTCGACGTCGAGCCGCACGCCCGCCCGCTCTTCGATCTCCCGCATCGTCTCGCCGCCGGCGCCGATGACGACGCCGATCCGGTCCTGCGGAACCGTCACGTGTTGCATGGCAGTGAGTATCCGTCGGAGCCTTTTAAACGTGTTCAGCGTTCGGCGGCGTGTGGCGGTCTGACGGGCGAACGGTGTCCGGGACGTGAACCGCATGTCGGCGGCATCGACTGCGTGCGGTGAGCTACGCGTCCCCGGATCCGTCCTTCGCGCCCTCGACGGTCTCGCGGACCGCGTCAACCCCCTCGTCGTGAAGCAGGTCGCCCACGACGATCACGTCGGCGTGTGCGCCCATCGTTCGCGCGGTCTCGTAGTCGCGGACGCCACCGCCATAAAACAGACAGGCATCGTCGAGGCCGTCGGCCGCGGCGGCGACGATCTCCGTGTCGCCAAAGGTGCCGGAGTACTCGACGTAGACGATCTCCTGGCCGAACATCCGCTCGGCGACCTTCGCGTACGCCTCGACGTCGTCCGCGTTGAGGTCGCAGTTGGCGTTCGTCAGCTCGGCGACGGAGGCGTCAGGGTTCATGACGATGTACGCCTCGGTGTGGGTCCGCTCCCAGTCGAGGTCGTCGATCCTGACCCACTCCTTGTGGGCGCCCGTGATCCAGAACGGGCCGCCGGCGTTGAAGACGGTCGGGATGAGGTAGCCGTCGAGCGCGGGCGAGTCGATGACGACGCCGGGATTCGACGGCTCCTGATACAGCGGCACGTCGTACTCGGCGGCGGCCTCGACGACCCGCGTCATCTTCTCCGCGGTGACGTCGAGAGTGCCGCCGATCTCGATCGCGTCCGTGCCGGTTCGACAGACGTCCTCAAAGGTCTCACCCGCGAGCAGTTCCTTGTCGGGGTCGACCTTCAGCACGTGGTCCCAGTCGTCCCACGGGTTGCTCATTGGGAGTGACTCCACCGGGGGTAAATAAAAAGGTGCGGAAGCGACGACGCCGGATTCGAGTCCCACGGTGCTCGAGTCGAGGATCGACGACCGATCGGGACGGTTCGTTGGGGATCACTCCGCCTCGTCGACGGGGTCGGTTTCCGTCTCGGCGGGATCGGTTCGCCGAAGCGAGAGCTCGATCCGTGTTCCCCCCGTCTTGCTCTCGGAGATGTCGAAGGAGCCGTTGGCGGCGGTGACGATCCAGTTGACGTACCAGAGCCCGAGCCCGCTCGCGTGGTCCAGCTGGGTCTCCTCCCCGGTGAGGACCGCCCGCTCCGCCGGCGGAACGCCGGGACCGTCGTCGGCGACCACGAGCGATGCCCACGACTCGTTCGGAAGCGTCGCCGCGCGGATCGCGACGGTCGGCGCGGAGGAGTCGTTGTGACGGATGGCGTTGTCGACCAGCTCGGCGACGGCCTCGGGGAACCGCTCGACGACCGAGACGGTCAGCGACGCCGGAACGTCGACCGTGACCGTCGCCTCCGCGAGCAGCTCGTCCGGCAGCGAGTCGATCGCCTCCGCCACCGCCGCCGACAGCGGGATCGGGATCGGCGTATGGTGCTCGTCGAGCAGTCGTTCGACCTTCCGCGCCGTCTCGCCGGCACGAAGGAGCCGATTCGCCGTCGCCGTCACGCGTTCGAGCCGGGAGGTCGTTTCCGGGTCGTCGACGTCGGCGATCGCGCGCTCGGTGAATCCCGAAATGACGTTGAGGTCGTTGCGAAAGTTGTGCCGCAACACGCGGGTCAACACCGCGAGCCGCTCCTCGCGGAGCGACGACGCGGTCAGGTCCTCCCCGATCCCGACCGCACCGATCACGGCGCCGTCGTCCCCGGCGACCGGCCCCAGCGTGAGCTGATACGGCACGTGCTCGCCCGATCGCATGAGCAGCGTTATCTCCCGCGAGACGGTCTCGCCGGAGCGATACACCCGAGCTAGCGCCTCGGCGACACGTTCGTCGTCGGCGTCCACGGCAAGGTCACACAGCGGTCGGCCGGAGAGCTCCTCGCTCGCGTAGCCGCTGTCGGCCTCCAGCCGACGGTTCCACCGCGTGAGCGTCCCGTTCTCGTCGCAGTAAAACAGCGCGGCGGGAATCGTCCTCGCGATCGCGTCCACGAGCCCTCGGTGGAGCCGACGTCCACGTTCGGCGTGCTCCCGGTCGGTCACGTCGGTGAACCCGACGACGAGCAGGTCCTCGTCGTTCAGCCGCGTCAGCCGAGCGGTGACCTCGAGACGGCGCCGGTCGCCTCCGTCAGCGTCGACGATCCACTCGAATCGCGTTCGATCGCCGTCGACGCCCGGCGAGGTCAGTCGGTCGGCGACCGACGTGCCGTCTGGCGTCCGGGAGGCCTCGCCGAGATCGGTCACTCCCATGAGCGTCAGCGTGCCGCGATCCCGATCGAACAGCGCCGTCGCCGGGTCGTTTACCGCCCGGATCGCCAGGGTTCGCGGATCACAGACGAGCGCCGGTCCCGGGATCGACTCGACGAACGACCGCACGACGCGTGACGCCTCACCGATCGGGTTTACCGACCTGCGAGCGCCGTCACCGGTGGGGTCAACGTCTCCGGAGCCATCGTCCACGGAGCCATCGTCCACGGAGCCATCGTTCACGGAGCCATCGTCCACGGAGTCATTCTTCTCGTTTCGGTCGGACATCAGTCAAGCATCGGCCTCCCCGGCCGGAACGGAAACTCGGACCCGCCACGAAGCCGTTTGGGGAGCGTTTGTTGGTTCTTTTTCCAAGGTGGGTTTCGGTCAGTCGGCCTTGGCCTGCCAGTCGCGGACGGTGTCGGGACCGATCCCGTCCACGTCGGCCGCCAAGTCGTCGGGGTCGGCCGATTTGAGGTCGTCGACGCCGTCGATTCCGGCACCCTGTAGCTTCTCGGCGGTTTTCTCGCCGATCCCCTCGACGGTCTGTAGCTCCGACCCCTCCCGGCGAGCCTGATATTCCCGGTAGTTGCAGATCGGACAGCCGAGCTCCCACGGGTCGTCGCCGGAGTGGACGCGCAGGTGCGGGAGCCCGTGCTCCTCGCAGATCTCGTCGGTCACCTCGATCTCTCCGCGTCGCGGGAGCGGAAGCGTGTACTCACAGTCGGGGTATCGCGTGCAGCCGACGAGCCGTGACCCGGACCGAAGCGTCTTGATCGCCAGCTCCCCGCCGGCGTCGACCGCCGTTCCCTCGCCGCAGTCCGGGCACGCGCCGATCACCTCGTCGTCGGCCGCGTCGGCCGCGTCCGCCTTACACTGCGGACAGCCGTGGACGAACGTCTTGCGGCCCGCAAGCATCTTCACGTGGCGGAGGTCGTGGTCCTCACAGGTCTCCTCGAGGATGAGCGGCTTGCCGGTCGAAGGGAGCGGAAGGGTGTACTCACAGTCGGGGTAGCCGTCACAGCCCACGAAGGAGGAGCCGTACCGCGACTTTCTGACCAGCAGGTCCGCGCCACACTCCGGACAGGGGCCGAGCGTCTTGTCCGCCTTCAGCGACTTCTGGAGGTGGTCGCCGACGGCCTCGCGGGACGCGGTGAGGTCCTCGAAGACCCGCTCGAGGAGATCACGCGAGGCGGCGGTCACCTCGTCGTACCCCTTCTCGCCCGCGGCGATGGCCGCCATGTCGCGTTCGAGCTGGGCGGTCATCTCCTCGCTGACGATCCGGTCGGCGAACTCCTCGGCGGCCTCGACGACCGCCTCCGCCAGCCGGGTCGGCCGCGGCGGGTCGCTCTCGATGTAGCCGCGGTCGTAGAGCTTCTCCAGCGTCCGGTGTCTCGTCGCCTTCGTTCCCACCCCGCGGGACTCCATCTCCTCGATGAGCCGCGACTGGCCGTACCGTCGGGGCGGTTGCGTTTCCTTCGCCTCCGTGCGGCGCTCGCCGATCGAGAGCGTCTCGCCGACCGCCACGTCCGGCACGATCCGCTCGTCGCTCGACAGATAGGGATACACCTCGTGATAGCCCGCCTCCAGCAGTCGCTTGCCGTTCGCCTTGAGCCGCAGCCCGCCGTCCGCCGCGAGCGACGGGGTCCCCTCGGTCTCGTCCGGATCCCGCAGCGCGGCGACCGGGTCGATGGCCGCCGACGCGAGGACCGCCGTCGCCTCCCCGTTCGCGAGCGCGACCACCTTCAGCCGCTCCCACGTCGCCGCCGGAGCGCAGGTCGCGAGGAAGCGCCGGACGATCAGCTCGTAGACCTCCCACTCGTCATCGGAGAGGTCGGACGCGGACGGCAGTTCGCCCGTCGGGTGGATCGGCGGGTGATCCGTCGTCTCCTCGTCGCCCTCCGTCGGCTCGATCTCGTCGCGTTCGAGCAGCGAGGCGACGTCCTCGGCGAACGTCCCCGCCCGTCCCAACTCCTCGAGCAGCTCTCGGGGCTCGAGGTCGTCCGGATAGACCGTGTTATCCGTCCGCGGATACGTGACGTAGCCGGCGGTATACAAGTCCTCGGCGATGGACATCGCGCGCTGGGCGGAGTAGCCGAGCGATCCCGCCGCGCGGATGTACTGTGTCGTGTTGAACGGGGCGGGCGGCTCGTCGACGCGCGTCCGCCGGGTGACGTCGTCGACGGTCGCCTCGCCCGTCGCCGTGAGCGCCTCCGTGAGCACCTCCGCAACCGCGCCGTCCCAGACGCGGTCGGCCTCGTTGCCCGCGTCGTTCAGGTAGAAGTAGCTCGCCTCGAACGGGTCGCCGGACTCCTTCGAGAGGGCCGCGTACAGCTCCCAATAGTCCTCGGGATCGAACGCCGTGATCTCCCGTTCGCGGTCGACGATCAGCTTCAGCGTCGGCCCCTGCACCCGACCGACCGAGATGAAGTCGTCGCCGAGCTGGCGGGCCGAAAGCGAGAGGAATCGGGTGAGTGCGGCGCCCCACATCAGGTCGATCACCTGTCGTGCCTCGCCCGCCGCGGCCAGGTCGAAATCGAGATCGTCGGGCTCCGCGAAGGCCGCTTGCACCTCGTTTGCCGTGATCGAGGAGAACCGAACCCGGTCGATCGGGGCGTCCTCGTTCACCTCGCGGACGAGCTCGTAGGCCTCCTTGCCGATGAGTTCGCCCTCTCGGTCGTAGTCCGTCGCGATGGTGACCCGCGAGGCGTTCCGCGCGAGCCGCCGAAGCGCGGCGACGATCCCCTCCTGGGTCGGCTCCTTCGTCACCGGGGCGTCGATGAGCTCGACGGGTTCGACGTCCCGCCAGTCGTTGTACTCGGCGGGGAAGTCGACGCCGACGACGTGGCCCGACAACCCGATACATCGCTTGCCACCCCACTTGTAGACGTTGACGTCGTTCAACCGCTCCGTCGTCGCGGAGTCGCCGCTGAGGATCTCGGCGATCCGCCTCGCGGCGTTGTCCTTCTCCGTGATTATCAGCTCCGGGCCCCGACTCATTGCGCCCCGCTACGCCGTTGGCTCGCCTAAACCTTTCGCGACGTCCGACCGCGCGAAAAAGCGGGAGGCGGCGACCCGGACGAGTCGTGCGTCGCGTTCGAGGGCTATTTATCCGCGGCCGGCGACCGGCGAGCCGTGCGACTCGTCCACCGTCACGGAGCGTCGGCGGACCCGGAGGAGCGGATCCTCGCCTCGGACGTGGAGCTGGCGGAATCCACGCTCGCGCAGGCCCGCGGGCTCATGTTCCGACGGTCGATCCCGGCCGACTACGCGCTCGTCTTTCCGTTCGATGGCCGCGGGTCGCGGACGCTTCACATGCTGTTCGTTCCCTTCGCGATCGACGCCCTGTGGCTCGCAGACGGCGAGGTGACTGGCAAAAAGCGGCTCGCACCCTTCGTCGGGTTCGCCCGCGGGACCGCCGACGTCGTCGTCGAGCTGCCCGCCGGCGCCGCGGACGAGGTCGCCGTCGGCGACGAGGTCGCTCTCGTGGAGTGAGCGCGGCCGATCACGCCCGTGAAAACGAGCGCGGCCGATCATGCGCGCCGCGACCGATCACGCGCGCCGCAAGGACGACGTTCGACCACTTCCGGTCCGCGAGCATGAGGTTCATACGTGATGCCGCCGAAGGCCTTTCGTAATGGCTCAGGCCGGGAATCAGGACCTCACGGAGCGGTTCATTCAGTTCTATCGGAACTACTACCGTGACGAGATCGGCACGCTCGCACAGCGGTATCCCAACGAGCAGCGCTCGCTGTACGTGGATTACGACGACCTCTACCAGTTCGATCGCGACCTCGCGGAGGACTTCCGGACGCAACCCGACCAGATGCGCGAGTACGCCGAGGAGGCACTCCGGCTCTACGACCTCCCCGCCGACGTCAGCCTCGGACGCGCGCACGTCCGGATCGAGAACCTCCCCGAAAGCATCGACATCCGCGGGATCCGCGTCCACGACGACCACATCGGCAAGCTCGTCTCGATCCGGGGGATCGTCCGCAAGGCGACGGACGTCCGCCCGAAGGTCACCGAGGCCGCCTTCGAGTGTCAACGCTGCGGAACGATGACCTACATCCCGCAGTCCGACGGGGGCTTTCAGGAGCCACACGAGTGTCAGGGTTGTGAGCGGCAGGGACCCTTCCGGGTCAACTTCGACCAGTCCGAGTTCATCGACTCCCAGAAGCTCCGGGTCCAGGAGTCGCCGGAGGGGCTCCGCGGCGGCGAGACCCCCCAGTCGATCGACGTCGACATCGAGGACGACATCACCGGGAAGGTGAGCCCCGGCGACCACGTCACCGCCGTGGGCGTCCTCCACATCGAACAGCTCGAGCAGGGCAACGAGAAGTCCGCCATCTTCGATCTCTACATGGACGGCGTCGCCATCGGGATCGAGGACGAGGAGTTCGAGGACATGGAGATCACCGCCGAGGACCAGCGGGAGATCATCGAGCTCTCGAACCGCCCCGACGTCTACGACGCGATGGTGAACTCCATCGCGCCCGCCATCTACGGCTACGAGGAGGAGAAGCTCGCGATGATCCTCCAGCTCTTCTCCGGCGTCACCAAACACCTCCCCGACGGCTCGCGGATCCGGGGGGATTTGCATATGCTGTTGATCGGGGATCCTGGAACGGGGAAGAGTCAGATGCTGTCATACATTCGACAAATAGCGCCCCGGTCCGTCTACACCTCCGGGAAGGGGTCGTCGTCCGCCGGGCTTACGGCCGCTGCGGTACGCGACGACTTCGGCGACGGGCAACAGTGGACGCTGGAGGCCGGCGCGCTCGTGCTCGCGGACAAGGGGATCGCCGCAGTCGACGAACTCGATAAGATGCGGTGTGTGACCGGTGAGACGCTCGTTCATCGCGGAGACGGGCGAATCAGTCGCATTCGAGAGATCGCACGGGAGGCCAAAGAGGACGGCCGAGTCGAATCGCTTCCCAACGGACGAACCATCCGTGACGTCGACCTCGACGTGTGGACCATGGCTCCGGACGGATCCTTAACGAGACGCGACGTGACCGCCGTTCACGAATACGCGTCTCCGGATGAGTTGACCGAGGTATCCCTTGAATCGGGAGAATCCGTGACCACCACGGAGGATCATCCGTTCTTCGTCTTGGAGAACGGGACACGAAAGACAAAGGCTGCAGGTGATCTCGAACCCGGTGACTGGACATTCGTCCCCGATACGCTACCACGTCCGGCGAGCGATGGGGGCGTCAAGGCCACGGCGGGGCCAATCGAGACGTATCGTGAGACTGCAACCGCGCTTGGTGCGGTACTCGGATATTTATCGGGCGACGGAAACGTGCACCACGATCGAGAGCACGGGAGCTACGCGTTACGATTCACGAACGCCGAGGAAGAACTCCTGGCGGATTTCGAGCGGGCGTGTCGTACCGTGTTCGACGCGGAACCCGTTCGTCCACCGAGCGAGCAGCATGACGACGGGAAGGAGACCGTCAGGATCAACGGAAAGGCGTGCGTCGATCGGGTGCTTGACGCCGGTATGAACCTCGAGACGTACGAGAACAAAGCATTCCCCACGACCGTGTCGGAAGGAGAGACCCGGATGAAAGCCGCATTCATTCGTGCGATGGCCGACAGCGAGGGGACCGTCGATGAGAACTCGGGGTTCGTCCGGATCAGCTCCGCCAGTTACGAACTGTTGATGGGTGTCAAGAGCCTATTACTCGAGTTTGGAGTCACGACCCAGATACGAGAACGGAACCGTGACCCGCCCCGGCAGACGCTTTATACATTGAGCATCACGTCGAAATCGTCGCTCGATGCGTTCAGAAGGTATATCGGATTTACCCTTTCGAGAAAGCAGATCTCCCTCGAGACGGTATGTCGGAACAAATCCGGTGATAGAACGATCCTCGACGTCGTTCCCGACTGTGGGGACGTCCTGTACCGATTACGGCAGTCCCTCCGGCTCCACCAATCGGAATGTGGTATAAACGCCACGACGTACTGTAATTTCGAGAACGGCGACGCGAACGTCTCGTTTCTTAAGGGGCGGCCAATTCTGAAGACGTTCGAAGAGCGAGTTCAAGCTGCCGAAGCCGATCATCGAACGATCAGCGCACCGTGTTCGTGGGAGACGCTGAAGCAGATCAAAGATCGATACCACGTCTCACAGACCGAACTCGCCGATGGAACGAGATACACGCAACAGGCCGTCTCACGGCTGTGGGGGAAAGATGACGACCTACGTACGACGGTGAGAGAGAAGCTGTCGACGGTGGTTGATGAGGTTCGTTCGACCGATATTGAGGAACTAGCATGCCTCGTACGTGGCAACGTCAAGTGGCGACGGATCGAGTCGGTGGATTCCGTTCAACCGTCGATCGGTGATGATCAGATCCCATTATTAAAAGAGCAATTAACCGAACTGCTTGGTGGACCGACCTCGACGGTTGAAGAACGTGCGAAGGAACTGCTGAACAATAAGACGGAGCCGAGCACGTGGGCCGAACTTCGGAAGATGATCGAGCGGTACAACATCACCCAGCGCTCGCTCGCTATCGATATCGACGTGGATCAATCCACCGTCTCACGTTGGTTCGACGGAACCGTCACGACCGACCGATTTGATGACGTCGTCGACGTCGCACGCAAACACATACGCGCTCGTCGTGGAGCGGTTCGATCGCTTCTCGAGGAAATCGAGGATCGTAGGCAGCCGAAGGTGTATGACCTGACCGTGGAGGGGACACACAACTTCGTCGCTAACGGCACGATCGTTCACAACTCGGAGGATCGATCCGCGATGCACCAGGCGCTCGAACAACAGCAGATCAGCGTCAACAAGGCCGGCATCAACGCGACGCTCAAGTCGCGGTGTTCGCTGCTCGGCGCGGCGAACCCCAAGTACGGCCGGTTCGACCAGTACGAGCCGATCGGCGAGCAGATCGACTTGGAGCCCGCGCTCATCTCGCGGTTCGATCTGATCTTCACGGTGACCGACCAGCCGGACCCGGAACACGACGCGCGGCTGGCGAAACACATCATCAAGACGAACTACGCGGGCGAGCTCAACACCCAGCGCGAACAGCTTCCGAGCTCGGAGTTCACCGCCGAGGAGGTCGCGGACGTCACCGACGAGGTCGCACCGGAGATCGACGCCGAGCTGCTGCGGAAGTACATCGCACACGCGAAGCGGGACTGCTACCCCACGATGACCGAGGAGGCGAAGGACCTCATCGAGGAGTTCTACGTGGACCTCCGTTCGAAGGGGGCCGACGAGGACGCGCCGGTGCCGGTGACGGCCCGAAAGCTGGAGGCGCTCGTCAGGCTGGCGGAGGCGAGCGCGCGCGTCCGGCTCTCGGACACCGTCGAACGCGAGGACGCCGAGCGGGCGACGGGGATCGTCGAGTCGTGTCTTCAGGACATCGGGGTCGACCCCGAGACGGGGCAGTTCGACGCGGACGTCGTGGAGACGGGCACCTCGAAGAGCCAGCGCGACCGGATCAAGAACATCAAGGCGCTGATCGCGGACATCGAGGACGAATACGAGGAGGGCGCGCCGGTCGAGGAGGTGCTCGACCGGGCCGGCGAGATCGGCATGGATTCGGCCAAGGCCGAATCCGAGATCGAGAAGCTCCGGACGAAAGGCGAGGTGTACGAGCCGAAGCAGGGGCACCTCCGGACGACCTGATCGGCCATGGATCGCATCTCGGCGCTTCGAAACATCGAGGACGCCCTCCGAGCGTTCGAGGAGGGCGAGACCGACCTAGCGGCGACGGAGCGACGCGTGGCGGCGGTGTTGCGAACCTACGCGACCGACTTCGAGGGGGAAGCCGACGTGTTTCGAGCGGTCGGCGAGCCGCCGGCCGACGGAACCGTCGTGATCGCCCCCTCGAAGCCGGCCGCACGGGAGCGAGTGCGGCGAGCCATCGGGAGCGGCACGGACGACGGAATCGGCACGAACGACGGAAGCGACGGTGGCAGCGAGGGAGACGCGGACGGTGAAAGCGGGAAGGAGCGGTCTCCCGCCTTCGAGGTCGAACGCGTTTAGGAGGCGGCGATCGGGTCGGAGCGCCGCACGGATCGTTTCAGCGAGCCGAAACCGTCGGATTCGTAAACGCTATTTTCCGGGGCCGATGACCGCCGTTCGTGCTGTTGGTGGTGACGTACTCGGCGGCGGCACGGACCGGGCTCCGAAACGTCTGTCGGGCCCACGAGGACCACGTCGTCCGTCGGTTCGGACGGGCAGCGCTGTTCGAGGCGACCGTGTTCGGCGCGTTCCTCGCGTTACGGCTGCGTGAGACCCACGAGGGCGACGTCCAGATCGAGCGGACGGAGCCGTTCAACGAGTTCGTCGACGTCGACGAGGAGGTGCGGACGGCGGCGCGGGCGTACGCCGATCGGGACGCGAAGGCGACGCCGTACGCGGCGTTCGCCGCTGGAACGGAGCATCCGGACCCGGACGTATTGAAGGGACGCGAGCTGTGACGGGCGACGAGCCGTCGATGGTGACGGGATCGAAGCCGGTTCCCGCTCCTCACGACGTCCTCGGGCGGGTGCCGACGGGCCGATCGCTGCGGTACGAGCTCGCGGCAGCCGCCCGCTCCCGCGGCGTGCGATCGAGCGTCGCCGAGGCGATCACGGAGACGCACGCGGCGATCGAACGGATCGACGTCCCGACGGTCGACCTCGAGCGTGTCCGCCGACGGGTGGCGGCGGCGACCGGCGAGGAGGAACGACTGAAGGAGCGCGTCGCCGCCGCCCGAGGCGACGTTCGCGGTCGGCGGGCGGTCGACGCGCCCGTCGAGGAGGCCACCGCGGAGCTCGAATCAGCCGCAGCGGAGCTTTCGGCGGCCCAGACGGAACGGATCGCGGCCGAGCAGGCGCTCGAACGGGAGCGGGAGCGCGCCGAAGCGGCCCGTGACGCGCGGGAACGTCGGCTTCGGCTGCGTGACCGGCTCAGGAACCGGAGGCGGGAGGCTCGAACCGAACTCGCACGCGCGGTATATCCGTCGGTTCCCGAGGCCCTCGAGGCCGTGCCGATTGGCGATTCACGTGACGCCGGCGAGAGCCCCGGCGACTACGCCGGATCCGACCTCGCCGCCTCGTTGGCGGCGATCCGGATCGCGGAGCTCGAGAATCCGGTGACGATCTCCGATCGTGTGCTTCACGCGTTTGCCGCCGTGTCGACGCCCCAGCCGACGCGTCTCGAGGCGGCCGAGGCGACCGCGGCAACGACGGCGGCCGAGCGTATCCTCGGGGTACCGGTAGAGCGGGACGACGATTTTTGACATCCTCCTCCGCCTGAAGGTGGAGGAATCCCGAGGTTGGGATATTACGGTTTGCAGTCTACCACTTGTTCCTGCGGTTGGAATCCGCTGGACAAGTCATGAAGGTGGACTCCGGGCTGTGCCAACCAGCCGGTACTCCTATCCCCACCCAAACTGGGTGCA
>CAZIFX010000052.1:0-16380 GCA_964538415.1 uncultured Halobellus sp.
GTCGTCTACTGGGAGGAGACCGAACCGCTCGCCGCGGAGACGACGACCGATCTCGGCGGCGACGACGACGCGGTCGTCTCGTTCACGCTGAACAGCACGGCCATCGACGAGGAGGTGGGCGCCATCGACGACGAGCTCGGAGCGTCCCCCGGTACGACCGAGACGTTCGTCGTGACCGACCTCTCAGTCGAGGGCACCCTGAACGGAGAGGACGTCGTCCACGGCACCTCCCTCGAGTTCGGCATCGACCACGGGGGCGACACCTACACCGTCGACGATCCGGGACCGAGCACCGAAAGCGCCCAGCAGACGGAGACCGTCGAGGTCGAACGAACCTACGGGCCCCTACGAACCGTCGGCAGCCCGCTCCTGTTGTTGGTCGGACTCGCCGGCGCGAGCGGTCTCGTCTACGCCCGCAGGCGGAACGCGCTGGAACCGACCGACGCCGAGCGCGCCTATCTTGAGTACCGCGACGAACGATCGGAGTTCGACGAGTGGATCACGCGCATTCGGCTTCCGGCGTCCGTGCACGACCGGCCCGAGGCGACCGCCGATAGCCTCACGGACCTGGTCGACTTCGCGATCGACAACGACGTCGGCGTGATCAATGACCCCGAAACCGGCGCATACCACGCCGTCGCCGGAGAGTTCCTCTACACGTACCGACCGCCACACCGCTCGTCGAACATGGGATCGGAGGTGACCACGGACGATGACGGACCCGCGGACGGCGGCGACCCCGCGGACGGCGGCCTCTTCGCCGGGGCCCAGGGGCTGTGGAGTGGCGAAGACGGATCATCAGCGGACGAACGTGTCGGCGACGCGGATGACGGTGATGGTCGGGTCGTCGGCGAAGCGGACGGGGGCGACGTAGGGACTGATGAGGGGAGCGATGACGGCGGGGAAGCTGATGAGGGGAACGATGACGGCGGGGAGGCTGACGGCAGCGGCGAGCAACCGTGACCGTCGCGATGGGGCGGCCGTCACCACCCGTCGCGAGGTGGATCGCCGGCGACGCTTCCGACCCGTTTATTTCCTCGGAGTAACCCGTCTCCAGTATGAACGACGAAGCCACACCGAGCGACGTGCGCGGGCGGACGGACGGCGGGGAGGCGACGACGGGGCCGACGCGGGCGGAGCTGATCGCCGCGTTGCGTGCGGCGGACGCGGTCCGATTCGGGGAGTTCGAGCTCTCCCACGGTGGGACGAGCGACTACTACGTCGACAAGTACCTCTTCGAGACGGACCCGAACGCCCTCGGCGCCATCGCTGACGCCTTCGCCGCGCGGCTCGCGGACACGGACGCGACGCTCGCCGGCGTCGCGCTCGGGGCGGTCCCGCTGGTCGCGGTGACCGCGGACCGGCTCGGACGACCGTACGTCATCGCACGCAAGCAGGCGAAGGGGTACGGAACCGGCAACCGGATCGAGGGACGGATCGATGAGGGTGAGGAGGTGATCGTCTTAGAGGACATCGCGACGACCGGGCAGTCCGCCGTCGACGCGGTCGAGGCGATTCGCGAGGCGGGCGCCGTCGTCGATCGCGTGCTCGTCGTCGTCGACCGTGAGGAGGGCGCCCGGGAGCTGTTGGCCGACCACGACGTCGAGTTGGAGGCGCTGCTTACCGCCTCCGCGCTGCTCGAGGACCACGACGAGTGAGGTCCAGTACCACACCTCGCTTCCGGTGAAACGCGGTGTGGCGATCCGGCCGTGGTGACGCCGTTGAGATCGACCCGATCCGTTTCACTGACGCCTCTCGTGAACGGCACCAGTTCGCTCCGGCCACTCGTAGGCTCGATACTGACTCGCTTCGGCCACGCTTAAGGTCGGCGCCGGCCGACGAGAAGACATGGACCCACGGGACCTGTCTTCGCACTCGCCGTACGTGCCGGGCCGGGGCGTCGAGGAAGTCGCCCGCGACCTCGGTCTCGATCCGGACGACCTGATCAAGCTCTCCTCCAACGAGAACCCTCACGGCGCGAGCCCCGACGCAGTCGATGCGATCCGAAAGCACGCCGCGGGGATCAGCGTCTACCCGAAAGCCTCGCATGCGGATCTCACCGACCGGCTCGCCGAGAAGTGGGACGTCGGCGACGAGCAGGTGTGGCTCTCGCCGGGCGCGGACGGCTCCATCGATTACCTCTCACGGGCGATGTTGGAGCCCGACGACCGGATCCTCGTGCCCGACCCGGGGTTCGCCTACTACGCGATGTCCGCCCGGTACCACCACGGAGAGGTCAACACCTATCGGCTCGCACGTGAGGCGAACTTCGAACAGACCGCCGAAGGCGTCCGCTCGGCGTACGACGGCGAGCGCGTCATCTACGTCACCTCGCCGCACAACCCCGCGGGATCGGTGATGCCGCTGACGGAGGTCAGGGCGCTCGCGGACGCGACCGACCCGGAGACGCTCGTCGTCGTGGACGAGGCATACGGCGAGTTCACCGGGGAGGAGAGCGCCGTCTCGCTGCTCGGGGACAGAGATGACGTCGCCGTCCTCCGGACCTTCTCGAAGGCTTACGGGCTCGCCGGGCTCCGGATCGGCTACGCGGTCGTCCCCGAGGCGTGGGGCGACGCGTACGCACGGGTGAACACGCCGTTCGCCGCCAGCGAACTCGCTTGCCGCGCCGCGCTCGCCGCCCTCGACGACGACGAGCACGTGGATCGATCGATCGAAAGCGCCCGGTGGGCGCGCGAGTACATCGCCGCCGAGCTCGACGCGGACACCTACGAGTCGGCCGGAAACTTCGTGCTCGCCGAGGTCGGTGACGCCGAGACCGTCGCCGAAGCCGCCCAGCGTGAGGGCGTCATCATCCGCGACTGCACCTCCTTCGGGCTGCCCTCCTGCGTCCGGATCTCGACGGGGACCCGCGAGGGAACCCGCGAGGCGGTCGCGACGCTCAACGAGGTGCTCGCCGACCTCCAACTCGGGGTACACGCGTGAGCGACGAGGGGGACGAGGCCGCGCCCGGCACTCATTCGGACGCCGCGCCCGGCACTCATTCGGACGCCGCGCCCGGCACCCACGCTGACCGCGTCGCCGTCACCGGCACCCCGGGAACGGGCAAGACGACGGCGACGCGGCTGCTCGAGGACGACCACGAGGTGATCCATCTCAACGACCTGATCAAAGGCGACGAGGCGCTCTGGAGCGAGCGCGACCCGGACCGGGACACCCTCGTTGCGGACCTCGACGCCGTCACCGACCGGCTCGGCGACTGGTCCGGGATTCTCGATTCACACCTCGCCCATCGGTTCCCGGTCGACCGTGTCGTCGTGTTGCGCTGTGCGCCCGCGACGCTCGAACGTCGCCTCCGCGAGCGCGGCGAACCCGCACCCAAGGCCGAGGAGAACGCCGAGGCGGAGGCGCTCGACGTGGTGCTCTCGGAGGCGGTCGCCGAGCACGGCATGGGACGCGTGTACGAGATCGACGCGACCGAACTGGATCCCGAAGCCGTTGCGGACGCGATCCGTGGCGTCGTGGAGGGTGAACGCGAGCCAGCCGCGGGCACCGTCGGCTTCACCGACTACCTCTGACTCCTCAGTCCCCATGGGGACGCGGGTCGGCGACGGCCGCCGTCGATCCGCACCCAGGCGCCCATATTTCCATCCAACTAATGTATTTCAGTTTTCATAAGTTCTATACTGTCTGGTTTTTGCTATCATGGTATGAGTTCACAAGCTGATCTTCAGGAGGCAGCGGAGGCGATCCGTGCGTCCGAACCGTCACCCGGCCTGCAGCGGCAGGTTCCGCCGGATCAGGAGGTCGAGTGGGTCGTCGAACGCGACCTTCGGACGGCTTGGTTCAGCCTGATCCTACACAAATTAAAGATGATCGTGTTTCTTTTCTTCGTCGGGATCGTCGCCGCGATGGCCGTGACGGCTGCCCTCGGCGGCCTGTTCGGGTTCCTCACCCTCCTGCTCGTCGGGATCGGCGCTCCGATCGGGTACGTCGCCTACAAGTACAACTACATGAAAAACACCGACATCGAGTACGCGGGCACCGGCGACCAGTTCATCGAATATAAGAACACCCCGTCGACGACACGGAGCGATTCGTTGCCGATCAACCGTGCCAAGGACGCCAAATTCAGACAGGATCGGTGGGACAAGTTCCTCGATACGGGGAAGATCCACATTCAGGCGATCGGCGGCGCCAACAGCATGACGCTCAAGGACGTTCCGCACCCCGAAGCGGTACATCGGGTGGTCCAACGCCAGGTCGCCGAGGCGGAGCAGGTCGACGACATGGCCGTCACGCAGGGCGGCGTCCGCCAACAGACGCGTGGCGGGACGAGCGGCGGCTGACCGGACGAGCGGCGGCCGACCGGACGAGCGGCGGCCGACCGGACGAGCGGCGGCTGACCGGACGAGCGAATCGGCGCCGGGACGGATCCACGAGCCGTCCGTCGGAGCGGTGGCCGTCCCCTTCGTCGGGTCAATGACCGAGTTTATAGTCGACCCGGCCGACGGTCCGGACGAACCATGACCGCCGAGGTGGCACGCGGATGACGCTCGACCAGTTCCGGCCGGTGGCGGAGCGGCTGCTCGGCCCGTGGGTGACCGCGGCACAGCGGCTCGGGCTCTCGCCGGACCAGGTGAGCGTCGTCGCGTTCGGCGTCGCCGTCGCCGCGGCGGGTGCGTTCGCGATCGCCGATCCGCTCTTTTATTTCCTCGGCGCGGTCTGCGTCCTGCTCAACGGCTGGCTCGACCTCGTCGACGGCGCGCTCGCCCGTCGGGAGGAGATCGCCTCCGACGGCGGGGACTTTCTCGATCACGTCCTCGACCGATACGCGGACATCGTCATCATCGCGGGATTCACCGCCGGCGTGGGCGCGTACGCGCTGGGATTCCTCGCGGTCACCGGCGTCCTCATGACCTCCTATCTCGGCACGCAGATCCAGGCGGTCGGCATCGGCCGCGAGTACGGCGGGCTGCTCGGCCGGGCGGACCGGCTCGCGCTGATGGGCATCGTCGGCGTCGCCGCCGCCGTCACCACGGCGCCGCTCCTCGTGGGACTGAACGTCGTCGAGCTTCTGCTCGTCCTCCTCGCGGTCGTCGGCCACCTCACCGCGCTCCAGCGGTTCCGCGGCGCCTGGAGCGACGTTTAAGCACGCGTCCGTCGGGATCGCGGCGATCCCGCATCCGGTCCGCCGAGTCGTTCTCACCCCATCGGGTTTAAAAGGCTCCGGACGAAGGGAGGTGTATGCCCACGTTCGAGCTGAACCTGTCGGATGACGTCTACGCGGAGTTCCAGCAGCTGGCCGACCAGGAGTTCGTTTCGGAGGAACAGGCCGCCGAGGAGCTCATCTCCTCGGGGATCGAGGCGTACAACGTCACCGTCGTCGACGAGGACCCGCACGACGAGATGCTGGACGGCGCCGAGAACAACATGTTCGACACGGCACAGGACCCCGGCAGCATCGAGGACGACCGCCTTTAATCCTCGCGGGCGGAATCGTCCGCGCGTTACCCGTCTCGATTCGTCGGCGCCAGCGGCAGGTCAAGCGCCTCGGCGAGGTCGTGCTCCTCGCCCGTGAGGATGTAGAGGACGTCCTCCAACACGACGACGAGTTCGGGAAGCTCGCGCGCGACGAGGTAGGTGATCCCGATCAGCGCGACGACCGCGAGCATCTGGCTGATGATTCGGTCGGAGATGAGAAACGATACTCGATAGGGATCCGTCGCGCCGAACATCGCCAACACGAGCTCCGGCTGCCAGTGCATGTACTGGTTGCCGGCGACGATCGAGATGAACGCCGTCCGAAGGATGTTGAGCACGTAGATGAGCGGGATGGAGACGGCGAGCGCGCGAAGCTTGCGGTCGAGCGGTGCCCGTACCGCCGCGATCAACCCGCCGAAGATCGCCATGCTTCCCAGCCCGGTACACGCCAACACGACGTGGATGCGGACGGTGTGGCCGTCATCGAGCGTCCACTGGTACGCGGCGTCGAATCCCTCGTGGCTGGTGACGCGCTCGGGCGCGTAGCCGAGAAGATCGATGAGCAGCCCCGTATGGGTGGCGACGACCTCGATGAGCACCTGACGTGGTTCGGGGAACGCGAGTCCGGCGACGGCGATCGCCGGGATCGTCTCGAAGGGCAAGTAGATGAACAGCATCAGCGCCACCGCACGCGTGAGCACGAACAGCGAGGCGCGTCCCCGATGGAGGAGATAGCCGGCGTACGCACAGGCGGGCACGCCGACGAGCGCGAGGATCGACTCCACGTAGCTCTGGTGTTCGAACGCGAAGTACGGCACCATCGTGAGCCAGAACAGCCCGAACAGCCCCCACGTCCCGGCCGCCAGGGTTCGTCCCGCGGAGTGACCCCGATGGTCGAGAACCCACGCGGCCCCAAAGAGCAGCGCGACGACCCACGCGAACGTGAACGTGTCGGGGAGGGCGCTCAGGATCGCCGACACGCCGGCACCGGTCATGTCGGAACCGTCGGTGACCGCCGGATAAATCCCTTGTCGTTGCCCACGGTCCGCATCGGTGTGTGAACTCGGGACACGATCCGTGAGGAGAACGGCCCGGCCGAGGACGACCGAAAGGCGCTTTTCCCGCCGCGATGAGGAACGTTCATGATCACGGTCGCGCTGGCGGGGAAGCCGAACGCCGGCAAGTCAACCCTCTACACCGCCGCCACGATGGCGGACGTCGACGTCGCCAACTACCCGTTCACGACCATCGACGCCAACCGCGGCGTGACGTACGTCCGAACCGATTGTCCCTGTCTGGACCGCGAAGCGCGGTGTGGCAACGAGAACTGCCGTGACGGTAAGCGATACGTGCCGGTCGAGCTGCTCGACGTCGCCGGGCTGGTTCCGGGCGCCCACGAGGGGAAGGGACTCGGCAACCAGTTTCTCGACGAGCTGACCAACGCGGACGTCGTGTTGAACGTCGTCGACGCGTCGGGGGCGACGAACGCGGAGGGGGAGCCGGTCGAGCCCGGCACGCGCGACCCGCTCGACGACGTCGACTTCATCGAGACGGAGATGGACCTCTGGCTCGCCGGGATCGTCGAGGACAACTGGGAGGGCGTCGAGCGAAAGTCCCGCTCGCCCGACTTCGACGTGGAGGAGGCGCTCGCGGACATGCTCACGGGGTTCGGCGCGACGGAGGCCGACGTCGCCGCGGTCCTCCGTGATCTGGAGTACCCGGCGGACCCGCTCCAGTGGACCGACGATCATCGCGAGTCGCTCGCGCGGGCGGTCCGGCGGCGGACGAAGCCCATCGTCGTCGTCGCCAACAAGGCCGACGTCGCTCCGGAGGGCGCCGTCGAGCGGATCCAGGAGGGGACCGACAAGCCGGTCGTTCCCGCCACGGCTGACGGCGAGTTGGGGCTGCGTCGCGCCGCTGAGACGGGGCTCGTTGCGTACGACCCGGGCGACGAGGAGTTCGAGATCGTCGGCGACGTCTCCGAGAGCCAACGGGCGGGGCTCGACGCGATCCGGAACGTCATGGGTGAACTCGGCGGGACCGGCGTGCAGGCCGCGTTGAACGCGGCCGTCTACGATCTGCTCGACCGCGTCACCGTCTACCCCGTTCAGGACGCCTCGAAGTGGACCGACGGCACCGGCACCGTGCTCCCGGACGCCTTCCTGTTGCCCGCGGGCTCGACGCCGCCGGATCTGGCGTACGCCGTCCACACCGACATCGGCGAGGGCTATCTCCACGCGGTCGACGCACGGTCGAACCGCCGTATCGGCGAGAGCCACGAGTTGAGCGAGGGCGACGTGATCCGGATCGTCTCGACGGCCGGCCCCTGACCGGAAACGGGCAACGATGGCCGGCGTCCCGGCGGATGCCGAACCGGTTCGGATCGGTTCCGATCGACCGGCCGGCGGACGCTGAAGCGTACGTAGCGTCGCCGAGATGCCCGTCATCGCGTGGGTCACGTACACACCCGGTCTCGGGAATATTATTCGGAAGCATCATAGATGTGATTGAATATTCCTCATAGCCATACGGATTTACCGGTGGGCGTCCTTGGACGGGACACGCATGCAACGAAGACGATTCCTCCGTGGCGCCGGGGCGGGAGCCGCCGGGACCCTGCTCGCCGGCTGCATCGCCACCGGCGGCGACGACGCACGGACGTTGACGGTCGATCACGCCTACTACAACCCGGTCAGTCTCGTGTTGCGCGAGCACGGCTGGTTGGAGGAGACGTTCGCGGAGACGGACGTCGAGGTGGAGTGGGTTCTGAGCCTCGGCAGCAACGAGGCCAACGAGTACTCCCAAAGCGGCGAGGCCGAGGTCGCCTCCACGGCGGGCGTCGCGGCGCTGATGGCCCGCTCGAACGGCGTCCCGATCACGACGCCGTACGTCTACTCGGAGCCGGAGTGGACCCCGCTCGTCACCTTCGCGGACCGGGGGATCGACGCGGTCCCCGACCTCGAGGGAGCGCGGGTCGCGGCGACCCGGGGCACGGATCCGTATTTCTTCCTGCTGCAGGCGCTCGGCGAGCACGGACTGAGCGAGGACGACGTCGAGGTCATTCATCTCCAGCATCCGGAGGGACAATCCGCGCTCGTCGACGGCGAGGTCGACGCGTGGGCCGGCCTCGATCCCCACATGGCAGAGTTGGAGCTCGAACACGACGGCGCGGAGCTGTTCTTCCGTGAGACGAGGTATAACACCTACGGCTTCCTCAACTTCCTCGAGGAGTTCCTCAGGGACCGACCCGAGGACGCCCGACGCGTGATCGAGGCGTACGAGCGGGGCCGCGAGTGGGCGATCGGGCATCCCGAGGAGACGTCCGGAATCCTTGCGGCCGAATCCGGGATGTCCGAGCCCGTCGCCGAACGCGTCTTCACCCGACGAAACGACCTCTCGGAGCCGCTTCCGGGCGATGCCCACCGGGACCTGCTTGCGGATCTCGCGCCCATCCTCGAACGCGAGGGGCTGGTGAATGACGACGCGGATCCGGACGGCAGCGTCGACGACCTGGTGGATTCCGAGTTTGCGGCCGAGGTGATCTGAGTGGCGACGGTCGACGAGCGTCCGTGGTTTCGGGTGATCGGACTCCCTGATCTCGGTTCGATCCGATGGCTGGTCGGGCTCGTGGTGCCCGCGCTGCTCGTCGTCGTCTGGCATCTGCTGGTGGCGACGGGCGTCTTCGCTTCCCACCAGCTGCCGGAGCCGCTTCGCGTCGTGACCACCCCCTACGGGATGGCGATCGCCGGCGACCTCATGAGCCACGTCGCGATCACGATCCAGCGAGTGTTCTTCGGCGTGCTCCTCGGCGTCGCCGTCGGCATCGGCTTCGGGACGGTCACCGGCCTCCACGGCTTTGTCGACGACCTGTTCGACCCGCTTTTTCAGAGCCTCAAGAACATCCCGTCGCTCGCGTGGGTGCCGCTTTTCCTCCTGTGGTTCGGGATCGGCGAGAGCACAAAGGTGTTTCTCATCGCAGTCGGCGCCTTCTTCGCCGTCTACCTCAACCTCTCCGCGGGCATCGCCGGCGTGAGCGACGAGCTGCTCGAGGTCGGCGACGTCTACGATCTCGGACGGATCGAGTCGCTTCGTCGGATCGTTTTCCCCGCGGCGCTGCCGAGCCTGCTCGTCGGGATCCGCGGCGGCGTCGGGCTGGCGTGGATGTTCGTCGTCGCGGCCGAGCTGATCGCCGCGAGCCAGGGGATCGGCTTCCTGTTGAGCGAGGGGCGCGTCCTCGCCCGACCGGACGTCATCGTGGGATCGATCCTGCTTTTCGCGTTCCTCGGAAACCTCTCGGATCTCGCCGTCAAGGGGGTGCAACGCCGTGTCATCGACTGGTGAGGACGCCGTGAAGCTGAACGAGGCTTCGCGACGCGACGCCGACGGGGAGAGGGAGGTCCCGACCGTCGCCGCCGACGAGGGAGCGGTCCCGACCGTCGCCGTCGACGGCCTCACGAAGCGGTACGGCGACACCGCGGCGCTCGCCGACGTCGACCTCACGGCCGCCGACGGGGAGTTCGTCTCCGTCGTCGGCCCCTCCGGATGTGGAAAGAGCACCCTGTTGTGCGTCCTGTCCGGGCTCGAGGAGCGATTCGAGGGTCACGCGGCGGTCGACGGCGTCGACGTCCGGAACGGCGGCAGCGACGCGGTCGGCATGGTGTTTCAGGAGCCGCGGCTGCTCCCGTGGGCGGACGTCCGCGGGAACGTCGCCGTCGGGCTACCCGAGGGGATCGATCCCGCGGAGGCGGACGCGGCCGACTGGATCGACGAGCTGGTCGAGACGGTCGGCCTGGATGGCTTCGAGGACCACCGTCCCGACGGACTCTCCGGCGGCATGGCCCAGCGCGTCTCGCTGGCGCGCGGGCTCGCCTACGAGCCCGAGGTGTTGCTGCTCGACGAGCCGTTCTCGGCGCTCGACCGGCTGACCAAGTACGAACGGCAGGACAACCTCCTCGACGTGTGGGACGAGCAGGGAACGACCGTCCTGCTGGTCACACACGACGTCGAGGAGGCGGCATACCTCTCGGACCGGGTCGTCGTCCTCGGCGGCCAACCCGGAACCATCGTCGAGACGGTCGACGTCGACGTGAACCGTCCACGCGACCGAACCGACGAGGAGCTGGTGGCGGTGCGGGCGGCGATAACCGATGCGCTGGGTGTGTAAGCCGCGGCCTCGGCGACTGAGTTATAACAGGTGTTCGCGGGCGTACTTCCGCAAAAGCGGGAGGTCGTCCAGATGCAGCAGCTTCCGCATCGCGAGCTTGTTACCCCTGTTCGCCTCGGCGAGGACGTCCTCGTCGGTCCGACGGAGGTCGCGCATGAACCGATCGTAGCGCTCGTTCGGCGCGAGATACAACAGCTCGGTGAGCATCAGCCGCTGTTTCATCCGCGGCGCGACCTCCTCGTGCCAGAGCTCGTCGTAGATCGCGAGGCTTTCGGCGTCCGTCGGCCGGTTCGAGTCGGTGAGACACCGGTCGATCGCGACGGCGGCCACTCGCCCGGATTTCATGCACTTGTGGATCCCCTCGCCCCACAGCGGATCGAGCGTCGGGACGGTGTCGCCGATGGCGAGAAACGAGTCCGTGTGCATTCGGTTCGGCATCTGGATGTGTGCGGACCCCCGATGGACCTTCCCCTCCAGCCGCTCGGCGTCGGCAAAGCGGGGATCTTCCGAGATCCACTCCTCCAAGTAGCCGTCGATCGTCTTCCCCTGCTCGGCGAACTCCCGATGTCGTTCGTTTTGGATGTAACAGAGGCCGACCTTCGCGCTGTCCTCGCCCGTCGAGAAGATCCACGAGTAGCCGCCCGGCGCGATGTCGTGATCCAGCCGGAGCATCATCGCCCGTCGAAGGTCCGCGTAGTCCGGGTGGTTCATGTCGACGCCCTCCATCTCGTACTCGATGCCGATCGCCTGGTTCTCGCGTTCGAGGTCGACGACGTCGAGCGCGCTCGCGATCGGCGCCGCGGGACCGGTCGCGTCGACGATCACGTCGGCGTAGATCTCCTCGTCACCGGCGTAGCGTACCCCCTCGATCGTGCCGTCGTCATCGAGGATGGGGCGTGAGACCCGCGAGTCGAACCGGTACCCCGCTCCCCTCTCGCGGCCGTCGGCGACGAGATACCGTTTGAAGTCGGCGAACTCCAACACGGCGCCGGGCTGGTAGGACTGATAGAACTCGTTCGGCGATTCCAACACCACGTCGTCGGTGTACTGCATCACTACGTCGTCGGGGATTCCGAAGGCGGCCATCATCGACGGGAACGTACCCGCGGTCGACTTGTTGCTCTGCCGTGGGAACTCGTCTTCGGGCTCCGTCTCGAGAACGACGACGTCGTAGTCGCGTGCGGCGAGATCACGGGCACACTGGGCACCTGCCGGGCCCGCACCCGCGATCACGACGTCGTAGCGATCAACCATACTGTATAAAAATGGGTCCGGGTAATTAGTGTTGCTGAAACCGACCGAGAACGCTGGCGAAACCTGGCCACGTCGTCCGTTTTTGACGACCTCTCGAGGTCGGATTCGACGGCCGATCCGTCGACGTGATAGAGATACGAGCGCATACCCCCGCCTTCCCGTGAGTGACGAGTGTTCCGACGCTCCGTCGGAACCGAGGAACGAACAGGCGGGGGTCGAGCGGACAGCATAGTGTGACAGTCCACCGTTCTATTGCAGGGCTGGATTTCCCACCGTTTCCGCAAGATATTTGCCATGACATGACCATAGTGTGTAGCACGGATGAAGACTACACGGCACGCAACCTACAACCTCAACTACCACCTCGTGTGGCTCCCAAAGTACCGCAACGCGGTACTGACGGGAGAGGTTGCCGACCGTGTTGAATCCATCCTCCACGAAATTGCCGACGAGAAAGGCTTGAACATTCAAAACCTGACGGTTCAGCCCGACCACGTTCACCTGTTCGTCAGTAGCCCGCCCAAACACAGCCCATCACTGCTCGCCAACTGGTTCAAGGGCATTTCCTCACGGAAGTACAATCACCGCCACGCCGACCACGACAGCGAGAAAATCCGGTGGACACGCGGCTACTACGCTGGCACAGCCGGGCACGTCTCCAGCGAAACTGTCGAGAACTACATCGACCGTTGCCAGAACTCATGAGTTCTGGCAGCCCGCCAGATGTAATCTGGCGACGACACAAGGAGGCCCAAGCGTGACCGAACTCACAAAGACGCTCGAACTGAAGCTTGTGGACCCGAACGTCCACAAGCGGCAGAAGCTTCGTGAGACACGGAACGCCTACCAACAGGCGCTTCAGGCCGCGTTCGCCGCTGGCTGTGACACACAGTCAGCGGCCAACGACGTGGTTGTCGAGTACGACCTGAGCGGCTACGCGAAAAACGCCCTCAAGAAGTACGTCCCACAACTCTGTGGGAACAGCTACGACGCCGACGAGCTTCACGACGACCACCCGGTGCGGTTCACCAACGAGGGCCTGCAACTCGACCACCAGCCACAGAACGCTGTCGAGTGGTACGTCAAAATCCCGCACCACGAGGATTACCACCTCTGGATTCCGGCACGCGCCAATCCCGAACAGCGGGATTGGCTCGAAGCGGTGTACGCAGACGACGCCGAGATGGGTGAGAGTCGGCTGTTCGAGCGGGACGGAACGTGGTATCTCCACGTCACCGCTACCCGCGACGTGGAGGACAAATCTGAGGCGTCCGCCGACGAGCGGACGCCCATTGGTGTGGACATCGGAGAAGCGAGTCTCGTCACGGTGTGTCACCGCGACGACTCTGGTTCTCCTCTTCGCCCCGAACTGTGGGCCGACGACGGCAAAGCCGTTCGTCGGCTCCGTAAAACCTATTTCACCGCCAAGCGACGGCTTCAGCAGCGCGGCAGTGAGCGAATCGCAGAGTCCTACGGTGACGCACTGTGGGACCAGATTGACGATGTGTTCCACCGTGTGACCCGCGAGGTCGTGGACTACGCCGAGTCTGTCGAGAACCCAGTGTTGGTGCTGGAAGACCTGACGTACATCCGCGAGAACATGGACTACGGCGAGTACATGAATCGACGGTTGCACGGATGGGGCTTTGCCAAGCTCCACGCACAGATTCGCTACAAAGCCGCCGAGAAGGGGATTCCCGTCGAGACGGTGAATCCCCGGAACACCTCGAAGGCGTGTCATGCCTGCGGTGAAGACGGCTACCGGCCACGGCAGGCGACGTTCAGATGTTCGAACGACGACTGCTGGCTCGGTGAGTATCAAGCCGATGTGAACGGGGCGATAAACATTGCAGATCGCTACCGTAGTGGAGAGAGTCACCGCCAAAGCGACCGGAGTTCCCGGCAGAAGGCCGGTGACGATGACTCGGCTACGGATGGGGCCTCTTTGACCGGGCCACAAGACAGCCACGCCGATGCTGAAACCCAGCAGACGACGCGTGGAACGTATGCGTCTTGAAACCAACAGGCCGCTACACTCGGCCTGAAATCCCGTGGTGGGATTCCTCCGCGTTCACGCGGAGGAGGAGGTCAATCAGTAGAACTCGCGAACGAGGTCCGTCGCGCCCTCGGGGGCGCCGTCGGGGATGACGGACATGTCCTCGGTCACGCCGTGTTGTTCGTGATACGGGACGCTGTTTTCATCCTGGTAGAAGACGCCCTGATACTCCTTGTCGGAGTCGAGAATGACGTCCTTTGCGTCGTCGTAGTCGTGGCGGTCGTGGTCGACGTCCGCCAGGTCGACGAGCGAGTCGCGGAAGTAGTCGTAGGTGTCGACGTCGTTGAACGTGACACACGGCGAGTAGACGTTGACGAAGCCGAACCCGTCGTGTTCGATCGCCTCCTGGATGATCTCCTGATGACGCAGCGCGTCCGAGGAGAACGACTGGGCGATGAACGTCGCGCCCGACGCGAGCGCGAGCGCGTGCGGATTGACCGGGGGCTGTTTCGGCCCGTCGGGGGTCGTCGCCGTCTCGAAGTCATCACGTGAGGTGGGCGAGGCCTGGCCCTTGGTGAGCCCGTAGATCCGGTTGTCCATCACGACGTAGCTCATGTCGACGTTCCGCCGGACGGCGTGAACGAAGTGGCCGGCGCCGATGGAGTAGCCGTCGCCGTCGCCGCCGGCGACCATCACCTCGATGTCGGGTCTCGCCATCTTCACGCCCGTGCCGACCGGGAGCGCCCGGCCGTGGACGCCGTGAAGCGCGTAGCTGTGCATGTACGTGCCGATCTTGCCGGAACAGCCGATGCCGGCGACGACGAAGGTGTTGTCGGGATCGTTACCCGTCTCCGCCAGCGCCTTCATCATGCCGTTCATCGTCCCGAAGTCGCCGCATCCGGGACACCAGGTCGGCTGCTTGTCGGATTTGAAGTCGGTGAATCGAACGTTTGAGCTCATGGTTATGCCTCCACCCCCGCCTCGAGGGTCGCTTTGATCTCCTCTGCGAGTTCGTCGGCCTTGAATCGCACGCCGGTGTACTTGTTCACGCGGTCGACGCGCTCCAGGACGTCGCGTTCGATCAGGTTCGCGAACTGCCCCGTCTCGTTACACTCGACGACGATGACGTTCTCGGCCGTCTCGACCGCGTCGGTGAGGTCGGGCCGCGGGAACACGTACGGTACCGAGACCACGCGGACGTCGATCCCGTCGTCGGCGAGGAACTCCAGCGCCTCCACGAGCGCGCCCTCGTTCGAGCCCCACGAGATCACGAGGTTCTCCGCGTCCTCCTCGCCGAACTCGCGCGGGCTCCAGTCCTCGCGCGACTTGGCGGTCTCGACCTTTCGGTTGCGCTTGTCGACCTGCTTGACGCGCATCTCGGTGTCCTCGGTCCGCCGGCCGCGCTCGTCGTGTTCGAGTCCGGTGGACATATGGGCGCCGCCGGCCGTGCCGGGGAACGCGCGCGGGGAGATGCCGTCCTCGGTGAGCTCGTGCGGCTTGAAGCCGCCGGACTCCGTCTGGTGCTCATCGATCGTCGCCTCGTCGACGACGAAGCCGCGGTCGATTTCGACGTCGTCCATGTCGAAGGTGTCGGGGGAGAACGTCTCCTCCGTGACCGCGAGCGCGAGGTCCGCCGTCAGGTAGACGGGGGTCTGGTACTTCTCGGCGAGGTTGAATGCCTCGACGGTCTTCCAGAAACACTCGGAGACGGTCGTCGGCGCGAGCACGAAGCGCGGAATCTCGCCGTGGCCGCCGTAGAGCATGTGGTTTAAGTCACCCTGTTCCTGTTTCGTCGGCATCCCCGTCGAGGGGCCGGAGCGCATCACGTTACAGATGACGAGCGGCGTCTCGCTCGTCGCGACGAGCCCGAACGTCTCGGTCATCAGGTCGATCCCGGGCCCGGAGGTGGCGGTCATCGAGCGCGCGCCCCCGCGGGCGGCGCCGAGCGCCATGTTGACCGCGGAGAGTTCGTCCTCGGCCTGGACGACGTGGCCGCCGTAGCGCTCGATGCGGCCGGTGAGGTAGGTCATCACGTCCGTCGCGGGCGTGATCGGGTATCCCGCGTAGAACCGACAGCCGGCGGCGATGGCGCCCATCCCGATCGCCTCGTCGCCGTTGAGCAGGACGTAGTCCTCGTCGGTCGTCTCCAGGTCGTATTCGAAGTCGGCGTCGTACTCCTCGGCGACGTGTTGCTGGCCGGCGCGTGCGGCCTTCTTGTTGTTGTCGACGAGCTTCCGTCCCTTGTCGCCGAAGCGCTTCTCCAGCGCGGAGTCGAGGTTCTCTATCGGGAAGGCGGCGACCTCACAGGCCGCGCCGAGCGCGACGACGTTCCGCATGATCGCGCCGCCCGCCTCCTCGGCGAGCCGCTTGAGCGGGACGTCGAGCCCGATCATCTCGCCGGGGATCTCGACGTTCTGCATCGTCGTCCGCTCCCCGTCGTAGATGATCACGGAGCCCTCGTGCAGCTCATCGAGGTTCTCCTCGATCGTCCGGGGAGTCAGCGCGATGAGCACGTCGAGTCGAT
>CAZIFX010000053.1:0-14986 GCA_964538415.1 uncultured Halobellus sp.
ATCTTTCATCGACCGGCTGTTTCAGGCGAGAACATATCTGAAGAATAGGATTTCAACAAAGCCTTTTCAGCGTCGCATCGGTTGGCGCTGGCGGTACGTCAGCGTCCGCCAGACCCATTCGACCGGACCGAATCGGAACCGTTCCAGCCACCACACCGACGCCGGAATCTGGATCGCCCAGATCAGGACGACCACCCCTAGGAGCTCAATACGGCTCACCTGTCCGAACAGTCCGAGGCCGTGACCGTAGAAGATCGTCGTCGCAACGACCGTCTGGAACAGGTAGTTCGTGAACGCAGTACGTCCGACCGCTGACAACGCTTGCACGACGATACCGTTGCGGAACCACCGACAGAGCAGCATTATCCCGCCGATGTATCCAACCGACAGAATCGGGGCGCCCCAGTAATTGAACTGGAACGCGAGCGTGAGCACGGGGATCGTCTCCCACGCAACCACCTCACGAACCCACACCCCGATGAGAACGAGTGCGAGTCCGACACTCCCCCCGCCAACGAGGAGCCGTTTGTAAAACCGCGTGCTTCGCCTGTTGGAGAGCACCCCCCACTTGTAGAGCGCCATTCCGACGAGCATCATCCCCCCGAGTGTCCAGAACAACTCCGAGACGAACCCGAGCGTGTGGTATTCGACGAGGATCGGGACGCGGTGTGTCACCTGATCGAGCCAGCCGCTCTGATAGATCTCGATCTCCCGTTCCGGGGAGAAGTCCGCGCCGAACGCGGATAGCAACTCCTCTTCGAGTTGGAGCCGACCCTCCTCGGGAAGTACGAGATAGCTCACGCCCAACAGGAGGTAGAGAAGAGATGGGATCGCGAACAGGACAGCACCGAGCGCAAACTGTCGAAGCGGACGCCACTGCCAGACCCAGACTACGATGAACCCGGAGAGCGCGTAGAAGACGAGAATGTCGCCATACCAGAGCAGGTAGGCGTGTCCGAGGCCGATGACGAGCAGCCAGAACGTTCTGGAGACGTGTAGTTTCCGCCCGGGCTGGCCCTTCCGTTCCTTCGATTCCAAGAACAGAACCATTCCGGCGCCGAACATGAACGTAAACAGCGTGACGAACTTCCGCTCGAAGAACACGTGACTGACTACCCACGCGACGTAGTTCACACCGGTGAAGTCTCCATAGAGGGTGGGGTTATACGTCGCGACAGTCGGGAGCGCGAACAGCCAAATGTTGATGACCAGGATCCCAAGCAGCGCAAATCCACGAAGCGCGTCGAGGCTGACGATCCGATCGGACGGATCCGTCGGGCCGGAGTCGTCAGCGTTCGAGACCGACTCACGACCGTCGGATGAATTGGAGGGCACGGCTGTGGCGTCCCGTTAGTGGATATTAAACATGCCTCCTGGAACGTTCCCTCAGCAACAGAGACGGCGCGTTGACGGATGGGGCGGTGGTCGACGTCCC
This sequence comes from uncultured Halobellus sp., assembly GCA_964538415.1. GTDB lineage: Archaea > Halobacteriota > Halobacteria > Halobacteriales > Haloferacaceae > Halorubrum. Next base: position 1,436 of record CAZIFX010000053.1, read on the forward strand.
GGTCGCATACGGCTTTTCAGTAGTGGGAGGCGCCGGACGAGAAACGACGACCGCGTGAGCGTCTCGACAACTCGAGGTATCCTATCCCATTTCACCTCGCGTGTGAGGGGTGCCTCTTTTGAGGCGGACCCACCCCAGCGCGGTTCGACCGAGGACAAGCGCGCCGAGTATGCTGCCGGCGACCAGTGCGACCAGCGGGGCAAGCATCACACCACCGGCATCGGAAACAGTCACCACGTACACACTCGCTGCGACCCACCAGAGCGTGAAGCCGGCGAACGCGCCGAACACGAGCGACGCTCCGATCCGGCGGAGGCTCGTATCGTCACGTCGCACGCGATCATCGGAGCCGACGAGCGTCGAGGCGAGTCGCAGACCGTGTCGCACCGCACGAGCGAGCACCGACGCCCCGAGCAGTCCCGGAACGAGAATCGTTGCGGGGACGAACGCGGGGCCGACGATCGTGGCGACGATCCCGTCGTCGAAGACGAGCGCTGGCTCGGTCACCCAGACGACGGCGAGAACCACGGTGAGCACGGCCAAAACCGGTTCCACCGTCCGCCGGAGAACCGACGGTGAAACCGACAGCCGGCTCATCCGTCCACCCCATCGACACCGCCGAATCGCCCCGAAAGCCGCGATCGGAGGAGGCCTTCGAGGAGGCCCACGATCGCGAAGCCGACGGCGAGCGGCCCGAGCAGGAGGAGAAACACCGGGCCGCCCTCGCCCCCGACGAACGTTTGAGTCGCAAGAACCGGCACGACGAGCGCGAGGAAACACGCGGTCGGCGTGATCAGTCCACGGGCGACGGCGGCAGCGACCGGGACCGCCGCTGCGATCGCGGTCGTCACGGCGAGCACGGGAACGATCCCGGTCGGATTCACACCGATCCGCGCCATCCACGCCACGACGGCGACGCCGAACGCGCCCCCGACTGCCCCTGCCACGAGAGCCGTCACACGTCGGCCTAACGGAAGCGGCGGCAGGTTCCGGAGCTGCCCGTCACCGATCCCGTAGTGGTAGCGGAGGCCGTACTCGACGGCGGCGAGAACGACGAACGTCGCGAGCCAGACGTACCACGTTCCAACGTAGCTCGTCAGGTAGACAGAGCCGTCGACGACGAGGTGTCCGCCGAGTTCAGACCACTCCGGCGTCGGTGAGGTGACGTCCCGATACGCCGCCCATGCAAGCAGCGTGGGGAGCCCGACGAGCGGCGATAGCAATCGCGTGTGGGCAGAGCAAAGCACGGCGAGGAACCCGAACGCGAAGACGAAGACCGCACTGGAGACCGAGGCGAGCGGCCACAGGGAGTCGGGAACGTGACCGAGCCAACGGAACAGGAACTCGACGACGCCGAGGTGGGCGACTCCGCCGAGCGTCGCGACGAGAAGCGTGCGAAGTGACGGTGAACTCATCGTGATCGCTTCACTCGGACTGCTTGAGGACGGCGTTGTATACGGTTCCGCTCACGGCACCGACCGGGAACGTCACCCACCACGTGATCATGAACCCGAGGGCGACGACGCCGAAGGAGAACCCGGCCGCGCTCACGGGGTCGGCACCGGAGAGCCCGAGTACGGCCGACGCCGTCAGGATGACCGTGACGGCGAGCAAACTGCCAACGTACGTCCCGAGCGTGCCGAGCAGCCCGGCGACGGGGCCGAAAAACGGAACGTCCGGCGGGAGCAGCCGCCACACGGCGACGCCGACTAGGAACGCGGTCGGAATCACGATCGGGAGTGCGAGCCCGGCGAACGCGAACCAGACGAGCCCGTCGTTCGACGACAACAGGCCGACGGTCTCGCCGGCGATCGCGCCGACGGCGAACAGGACAGTTGCGGCGAGTGCAGCGCCTGCGGCCGCATAGCCTGCGCCGATGGCCGGTCGTTTAGCACCGGGAAGCCGTCCGGGGCCGTATCGAGTACACGCACGATGGAGGGGTCGTGTGGGGAGGGACCACATGTTCTGCAGTATTACAGCCGCCTTGATAGGTGTTCTCCCAAGCACGATCAAGAAACGGCGACAGGCCGGAGGCGAACCATACCGAACAGAACTGGCACCACCGTCCACGCACACAGCACGCCGATCAAGGACGACTCGACGAGATATCCAGCAACGGCTCCACTCACGTGATCGCCGAGTGACGCGCCGGAGTCGCGTTCCAGCGATTCGAACGTAACTCTTCGAGCACGAGCCACATCTCGATGAGAGTGGTGAAGTCCCGTATATCACCACCAGAAGGGCTATCTATGGGCTTCGAGTATTTCGAACCATGGCCCTCCACGCCGTCGAAAACGTCGAAGAAGCGTTCGGCGTCACCCGTGAGTTTTTGACGCCGATCGAGATCCGCCGCTGGCTGAAGCTCGCGCTCGTCGTGTTCTTCGTCGGAAGCGGCGTGAGTTTCCCGACGGCACAATTCGACACGTCGACGCCGTCGGGAGACGTCTCTAACGGTGAGCTCCCGTTCAGCCTTCCCGTCGATATCGTGACGCTCGTCGTCGCGCTCGTGGGCATCGGAATCCTCTTCGGGCTGCTGTTCGCGTTGGTCGGAGCGATCATGGAGTTCGTGCTGATCGAGTCGCTCCGCACCGGTGAGGTGTCGCTCCGACGCCACTGGCGCCGGCGCTGGCGGCAGGGACTCCGCCTGTTCGGGTTCCGGATCGCGATCGGGCTCCCGATGGTTGCACTGTTCGCCGGCTGGCTCGCGCTGCTCTTCGTCCCGATCCTGATCGGGCGCGATCTCACGGTCCCGTTTACGGCGTTTCTCGTCGGGATCCCGGTGGTGTTCATCATCACCGTCCTGTTCGCACTGGTGTCGGGGCTCACAACCGTGTTCGTCGTGCCGCTCATGATCCAGTCGGACTCGGGCGTGCTCGCGGCGTGGCGCCGACTCTGGGGCTCGATCAAGGCGTCGTGGAAACAGTATCTCGCGTACGTCGTGATCGGGGTTCTGCTGACGGTCGCGGCCGGGATCATCGCCTCGATCGCGGTCGGGGTCGTCGCTATCATGCTCCTCATCCCCGTTCTCATCGTGGTCGCGATCACGCACGTGACGGTCTCGTTGTCATCGACGGCCGGGATCGTCGTCCTCATCGCGCTCGCGGTTGTGTTCGGATCGGCGACGCTCGTCGTCTGGACGCTTGCTCAGGTCCCGGTCGTGACGTATCTCCGATACTACGCACTGCTCGTGCTCGGCGACATCGAGGAGTCGTTCGACGTCCTCTCGACCCCTCGATCGCCGGTGGAGCAATGATGACGGACGACTCGGTGGAGGGAACGCTATGAGCGGCGAACCCTCGATGTGGGGTTCCACCGTTCGTGGCGCAGTCGCACTGTACGTGCTGGGGCTGATCGGCGTCGCCGCGCTTGCGATCTACGCATGAACAAGGCGAGTGCCTCGGGGTCGTTCGGAAGACTGCGTCCTCCGTGATGACGAGACGCTTTGCGTCTCGAACCACTTGACTCCGAGGCGGTTCGCTTCGTACCGACCTTCGACCGATCCCCGAGCTCGCAACCCCGTCGTATCCGACGCTCGTCGTCGATCGCGGCCGCGAACTCGGCGGTACTCCCCGTCGTGTTCGTGGCCCTTGGCGCGGCGACTGCTCCTCGGACGGGCCTGCACTCGCACGTCTTCGCGTGGGTATCCGGCGGTGCTCCGGACTAGGACGTGTTTCAACGATCGCTGCCGCTCGCTATCGGACTCGGTGCAGGGCTGTTCGTTCTCACTTGGTGATGGGTTTCGCGCCTCGTGCGAGATACAGAGCGTGAATACAGTACAACGACCTGAGTTATATCCTTCAAATAAGTCCTGAATTGGTGTGTACTCACTCGTACGTCCACTCGTCAAGTGCTTCAAAGACGCGCGTTCGAACCGCTTCATCGGTGATCTCTTTGATCGCGTCGCTGTTTGAGTCGCCACTGCCGAACAGCCCCAGTGGAACCTGTGCCCCGGCCATGTTGCCGTGGCCGCCGGCGCTGCCGATCTCGTCGAACGCGTCGCTCATCAGCGCGCCGATGTCCAACTGGCTGTTGTCCGTGCGGGCACTGATATGGATGGTGTCCTCGATGATTCCGAACACCACCGTCGTGCTGACCCCCGCCAGTTTCATCATGTAGTCTGCCGCTTGGGGTAGTATGTCCCGCTCGGTCGTCCGTCCGACGGTCGAAACGAGACAGGACCCACGGACCTCCCGGTTGGTGATCGCCTTACCGATTCCGCTGAGCGTTTCAGGTGTGAACACTGACCCAACCAGCGTCTGGATGGTCCCGTGGTCCGCCGGCGGGTGAAGGTACGCCGCTATCGCGTGTTCCGCGGGTGTGGTTCCCCGGCTGAACCCGAGTGTCTCCCGGTGGATAGCAAACAGCAAGATTGTCGCAAGCCGGTCGGTCAGTTCGGTCGGCAACTCCCTGATGTACTCCGTTACGAGCGTCGCAGTCGCACCGACGTCCGGACGATGGTCGACGAACTCCGCAGCAGGTTCGTCTCCAGAGTGATGGTCGAGAATGATATCCGGGGGCGCATCCGAGGGGACCGGATTGTTCCGCCCCGGGACGCTGTGATCGACGAACGCGATCCGCTCGAACGCGTCGATCGAGATGTCCTCAAAGGGGGTGAGTTCGATATCGAGCGTGTTTATCATAGCGCGGTTCTGCTGGTGGGAGGTCTGCCCGCCGTACGTAATCTCGGTCCGGGGCACCGCAGCGAAATCCGAGATGTGTTCGATACCGACCGCGCTTCCGATAGCGTCGGGGTCAGGATTGTTGTGACAGACGATCAACAGCGACTCGGTCGATTCGACGAGCCCGAGCAGTCGCTCGTACTTCGATTCGGCGTCGGTCGCATCGTTCGTTGATTCGGAGTGGCTCATAATCCGGTGACTCACTCCCGATGTACGGTGCCTAGGTACCGCCACCGAAGATTCAGTTTCCCACCTATGTCCCGTTCTTGCCACACGTGGTATAGGAACGGCCCGTGGGGGCAATTGCTACAGTGCTCCCTACACGTCTGCTGTTTAAGCGCGAACGTGTATAGGTCCTTCCGTTCCATCCGAACGATTTCTTCGTCGGGACGGGCCTGAAGACTACGAGCCCGATTTCCGGATTCCGTCGTGGGGGTATCCCGCGATTCCGATTGTCAGCTTTCCGGGCTGTGTTGCTGTCCTCGTCCAGATGGGGGACACTCCACTTATGAGTCGTCTGTATCGAGTGATTCGAGCTTAGCTGAATCTCCAGTAATCTCGTGCAAGACTCGCGCCCTCTATTCAGCACGGCGTTCGTATCAGACCTGAAGAATCTCAATAGAGCCAATCTGTGGGTGACGGACCGCAGGTATCGTCCAGCGTTTAGATCGACCGCGTGTGGGCCACGGTCGCCACGTCGTCCTCGCGGATCGAAACGCGGAGCTCCGTCGCCGCCTCCGGCGAGAGCCGGTCAAGCAGCCGGTCCGCGAAGACGGCCGCGAGCCGCTCGGCGCTCGGGTTCTTGTCCTCGAAGGCCGGCAGGTCGTTCAGCGTCCCGTCGCGAAGCCCGTCGACGATCGCTTCCACCGACTCGATGACGGCGTCGATGTCGACGAGGTAGCCGTACTCGGCGAGTTCGGGGCCGCGGAAGGTCGCCTCGGCGGTGAAGTGATGCGAGTGCAACGTTGCCTCCGCGGGATCGGGGTTCGGCACGGTCAGGTAGTGTTGTGCGACGAACGTCCGCGAGACCGAGACCTCGTACATGTCATCGCGTAGGAGTCGGTGTACCTAAAAGGCGTGCCGTGACGGCGCATCCGTCGTCCGAGAAAGGAGTTCACTGCGGGTCCGTCCCGACGTCGAGCCGCCCGGAGACCACGAGCCAGTCGCGGCCGAAGCTCGCGACGAACGGGATCAACACGACGACCGAAAGCGCCCACGAGACCGACGGGCCGGGCACCGGAAGCAACACGAGCCACGTCGCGATCATCGTCGCCGCGCCGACCGCCCGCCGACGCTCGCTCGGATCCATCTCGTATACCGGCAGTTGCCGGCGCCGACGCACCGTGATTCCCGCGACGAAGGCGTAGCGAGCGACGCCGACGAGCAGGAACGCGACCGCCGCGCCGCCGAAGCTGACGGCGAGCAGGGTGCCGACGAGCACCGTGATCGAGTCGATCTCGACGTCGAGTCGGCCACCGACGGTCGAGACCGTGTCGGTCGCGCGTGCGACGGCGCCGTCGACGGCGTCGAACCCGGCCGCGAGCCCGAAGAGGGCGGCGGGAACCCATAGGGTCAGCCCGTCCGTCGGCGCGGCGAACAGGAACCCCGCGAGGACGACGGTCGCGGCTCCGCGTGCGAGCGTGATCCACGTCGCGCCGGAGATGGGCTCCGGCCCTGCCTCGCGGCGGGCGGCCTCCAAACAGCGGCGGATGACCGCGGAGATGGCCGCCAGGCCGACCGCCACTCCGGCGACGAACCTGACCGTGGCGACGTCGTCGGACCCGTGGGTGAGAAGCGCCGCGCCGACGAGCGCGAGTAGCCCGGTCACGCCGGCCGTCAGCAGCCACTGGCGGGTTGGATCGATGCCGGTACCGGCCGCGTGTTCGGTCACGATTCGCGAGCGTACAGCACGATCAGCGCGACGACGAGCACGACCTGTGCGACCTTATCGACGGCGTCGGCCACGCCCAGGTCGGCGAGCCCCGCGGGGCGGTTCACCTGATACCATCCGACGATCTGAACGCCGGTAAAGGGGACGCCGGCGAGATAAAGCAGGCGGCGACGGAAGTCGATCAGGACGAGCACGACGGCGCCGACGAATCCGCCCGCGGCGAGCACGAACAGGACGCCCATCCAGTGTGGCAGAAAGCCCACGCCCAACACGAGGTGGACTGCGGCGCTGACGAGCGCGGCGACGATGGCGATCCAGTGAAGCGACGTCAGGGAAGCGGTCTCCAGACGATCAGCGGGGGTGCTCATGCGTTATCAATCATCACGGGCCGGATCCATTTATAATCTCGAGCCGACGCCGCGGGAGGGTCGTCGATCGTCTCGGGGAGATGTCACGGGAGGGTCGTCGATCCCCCAGGCGGACGGTCCACCGCGGAAGGCGCGGAATTCAGTAGGTCAACACCACCTGAAGCGCCTCCTCCGGCCGACGGTCGAGCAGATCGTAGGCCTCGGCCGCGTTCGCGAAGGGAACCCGGTGGGTTATCAGTTCGTCCGCGTCGGTCTCCCCGAGCCGATCGAGCGCGACCGCGAGTCGACGCTCAGTATCCCATCGGCCACGGAGCGCCGGGTCGATCGTGCTCACCTGGCTGGATTCGATCGCGATCCGATCCCGATGAAACCGGCCCCCGAGGTTCAACGGGGAACGTTTGGTCCCATACCACGATCCGACGACGACGCGTCCGTCGTAGCCGACCGCGTCGAGCGCGTCACCGAGCACCTCCGGTCGCCCCGACAGCTCGACGGCGACGTCGACGTCGTCGACGTGGTCCTCGAGACCGTCGGGATGAAGCGTCTCGTCCGCGCCGAACTCGCGGGCGACCCCCCGTCTGCGCGCGATCGGGTCGACGACCGTGAGCCGGTCGAGGGGGAAGCCCGCGAGCAGTCGCGTCGTACAGAGCCCGATGACCCCGGCGCCGAAGACGACGGCCTCCTCGCCGATACGCGGCGCGACGTCGAGCGTGAGGTTCGTCGCCGTCTCGAACGAGGGGAGCAGCGCCGCCGTCTCCGCGCCCATCTCCGGGGGAATCTCGACGAGCCGCGCCGGCTCCTCGGTGAAGCGGGTCTGATGGGGCGCAAACGAGAAGACGGTCCGTCCGAGCCAGTCGTCGTCGACGCGATCCCCGACGGCCGTCACCTCGCCGGCGGCGGCGTAGCCGTACCGGACCGGATACGAGAAGTCGCCGTTGAGCGTCTCGATCGTCTCGTCGAGCCGAGCGTTCGAGGGGGCCTGATCGCGATAGACGAGCAGCTCCGTCCCCGCGCTGATCGCGGAGGCGGCGGTCTCGACGGCGACCTCCTCGGGCCCCGGCGGGCCGACCTCGACCGATCGAGGTTCCACCGAACGGGGAGCGGTGAAGTACAGCGCGGACCCTACCATATCCGTAGCACGGACCGGATCGGTTTAAATGACCGCACGCCGGCGACCACGGAGGGATCCACGACGACCACGGACCGGATCGGCCGGCGCGCGGGAAGGGCGGCGACCCCGTCAAGCGAGCCCGGTACCGGCGGGGTTTTCACTCGCCGACTCCCAGTACGGGCATGGAGCTGTTCGCCGTGCCGGACCTCCCGGAGATCCGGGAAGGGGACGACCTGGCGGCGCTGGTACGCGACCGCATCGATCTTCGCGGGGACGACGTCATCTGCGTCGCCAGCACCGTCGTCTCGAAGGCCGAGGGTCGCGTGTTCGACCTCGCGGACTTCCCGCCGAGTCCACGCGCGAACGAGCTCGCCGACCGCCTGACGGAGCTAACCGGAGATGAGAAGGATCCGCGGTTCGCCCAGGCGGTCATCGAGGAGTCGACGGAGCTGATCATGGAGGCGCCGTTTCTGCTGACCGCCACCCGGTTCGGTCACGTGAGCGTCAACGCCGGCATCGACCGGTCGAACGTGCCCGACGGCGACCTCCTGTTGCTCCCGAAGCGACCGACGGAGAGCGCGGAACGGCTTCGTGAGGGGCTGCCGGTCGACCGCGTGGTCGTCACCGACACCTGCGGTCGACCCTTCAGACACGGCCAGCGGGGCGTCGCGATCGGCTGGGCCGGGATGCCCGCGAGCCGCGACTGGCGCGGCGAGCGCGACCGCGACGGCCGCGAACTCGGCGTCACCGTCCAGAACGTGATCGACGAGCTGGCGAGCGCGGCCAACCTCGTCGCCGGCGAGGGCGACGACGGCACGCCGGTCGTCGTCGTCCGCGACTGGGCGTTCGGCGACCACGCGGGCTCCGACGCCCACTTCCGCGAGGTCGAGGGCGACTTCGTCCGACAGGCGCTCCGCGAATGGCGGTACGAGGACTGATCGAACGACAAACGCGACAACCACCATGCTCGGCATCGAACTCACTCCCGAACACGACTTGGATCGCCTCGTCGACCTCGGCGTCCGCGCCGAGGCGGCCGGCTACGACGCCGTCTACTCGACGTGTCACTACAACAACCGCGACCCGTGGGCGTTCCTCTCGCGGCTCGCGGTCGCGACCGACGACGTCCGGATCGGTCCGGGCGTCGCGAACCCCTACGAGACCCACCCCGTCACGCTCGCCTCGCGGGTCGCCACCCTCGACGAGGCCTCGGACGGGCGTGCCGTCTTCGGACTCGGTCCCGGTGACCCCTCGACGCTGTCGAACCTCGGGCTGGCCGAGGAGCGCGGGCTTCGCTCCGTGCTTGAGGCGTTCAAGACGGCCCAGCGGCTCTGGGCCGGCGAGCGTGTCGACCACGACGGCACCTTCGAGGCGACCGACGCGGGGCTCAACTACGAGCCGCCGCAGGGCGCGGGGATTCCGGTCCACGTCGGCGGCGAGGGCCCTCACATGTGCCGGATGGCCGCGAAACACGCGGACGGCCTCCTGTACAACGGCTCCCACCCGGACGACCTCGCGTGGGCCCGCGAACAGGTCGACGACGGCCTCGAGGACCGACCCGACGAGCGCGGCGCGTTCGACCTGATCGCCTACGCCGCCGTCAGCATCGACGAGGACGGCGAGGCCGCCCGCGAGGCCGCGCGCCCGCCGGTGGCGTTCATCACCGCCGGAGCGGCCCCGCCCGTTCTGAAACGCCACGGGATCGACCCCGATGCCGCGTCGGCGATCGGCGAGCACGTCTCGGCCGGCGAGTTCTCCGCCGCGTTCGAGCGCGTGACGCCCGGGATGATCGATGCCTTCTGCATGGCCGGGTCGCCCGAGACGGTCCGTGAACGCGCGGCGGCGGTCGCCGAACACGCCGACGGTCTCGTCGTCGGCTCCCCGCTCGGGCCCGATCTCGAGGCGAGCGTCGACCTCGCCGCCGAGGCGGTCGACGGGCTGTTTTAGCAACCGGACCTCCCGCCGCCCCCGCCCCGGAGCCGAGGATTGAAATCCGTTCCCGACCCAGCCACTGACATGTACGCCGTCGTCGGCTGCACCGACTGTGCGAACATGTGGCTCCTCCGGGACCCCCGTGCCAGCGAGACCGCGCAGTGTTCCCGCTGCGGACGGACCCATCGCACGGCGAAGCTGAAACGCTTCTTCGAGTCGGAGGATCGCGAGGCAGCCCGGGAGGCACGCGCGGCGCTGCTCGCGAAGAAGCACGGGGACAGCGAGGCGTTCGCCGAGATCGACCACGTCGCGGAGCTCGAACGCGCGATCGAGGACGCGGGCGTCGGCGACCGCGAGTACCTCGAGGGATCCGGACTCGACGCCGACGCCGTCTTCGAGGCCGGCGCCGGAGCGACGGGCGGCGGCTCCGCGTCGCGCTCGCGCGACGAGGTCGTTCTCGACGGTGTTCGGGAGGCCGAGAAGCCGACCGAGGAGGGAATCGTCGCGTACGCGACCGACCACGGGGTCCCGGCCGACGCCGCCCGTGACCTCCTCGAACGCCTGACGCGACGGGGTGAGCTCTCCGAGACCGGCGGACGATATCGCGTGCTCTGACGAGCCCGGCGACCTGCCCCGCGGGCCGGGACGACGACCGTCGAAGACACAGAGAGCCGTTTGTCCCTCCCGAAAGCACTTACTTCGAGCACGGTTCGGGACGACCATGGACTCCAGAACCGTCCTCCTCGCCGTCGCCGCGGTCCTCGCCGTGGTCGGCGTGGTGGGCGTCGCCGCCGTGCCGGGAGCGCTCGACGACCCGCGTGGCGACGCCGATCGCGACTTCCCGAGCCACCTCGACGTGGCCGACGTGGTCGTCGAGCCCGGCGAGATCGGTGGAGCCACCGCGGAGCTCGACGTACACCTCGACCTCGAACATCGCGGCGACGTCGCCGAGAACGTCACCGTCCGCCATCGCGCCATCGACGCGGACTCCGGCCTGCTGGCCGACGAGACGACGGTGACGGTCGGCGACGTCGGCACCGAGGCGACGAGCCGGGAGGACCTGGAACGAAGCAGCGAGCAGCCGATCGTCGGAACGCTCGACGTCGAACGGGCGGGCGGCTACCGACTCGAGACGGTCGTCTACGAGGACGGCACGCGTCGGGCCACCCACTCGACTCGCGTTTCCGGCGTCTCGGCGCTGACGCCGGCGTACGCCGACTCCAACGTCGGCTTCGCGGACGGCGATATCTGGCCGACCGTGGCCGTCTCGGTGCGTGACGCCGACGACGGGACGGCGACGCTGGAGACGTCGGCCGCGGTCACCAACGGCGGCGACGAGCGCTCGGAGGACCTCGAACTCCGCGTCCTGGTTCGGCAGGCGGAGTCGAACGTCGTCGCCGACGACGCGACGGTGACGGTCGGGGAGATCCGCCCGGGTCGAACGGAGACCGTGGACGCGACCGTCGAGGTCCCCGACGGATACAACTACTACGTCGACGTCGCCCTCTGGGACGACGACGTGCTGATCGACGAAACCCAAAGCGTCGCGAACCTGGACCCGCAGGAGACCATCGACGCGAACGAGACGGTCGAATCCGTCGAGTTCGCGGTGGAGGACTTCACCGAGGAGGCCGCCGAGGACGACGCGCCGCGGCCGGAACCCGAGCCCGAGGAGGACGAGACCGCGGACGATGCGCCCGGCTTCGGCGTCGCCGGCGCCGTGCTCGCGATCCTCGTCGCGATCCTCCACGCGCGGAGGCGGCGATGACCGACCCGGCCGACGAGCGGACGCACACACCGGGCGACCGTGCCGACGACCGACCCGACGAAAGACCACGAACGACGACGCACGACCGATCGATGAACGATCCCACCACGATGGACGACTCGACGAAGCACGGAACGACGAACGACCCTGCCGAAGCCCCGGGAACCGACGACCGAACCACGGACGACGGCGCGTGGTTCAATCGCCTCTCCGCGGCGGACCTCCGCGGCCTGCTCGACCGGATCGCGCTCGCCGCGCTCGTGTTGGTGGTACTGATCGCCGGCTGGAACGCCTACGGATACGTCGGCACGGCGATACGGACGTGGCTCGATCCCGCGTACCAGCCGGTCGCGCTTGCCGCGTTCAATCTCGCGGTCCTGCTCGTCGCGATGGCCGGCGTGATCCACCAGCTTCGGCGACTTCGCGGGAACGAGGATCGGACCGCGGGTTCCGCCGACGGGCCCGGGTCCGCCGAATACGCGGAGTAGGCGTTACTCCTCGGGGAGATCGTCGGTGCTGCTGGGGATACGTTCGACCTGCCCGGCGAGCGTGGCCGCGTCGCCCGCGACGGTCGAGGCGTCGACGCCCGCCTCCTCGGCGACGAGCTGGACGTGCGCCGCCAGCAGCGCGAGCGCGCGCAGCCCCTGGTTTTGCGGATCGTCACCCGTACGCTGGGCGAACGTCGTATCGACCTCGCCGTCGCGAACGACCCCGACGTGGAGCGCGTCGACGTCGTCGCCCTCGAGCAGCTCCCGCGCCTGGGCCAGCTCCGCGTCGAATCCGCTCGCGTCCGTCTCCGTCTCGTCGGTGCTCATGGCTACGCGTTGGGGCGGCGGGCGAAAAAGGACGGCGTTTCCTCGGGCGTCGACCGGAGGGTGGGACGAGGACGGGAGGAAGTCACCGACCGGAGGGTGGGATGAGGACGGGAGGAAGTCATCGACCGGAGGGTGGGATGAGGACGGGAACCGCCGAGCGTCGTCACTCGGGACGGGGTCGCGCGACGAACAGCGCCTCCTCCAGCGTGAAGGGGTCGTACGTCGACTGGTGACAGACGCAGTAGGCGCCGTCCTCGGCGCTATATCGGGCGGACTCCTCGAGCTCCTTGTAGCCCGGAATACAACAGAAGTGGGTACAGACGTTGAGGTAGGCCATGAAGCCCTGGTCGGTGGAGGCGGCGATCCACTCGTCCTCCTCGGCTGCCTCCTCGACCTGCGTGGAGCGGATGACGACGGCGTTCAGGCTGGTGTCCGCGTCCTCCGAACGCCACGTGGTCGCCGCGGGCTTGCCGACGCCGTCGTTGCCGACGTTGTTACCCCACGTGTCGTAGTCGTCGAAGTCGTCGATGTGGATCCGGTCGCCGCCGTCGTATACCTCGTCCTGCCAGTCGTACGTGCCGGGGGCGGCTCGGAAGATGTTGTCCGATTCGAAGTTCGGGCGGACGTTCTCCTGGGACTCGATCCCGCAGTACTGGAACCACGCGCCGCCGTAGGTTCGACCGCCGAGCTCCTCCTGGGCCACCTCGACCTCCATGCCCTCCTCCTCGATCGTGGTGACCTCGGGCCAGATACCCTCGATGAATCCGTCGTCGTCCACTCGCACGGGGATCTGCGGGAGCCCGCGCGGGGCCGGTCCGCCGGTGTGTTCGATGGTCATCGCGACGGTCTGGCCGCCGCCCACGCCGCCGGCGGTCGTCAGGGAGTTCACCGTCGCCGAGCCGGCCGCGCCCACGCCGGCGAGGGCTGCGCCGCCGACGACGCCCTTCACGAACCGTCGTCGCCCCGATTCGGCGGGATATTTGTCGG
>CAZIFX010000054.1:0-14877 GCA_964538415.1 uncultured Halobellus sp.
TTTTGGCATAGACACTCAAAACTCGTCCGCCTCATTCACTAACTTAACGCGACCGGGGTATGCGCCCGTACCTTTATCAGGCTGGAAACGGAGCGCTCCCCGTCAGTCCTGTGATGACGGTCTGTCCGGCCCAAGCGATCAGACAGTCATCGGAGCCACTTGGATGAACGGCCAGTTCCGATAACGAACCGATGTAGAGCCCGACTGCTCGAAAGCACCACGGAAAGTAACTCCAAACCCGCTGAAGTCCGCCGGACTCCCCGAGACACGAACAACTCCGGGAGTCCGAATGTGGCTTGAAGAGATGAGTATCGGGGTCCTGGCACTCCCGGCAGTCCCACTCGTCACAGTCCGTGAACCCCACGCGGATGCTCACCGAGTCGGGGGTTGACGGGGCTACGAACCTGACGTCCCCGACGCTCAGGGTTCCTCCGCGTTCACCCGGAGGAAGACGTCAACCCGAGCGACGTGGCCGATCGGGACTACTACACGCTCGCGTACGCCGAGAAGTCGGAACGGAACAAGACCGAAAGACATGGAGGGGACTGGGACGACGTCGTCACTCTCGGTTGGTTGGAACTCGGCGATGACGATCTCGTCTTCCCCGGAGAGACTCCTCAGGCGGTGACACCGAGAGCTTCCAACTCTTCGGCAGAGTACTCCGCGCTCAACTCTTCCACCGAGTGTTCGGCGACGACGTTCGTTCGCTCTTGTTCGGTCATCTCGGCCAGGTCGCTGAAGCAGTGGCACATTACGATCTCATCAATGCGCTACAGGGATTAAACAGCTGTTAGCACGCGTTTCATGTTTGTGTAACACCGATTTTTAAATAATAGTACTTAGCAACATCACCAACTAGATTAATTGACGAACGCCTCTCTCGTCACAGCGGTCAGCGCCACGGAAGCTCGCTGCGTGTGTTCCGTTTCGCCGCGTTTATGATACCGTATGTTGGTCGGTCGAAGGCCAACGAGCGGTCCCCCGACAAGCGCTCACGGGGGATCCTGACGTGGCTTCAAACGATCTCACGCTCGCTGCCTCGTTGGACGCACTTGAGCGGCTTGAGCGTCCCGACCATGCACCTGACGACGCCATCACATGGACAAACTATGTCGGAACCGTCTCGTCGGAATCGCCTCGTCGGAGCCATCGTACATTGAACGACCTCGAGTTCGAGAGGGTGGGTATCGTCACGACTTCTCGTCCGTACCACGTTCCATGGCGGAAGCTCTCTCGACCATCCGGGACACTTTCGGGACGGACCGATGCGTATTCGTCGGGACCGACGAAACCAGCGAAGCGGTGGAGACGGTATCCGGTTGGACGTGTCGATCGACTGCGGACGCCGCGGCAGCCGCGGATTGGAAACTCGTGACTGCTCCCACCGAGGACCGGAACTAGCCGTAACGGAAACGGGTGAAAGATACGCGGTAGAGTTCACACGGGTCCAGCGGCCAACTCCGGACTGGTCGGCTGAATCGGCGTCAGATCGATCGCTTCAAATCGGGTCCGGATCACTCCGACCAGTCCGTCCCTAACTGCGAGTTTTGGACGTGTTCATGTCTCCGTTCACGGAAAAATCAGTATCGTGATCGAGGTCCCAGCAGTCCTGCACGGGGGAGTTGCCGCTCAGTGAGTCTCGTGGACGTGTTCTCGCAGCAAATCGGTCTCTTCGAACTCCTCGTCACAGATGGCACATCGGTTATGATGTAAGGCGACGTGCTGGGTCACACCGGCGGCGCTCTGAAACTGTGCATCGCAGTTGGTGCATGCGTACGACATTACATTAACAACTCAGGCCCACATACACAAGACTCTTATTAAGAAAAGGGGTAGAAAAGTTGGTTCAGAATATTAATTCGGGCTGTTACGTAACTAAATTCACGCGCATACCACGGGAAACTAGCGGACGAGTCCCGGTGTTAGTACTGTGACGGGGACTGCCTCTCGACTCATGTGTTATTAACTTATAGTATAAATTATTTATATTTGGCTATCAAAAAGTAGACGTTGTTAACAGTGACATCAACAGACCTCCGGAAGTGCGAGTCGCTTGACGCGGTGATCGTTGGCGCTGGAGCTGCCGGCGTCGGAATCGGCGTCGTCCTCAACGACCTCGGCCTCGATTCGTACGCGATTCTCGATCGAGAGGCGGTCGGCGCGTCGTTCAGACAGTGGCCCGACGAGATGCAGTTTATTACGCCCTCATTCCCGGGCAACGGTTTCGGCTGTCGGGACCTGAACGCCGTGACCACCGACACGTCGCCAGCGTTCGCGCTCAATAGTGAACACCCGAGCGGTGATGAATACGCCGAGTACCTCGAAGGAGTCACCGAGTTCTATGATCTCCCCTTGCGGACCGGTGTCGATGTGGAGTCGATACGGTGTCATGGCGACGAGTTCGTTCTTCACACGTCGGCTGGCCCGATTCGGAGCCGCTTCGTCGTCTGGGCAGCCGGGCAGTTCGGGCAGCCGAACGACGACCCATTCCCGGGTGCGGAACGGTGTGTCCACAACTCCCGGGTCGAGTCGTGGCGTTCCTTTGCGGACGAGTGTGTCGACGACCCGGTCGTGATCATCGGCGGATACGAGAGCGGGATCGACGCAGCCCTCACGCTCGCCGACACGGGTCAAGAGACAGTGGTTCTCGACGAGGAAGGCCCGTGGCGGCTCCGCGGGCCCGACCCGAGCGAAGTGCTCTCACCGTACACGAGCCAACAGCTGCGCGAGGCGTTCGGACGGAACGCGCCGATCGCGCTCGAAGACGGCGTCCGCGTCGAACGGGTCGAACACGCCGAGAGTGATAGCGAGTCGTTCGAGGTCGTCAGCACTGACGGTGAGACGTTTGCGACGCGAAACCGACCCGTGCTGGCGACGGGGTTCGAAGGCGGACTCGGCCCCGCAGACGAGCACTTCGCGTTCGACGACGGGCGACCGCAGCTGACCGAGCGGGATGAATCAACAACCACTCCCGGCATGTTTCTGGTCGGTCCTCAGGTCGCGCACAACGGCCAGCTCTTCTGTTTCATCTACAAATTCAGACAGCGCTTCGCCGTCGTCGCTGACGAGATCGCCGCCAGACTCGGCATTGACCGCGCTCCACTCGAGGAGTACCGTGAGAAGGACATGTTCCTCGAGGACTTGTCCTGCTGTGACCCCGACATGTGTGACTGCTAATCATGACGGGAAATACGCAGAACGGTGCTGGTGAGACCGATCGACCCGCCGACGCGAGCAACAACGACCGACACGTCTGCCGAGTGACCGGCCGCGAACAAGGCCTCGTGGGCAAGTACGACATCCGGCTCCGTCGGCAGTCGTTCCGTGAATTGGCCCCCAGGCATCGGATTCGAAAAACATGACTGAGGCCCGAACTCGGTTGACCGACACGCCACCCGAGGGGGATCCCGACAGAGAGACCGTCGTAGTCGTCGGGAAAGAGAGCGTCGGAAAATCCGAGCTCGTCTCCTCGCTCACGGGCGACCGGCCGACCAGCGGGAACTTTCGCGGCACCACTACCCGCAGTGAGCGATACACGACGGACCAGTTCGAGTTCGTCGATACGCCCGGGATCGTCCTCGATACCGACACCGAGGGAACCCGGGACGCGTTGGCGCAGGTCGACGACGACGAGACGGCATTGCTCGTCGTTCCGGCGACGGACGTCGACGACGACCTCGACGACCTCTTGCCGCTCGTCGAATCACACCTCGGAGCCGTCGTCGTTACTTACTGGGACAAAGTCGAGGAGCGAACCGGGACGCGTCGAGCACTCGAAGAACTGAGTGCCGATATCGGCGTGCCGGTCGTCCCGGTCGACGCTCGCACCGTCGAGCGACCGGTGGTCGACGGCGGGACACCGACCGCTGGCTCCGGAACGTCGACCGATGACTACGGACGTATCATGGACGCATTGGCCCAGCCGGGGCTGTTCTGACGCTGCGCGCACGCGGGTCGGTCGACGGATCGAACCCCCGAAAACGATCCTCGAATGGCCCGTCGTCGGTCCGCTAGCGAGCCTGCTGCTCCTGTTGGTTCCGGCCGGCGCTGCGGTCTGGTTCGCCAATACGCTGGCCGGTGAACTCGATCCGATCGTGGGTGCCGCCTTCGAGCCGCTGGTCGGAGGTGCCGAGCGGCTTCCGGAGCCGCTCGCGGTGTTGTTGACGAACGAGTACGGCCTGCTGTCGATGGGACCGTTTCTGTTCGTCTGGGCCGGCCCGACGATGCTCGTTTTCGCAGTGATTCTCGGCGTCTACAAGAACACGGGTGTCGTGACTCGGATGACCGTCTCCTTACACCCGGCGATGCGGCGAATCGGTCTCTCGGGACGGGATCTCATTCGGGTCGTGATGGGCTTCGGCTGTAACGTCCCCGCAGTGGTCAACACTCGCTCGTGTTCGGACTGTACTCGGTGTACGACCATCTCGGCGATCTCCTTCGGCTCGGCCTGTTCGTATCAGTTCCCCGCGACGCTTGCGGTGTTTGCGGCGGTCGGAATGAGCTGGCTCGTCGGTCCTTACCTGTTCGTGTTGGCAGCGACGACGTTCATCTACATCGGGCTGATCGCTCCTGCCGAAGCCCGAGAGTCGACCACGGTGGTCGATCGACGAACGTTCCTTCAGTGGCCCGCCCCGAAGGCGGTCGCCCGTGAGGCGTGGAGCGCGCTCAGGGAGTTCTTCGTAAAGGCGCTCCCTATCTTCGTCGTGATCACCTTCGTTGCAGCCGCGCTCGACCGTCTCGGCGTCATCGACGCGATGGGCTCGGTGCTTGGACCGTCGATGGCCCTGTTCAACCTCCCGGCGGATGCCGCGCTTACGCTCGTGCTCGCGTCGATTCGGAAGGACGGAATTGCCCTACTGACTGCCGACGGCGCGTCGACGGCGGCCACGCTCTCACCGGTGCAGGTGCTCGTGGTCGTCTACCTCGCGGGGGTCCTGCTGCCCTGCCTCGTGACGGCGTTTACCGTTGCTCGTGAGGTCTCACCGCGATGGGCAGCCACGATGATGGCCCGTCAAGCGGTCGCCGCAGTCGGCTTCGCGGTCGTCATCGCGTGGGGCGGCACCCTCCTCTTCGGCTAGGACTCAGGACACCTCAACGATGACCGATATCGGGATACTGACCGTTGGCGGCGGGATCACCGCGGCGAAGCCCGCGACGACGCTGGCTCAGTCGGGGTGAGTGGTTCGCTTTTCGCGCGTAGCCCGCTCCGAGTCGAACTGCGTGAGGCGAGCACCGACTGGATGCACGTCTCTCGAGTCGTCGACCGGCTCCACGAACCCCCCTCCGCGTCACGGCACCGGGCCGAGTGTGTTTCGCGGGCCCGTCACGCATCGAGTGCGGTCCGGAGCGACGGGAGGTTGATCTCCACCATCTGTTCGACCCACCCCCACTCGTTCTCCTGCCACGTCTCGGTCGTCCCCTCCACTGGGGTGAGCGGCTCGGCGTTCTCTACGTCGGTGTTCTCGAAGAGCACGTCGACCATCTGTGGCATATCAACGCCCGGATCGGGTGCCTCAAACGGATCGTACAGCACGGTATGGATGTCGCGTTCTTCGATGGTGTCGATGAGCCCGGCGATATCTTCGAACGACTCGGCAGCGTCCGGGGAGATTCCGACGGGCGTCCGGAGCTCGAAGTCGTACCGTCGCTCGAGATACTGAAACGCGTCATGGCCGGCAAGAACGGCGACATCACGATCGGCATCGGCGGCGAGCGACTCGAACGCCTCATCGACCTCGTTCATCCGAGCGATGTATGTGGTCGTGTTCTCCTCGTACGCGTCGGCGTTCTCAGGGTCGAGCTCGACTAACCCGTCGCGGATCCCACGGACCATCTCCTGACCAAGGACGGGGTCGACCCAGACGTGCGGGTCATGGAACTCTGAGGCACCCGTATCGCCCTCCTCGATGACCTCGAAAGCGGCCGGCTCGTCGGCCGTATCGTAAATGACCTCACCCTCATCACGCACTTCGAAAACCACTGCGGTGCGTCCGGTCTCGATCCCGGTGAATTCTACTTGCCGTCCGTGGGACGCTATCTCCACGAGGCCGGCTTCATCATCGGCGATCCGAGCGTCGACTTGGTATCGTTCGCCGTCACCGAGCGGCACTACGCGGCCCTGATTATCTTCGATGACGAGCCCAACCGGGACGGTCGTCTCAGTCGGAATATCAGGGACGCCGCCATGCCAGTGGTCGGTGTGCCAGTATCCGAGCTGGTCGTCGGAGCGGAGATCGTAGATGTCGAACTCGTCGAGCCGAAGACGTTCTCGTGGGTAGTCGCGGCCGTGGTCGAAATCGGGGAGGGAACCGGAGTCGAAGCCGATGAGATGTGGACCAAGTCCGTCAAGGAGATCGTACGTTGCGACGCCATCATAGTCTTGTTCCAGCTCGGTGGCGACGTCCTGTGCCCACGAGAACTCGGGCGTGTCGAGATAGAGGAACGCGCTCGTGGAGGCGATGTCCCGAGCAACGTTTCCGTCGGGGCTCCAGCCGTGTCCCATCTGTCCGACGGACACCGGGTTCGTGAACTCGAAACGGTCTCCTGCGATGTGTTCGGCCCAGTTTTGGATGGTGAAAAATGCCGTGTACCCGGAGCGGTCTCCATCGTCACTCAAGGGATTCCCTACGGAGAGACAACCAGCAACGGCACCAGCGCTGGCCGCGGCGAGACCGGAGCGAAGGATCGTTCGTCGCGTCGTATTCATCCGTTATGCCACCTCGATTCCACCACTCTTTCCGATACTTTCATTGGTACCCCGGTCGCCCGGAGGTAGCCGGGCGATGACGTGACCGTCATGGCACTGGCAATTACAGAGTTTCGAGGCGAAAGCCCACGACTTCAGTCGTGGGAGGATGTCAGAGTTGAAAAAGGCAGCACGGAGTCCGAGAGACCGCAACCGCCGACCGATCTCGGCAGCGGTCGCTGCCTCAGTAACTTCGATATTGACGAGCGAGCGCTGTTTCGTTTCGAGCGCATCGAGAGCGGCAGCGAGATCAAGCCGTTCGGGCTGAAGCGCCTCTACAAGGATCGCTTCAACGGTCCGGTTCGCGAGAGAGGGAACTCTATTAGCAGCCATCGCCGTGCTGATCGCCTCGTCCTCGTGGCAGTATTCGGCTAATTCAGGTCCGTCACACGCTCGGATTCGATCGCGACTTGCTTCAGTAACCCGTGTCACGATGAGAAAGAGATCCGTTTCAGATCGATTCGCAGTTCGTTCGTATGCCCACACAGAATCGAGTCCGTCAGGTGTCGCAACGACGCACGCAGTGTCGACTTCAGGGCCCGGTCTTTCAACCGATGTGATGCCCGCTTTCGCGTCCTGAATCGTCCATCGTATTCTTACTCCGGTACTCGTGGAGGGCGAGTGCATTGGGCCACTTTCGAGAACTTCCGAGGTATCTCCCAGCACTGATACCTGCCCCCGCTCCGAGAGCCGGTCTGCAACCAGTGTGGATACCGTCGTTTTGCCGACGCTGCTCTCGCGGAAAAACCCGATCCGATGAGCCGGCCGGTCCAGATTCGATCGTTGGTTCGAAGCGTGTATCGACATCCCGTGTTGTGAATATTATCCCATATCTTATTTATCCTTGGTATTCTAAATGATATAGTTATTAATAGAACCGAGCGAGGATCTTCTACGCACGAGTGTGAAAAACTCGAACACGTGTTGAGAGAGCAGTATCAAACACCGCAAAGCGGCGAGATCAGCCACGAAGCGGTCCGTCCGGTCGGTACGGTCATCTCACTCCTTATACTCGTTGACGACGTTCTGCATCGTCTCCTTTCCGTCGCCGAACAACATGTAGGTGTTATCCTGAGCGAAGAGTGGATTCGGGATGCCCGAAAAGCCCGGGCTTAGGCTTCGCTTGTTGACGATGACGGTGCCTGCTTCGCCGACGTTCAACACGGGCATCCCCGAGATCGGACTCGAGTCATCCTCGTTGGCTCGGGGGTTGACGACGTCGTTTGCACCCGTCACGATGACGATGTCGGTCCGTGAGAACGTGGGGTTGATCTCTTCAAGCTCCTTCATCTTATCGTACGGCACGTCCGCCTCGGCCAGTAACACGTTCATGTGTCCGGGCATGCGGCCCGCGACCGGATGGATTCCGAACTCGACGTCGACGTCCTCCTCGTCCAAAAGCTCGGCCAGCTCGGCGACCGCATGTTGTGCCTGTGCAACCGCCATCCCGTATCCCGGGACGATGACGACACGGTCGGCGGTCTCGAGCAGCATGTCGAGCTCCTCCGGCGAGGTTTCGGTGATGTTGCCCTCGTAGATGTCCTCCATCCCCTCGGAGGAGGCCGCCTCGCCGAAGCCGCCGAACAGCACGTTCGCGAGCGACCGATTCATCGACTCACACATGATCACGGTGAGGATCAGTCCCGCCGCGCCGACGAGCGTGCCGGCGATGATGAGCGCGGTGTTGTCCAAAACGAATCCCGTCCCGGCCGCCGCCAATCCGGAATAGGCGTTCAACAGCGCGATGATGACCGGCATGTCGGCGCCGCCGATCGGGATCACGAGCAACACGCCGAGCGCCGAGGCGGCGATCACGAGCACCCAGTAGGAGGGCACCCACCACCCCTGGAGCTGTGCTGCAAGGACGTCCGGCTGAACGATCAGATAGACGCCGGCCAAAAGCGACAGCCCCAACGCGAGCGCCTTGACGGCGTGTTCGCCGGTATATCGGATGGCGGATCCGGGCATCACGCCGTGAAGCTTACCGGCGGCGATCATGCTGCCGAACAGCGTGACCGACCCGATGATCCCCGACGCGACGGCTGCGACGGTCATATCCACTGGAAGGGTTCCGCCCGCGACCGCCTGTCGTTCAACGAGCTCGGCGCCGGCCACCAAGGCGGATGCGCCGCCGCCGAACCCGTTGAACACGCCGACGAGCTGTGGCATCTGGGTCATCTCGACTTTCACGGCGAGTCCCGCCCCGACGAGCCCCCCGAGGAGGAGGCCGCCGATCAGGACGGCCGGCGAGAGGATCTCGAACCACAGCACCGTGACGCCAACCGCCAACAGCATCCCGACCGACGAAACGAGGTTTCCACGCACGGCCGTCCGCGGATGCGTCATGTCGCGAAGTCCCTGGATGAACAGTATTGCCGAGGCCAGGTAGACGAGTCGGAGCAGGGATTCGGTGAGTACCCCATCCGTCATCGGCTACCACCTCCCTCCTGGAAGTCCTGGAGCATGAAATGACTCACCAGATAGCCGCCGACGACGTTGACGGTCGCCATGACGACGGCGAAAAACCCCAACACGGTCGCAAACGTCGTCGAGCCGGAGCCGGCAACGACGACCGCGCCGACGAGCGTGATGCCGGTGATGGCGTTTGCGCCGGACATGAGCGGCGTGTGAAGGGTTGCTGGAATCTTGGTGATGACCGAGTAGCCGAGAAACGCGGCCAGAACGAACAGCGTGAGGTTGGTGATGAGATCACCCATCCGTTTCGCCCTCCGTGTCAGCCTCGGCGGACGCCGTCTCGTCTCCGTCAGGGCCACCGTCGTCGTCGTGCTCCGCCGGATGAACCCAGCGAACTTCGCCGTCGTGAGCGAGCATGGTCGAGTCGACGATCTCGTCGTCGGCGTCGATCGCCGTCCCGTCGTCGACGAACAGGTTCTGGATGAAGTTCCGCACGTTGTTCGAATAGAGTTGGCTCGCGTGGTGGGGGACCGAGGCCGGCAGGTCCGTCGGCCCGTATATCTCGACGCCGCCGTGTTCAACCGTTTCGTTCGGTTCCGTGAGTTCACAGTTGCCCCCGGTTGCGGCCGAGAGATCGACGATCACGGACCCCGGATCCATCCCGTCAACCATCTCTTCGGTCACCAACTCGGGCGCGGGTTTGCCGGGGATCGCGGCCGTCGTAATGACGGCGTCCGAGTCGCCAACGACCCTCGTGAGTTCCTTTCGCTGCTGACGGTAGAACTCCTCGTCCATCTCCCGGGCGTATCCCTCATCGTCGCCCGATCCCTCGGTTTCGAGGTCGAGTTCGACGAAATCGGCACCGAGACTCCGGACCTCCTCGCGAACCTCCAGTCTGATGTCGTACGCCCGAACCGACGCACCGAGCCGCTCGGCCGTCGCGATGGCCTGTAGCCCGGCGACGCCGGCACCGATGACGAAGACCTCCGCCGGCTGAACGGTCCCGGCAGCGGTCATCTGGAGGGGAAACATCTTCGGAAGGCGCTCCGCCGCCGTGATGGCGGCTTTATACCCGCCGATGCTGGACATCGAGGAGAGCGCGTCCATGCTTTGTGCACGGCTGATACGCGGCATCAGCTCCAAAGCGAACGCCGTGACTCCCCGGTCCGCGAGCGCGGCCAGTTCGTCGTCGAGTTCGTACGGGCCGAGGAGTCCAACCACGATCTGTCCGTCACGGTACAGATCGACGTCAGTCGCGGCGGTTGCTCCCAGTCCGCGTACTCGTGTGATGATATCCGCCCGATCGAAAAGCGTCTCGCGGTCCGCAACCACCTCACAGCCGACGTCTCGATACGCCGTGTCCGACCAATCCGATCGGTCACCGGCGCCCGAAACGACACAGACGTCGAACCCCTCATCGATGAGGTCGGCCGCCGCGGGTGGAATGAGCGAGACACGAGTCTCATCCGGATCCAATTCCTTTGTCACTCCGATGATCATGCGACCCCGAATTCATTCAAGATCGTAATCACAATAACGCTACTGGTAACTACCGAACCCCTGTTATATTTGACTCCGTCGATAACGCGGTACCGCCGCCGCTCTCGGACGTCGCCGTAGTCCACAACAACGAGCCACATCCACCGCCACCGCGGAAGGTCGAAAACGAGTCCACACGTCCCGGATAATAAAATTTTTGACAATACTGTCCGGACGAATCGATATCACGTATTACAGTAGGTCGTATACTCCGAATCGAACTCCCTCGGCGGCGGTCGTTGAACCCGCGTCCGCGTGTCTTGGGCTTCATACGGCTCTTTCAACACGTTCAATAGCGACCTGAACTCGGATAGATCCCCGCTTTCCAGGTACGCATCCAGCGCCTCCTCCACCACGTAGTTGCGGGGGATGTAACGGGGATTGGCTCGTTTCATCAGCTCCTCGTTCAGGCCGACCTCAGCCACCTCGCTTCGGACGTGGTTGAACTCCTCCGTGGAATAGACCGGATCGTCAACGGAGCCGGGATCCGCCAATTCGAGGAACGTGTTCGTATAATCGGCTCCGGATCCACGAAGCCAGTCCAAAAACTCGTTTATCACTTCCCTCTCCCCGTCCGATTCGATCCCTAGCTTCCGTCTCATCATGGCGTAGTATTTCTCGTCGAACCTCGCGTCGAAATCGTTCAGTCTGGCTTCCAGTTCGTCGAAAGCGACCGGCGAGTCCTGGAAAAGCGGTCGCAGCGACTCCGCGAATCGCGCGAGGTTCCACCGTAAAACGTCCCTTTGATTCCCGAAGCGGTATCTGCCTCCCGTATCCACGGAGCTGAAGACGGCGTCTTCGTCGTAGTAATTCATGAACGCACACGGTCCGTAATCAAACGTCTCTCCATCTATGCTCATGTTGTCCGTATTCATGACGCCGTGTATGAATCCCACACGCATCCAGTCGACGACCATCTCTATGCCGGATCGCATGACTTCATCGAGGAACGCTACGTACGTTTCATCCCCACCGTCCAGATGCGGGTAGTGTCTGTTGATCACGTACTCAGTGAATTCCGCCAGCTCCCCGGGCGCTTGAGTTGCAACGTATTGGAACGTCCCGTATCTAATGTGGCTGTTCATCACCCTCACGAGCATGGCTCCCGGTTCCGTTCTCCGTCTCCGTACCGATTCTTCGGTTTCGATCACTGCGAGGCTTCGAGACGTTTTTATTCCGAGATTCTGCATCGCATACGAATAGACGTACTCCCTGAGCATGGAACTCACCGTTGCGCTCCCGTCCCCCCTTCCCGAGTAAGGGGTTCTGCCCGAGCCCTTCAACTGAATATCATACCTGCCGTCATCGTGTACGTGTTCGCCCAGGATCATCGCCCTCCCGTCGCCAAGCAGTGCAAAGCGTCCGAACTGATGTCCCGCATACGCCTGTGCGATCGGCTCCTCCAGAAGCTTCTGTCCGGAAAGGATCTCAGGGGGTAATTCGTCGCTATTTACTCCGAGATCGTTGCACAGATCTTCATTGAGCACTAGAACCTCCGGGTCATCGACGGCTTTCGGCTTCGCTCTCGAATGGAGCGTCGCGTCCAAATCCTTGTAGGTCGTGTCGAAGGAGAAGGGCATAGGTTGTGCTACCGTACCTGTCGCCTCCATGTTGATAAGCCGTTCCCCGTGAAACGCCGCCTTCAGCGCGGGGGCGTTCGCTGTCCACGCCGGTCCCGGCTCGACCTTCGGTGTTCACTTCTCCACCGGCTCGGTTTCGTCCGGTTCGGCGTCGCCCGCCCCGTCGCGGAGCCGTCGCGGCAGGAGGCCGCGAGCGAGGCCGCGGAGGATGCGGCCCGGGTCGAGAAAGTACTGCGGGAGGACGACCATCGCGACGGCGACGACGAGCAATCCCACTCCCAGCGCCGTCTCGCCGTCGAGCAGCCGGATGACCGCGAAGTTCGCCAGCGGTAACGCGAAGACGAGCGTCGTCGCCAGCCCGATCAGGTCGAACAGCCCGAGCTTCATCACCCCTCCGTAGCCCGCCACCACGTAAAAACGACGCGACGGACGTCTCACCCGTCGACGTCGACGAGCTCCATCAGCGGGTAGCCGTCGGTCATCCGCATGCGGGTTCGGACGGTCACGCCCTCGTGGGCGATCCGCATCTCGACGTCCATCAGCGAGCCGGTCAGCTCGGTGTAGCCGTTCTCGTGGTCGATCGCCTCCGCGACCCGATCGTCGTGGATCGTCACCGTCACCGACTCACAGCACGGCTGGTTCTCGATCGCTTCGGCCATCGCGGCCTCCAAGCTCCGCGTGCTCGTCGGGCTGACGGGCGTGCCCGCGAACTGGTGGTACAGCGATCCGAACTTGATCCCCGCCTCGAAACACGCCTGCTCGGCGTCGGTCGTCATACGTGTTCCACGCGGCCCTGTCACGAAGGTCCGTCGGTTTCGCCGGGGGATTCGGCCGCCGCGGACGCCCGGTCGTCCCGTCGCACCGTGAGTACCGGGACGTCCGAGAGCCGGAGCACCCGTTCCGCGACGCTGCCGAGGAGGAATCGATCGAGGCCGGTCCGGCCGTCCGTCCCCATGACGATCAGGTCGGCGTCGTGTTCGTCGGCGTACGCGAGGATCCGTCGATGTGGTGTCCCCCCGACGACGGCCCGCTCGACGTCGTCGACGCCGTCGGCAACGGCTTGATCGGCCGCCTTCGTGAGGACTCGATCGCCGTGCTCGCGGAGCTTGACCCCGAGTTCGGGGTCCGCGGCGTCGAGCACGGGCATGGTCTCCTCGACGACGTAAAGGACGTGAAGCGCGGCGTCGTACCGGACGGCGAGGTCAATAGCCCGATCGAGGGCGCTCGTCGCACCCGCGCTCCCGTCCGTCGGACAGAGGATTCGGTCGTACATGCGAACCGGTTCGTCCGATGAACACTTAAACGGGATCGCACGCCGTGGCGGGTGTGGAGTCGAGGGCCGCGACCGCCCGTCGCTCCCGACTCAGCCGCCGACGAGGAAGCCGGTTGCGAGCACGTACACCCCGACGAGGACGAGCATCGTCGGAACGAGCCATCGGTCGACCCACGCCGGCGGATCGGCGACCGTCCGTCGCGCCACCGTGAGGGCGACGCCGAAGAGGGCGCCGGCGGCGAGCAGATAGTACGCGACGACCGCCGCGAGCGTCGTCGCGTCGAGCCCGCCGAAGAAGGGAACGAAGACGGCGAGGTTCTCCCCGCTCAGCCCGAGCCCCGCCCCCGCGACGACGGCGACGCCGCCGGGGGTCTCGACGGTCTCCCTCACGGCGGGCGCGTCGTCGTCCCGTCGACGGAACAGGCTCCAGAGGCCGATAGAGAGCGGCACCACCCCGAGGAGGAACGCCCACTCGCCGAGCGTCGCTCCCGCGACGGTGGCGAGCACGACGGCGGCGGCGAGCCCTCCCGTGAATCCGAGATAGTGGCCGACGAGCACCTCGGTCGTGGTGTACGCCTCGTCGACGCAGAACGCGACGAGCACGGCGAAGGTGTCGAGGTGGGTGACCACGAACAGCGACGTCGCCACGAGGAACACGGATCGCACGCTCGTCCTTCCGGCCGCGTCCTCAAAAGGGATCCCGTC
Organism: uncultured Halobellus sp.; assembly: GCA_964538415.1. Classification (GTDB taxonomy): domain Archaea; phylum Halobacteriota; class Halobacteria; order Halobacteriales; family Haloferacaceae; genus Halorubrum. Next base: position 14,258 of record CAZIFX010000054.1, read on the forward strand.
CGGCGCCGCGGCTCGGGCGGGCCGTCTCACGAGCGGATGTTTAACGGACCACGGCGCGAACGATCGGCCGATGTCGATGCCGCCACACACCGGAGCCGACTACGTGATCGTTCCGATGAACGAACACCTCGGCCCGACCGATGACGCCCTCGACGTCCCGTGGGCGACGTTCGTCGGCGACCGCACCGACCCGCATGCCTTCGAGGTGACCGCCGAGAGTCCGCGTGACGCGTACGTGCAGATCCAGGCGTTCGAGGTCGACGAGACGGGCCACCAGCTGTCGATCAACGGCGAGCCGCTCGGCGGGTTCGACCTCCCGCCGCGGGACGGCTGGGGGCTCTGGATGGACACGGTCGACCACGGATCACTCGTCGCCGGCGAGAACGAGCTTCGCGTTCGCCGCGACCCTGGTGGCGACGACGCCTTCGTCGTCGGTACCGCCGTCGTCCACTGGCGGACCGCGTGAGTCGACGTGGGCGGCGTGTTCGCTCGATCCGGGATCGGACGTCGCCCTCGTCGGACCCCCTTTTCGCGACGCCGTCGGGTCGCTTCTCGCCGGAGCTGACGGGTCGCTTCTCGCCGGAGCTGACGGGTCGCTTCTCGCCGGAGCTGACGGGTCG
>CAZIFX010000055.1:0-14225 GCA_964538415.1 uncultured Halobellus sp.
AACAAAACACCGTCAAAACCTATTATCGCTATATCTCTGCGTGGTGCGGGTGGTGCGTCAACGAAGGATATCTCGAGGCGCACTACGCACAGCGGGCGAGTGCGATGGCGCCGCTGCCGGAGGACGATGGCCGCAAGCCCGGCGACCAGCAGGCTTGGACGTCTGAGCAGCGCCACGCGCTCACCCGCTATGTCGACGAACGGGCCCGCGACGCCGTCGAGGCGTACACGACACTTCCGAAGGATACTAACCCCCTCGACAAGCAGCGAGCGCGCTACGCGGCGCTGAAGGCAGGTCGTGACCGCGCCCTCGTGTTCGTTCTCGCGTACACCGCTGTCCGTGTCGGGGAACTGCTCCGGGATCCGAACGACCCGCGCCGGCGCGGCGTCCGCTGGGAGGACCTCTCCCTCGACGACGGGAGTATGGATGTCTACCGGAAGAAACAGCAGTGGGACGCCGCGAGTCTGCCCGACCCAGTGATCTCACCGCTGCGGAGCTACCGCAAGCTGATGGACCCGCCGACGGAGCGCTGGCCGGTATTTCCGACGTTCGACCAGCGGACGCTTGCAGGACTCGTTCAAGAGGAGTTGGCTGACCGAGGGGAACGCCCAGAGGCAATCGCTGAACGCCGTTCGGAGTACGCTCGCGATCTGCTGCTGGCGCTTGATGCGGATATTCGACCGCCGTCGATCACGACGGACGGCGCACGGACGATTCTCCAGCGGCTTTCAGAAGCTGCGGAGATTGACATCGACCACCCAAAACACGATTACTTAGCCCCTCACGGCGGTCGCCGAGGGATGGGAGAGGTTCTCGTCCGCGCGTTCGGATATACTGTTGCAGCCCGCTATCTCGACAACTCAGAGGAGATGGTTCGTGAGCGGTACTCACATATTGAGGCAGGCGAACTTGGTGATGTCGCAACCGAGGCGCTTGAGGAGATCGACAGTTAGCTACACTGAACGGATTGAAATCGAGCGGGTTGCTCCGACGACTGCGGTTTCGGAGTACTGCTGATTACTTCACTAGGAAAGCGGAATTTGAATGGGTTCGTGATCGGCTTCAGATTTAACCAACAGAGTGGGGATCTAAACGTCGCTGTCGTTGGTTAAGATTTTCAGATCACCCGTTGACTTGAAGGAACTGTCGCCCCGCGCCAGCAGAAGTCGTTCCCGACCAGCACTCACACTCATGCCCATGAACCGCCTCTTTTGAACGTTTTCCCTGTCGCACAGGGTGGCCCCGCCAGCTGACTTTTTCGTTGTGTTGTGTTCCGATACGAACTAGGATGTCGACCGACGGATTCAGAAACTGGCTCGAGCGTTTGTTCCGGGGTAGAACCGCAAACGACTCCGACACGGACGACGGTGAGCGTGAAGACGAACGGACGAACCCGCTGGACGGATTGAAGACCCTCCCGAAGCGAGAGCTCAGAACGCGAACACACAAAGCCGAACAGCGGTTCAAGAACGTTCGAGCGGATATAGAACACTTCGATGATGACCTCCAAAAACTCGAAGCGAACTACACCGAGGCCACAAGCGAGATCGAGCGAAAGCAGGTCGCGATGGTGATGCGGGTGACCAAACAGAAGCGTGCGGTCAAGGAGGTGAAAGAGAAGTTGGCCCTTCGTGACATGCTGAAGTACACGTACGCGGCGGGAGTCTCGGAGATCGAGTCGATCGTTCACGACGAGATCGCGAGGGAGGACCCGATCTCGAAGTACCGGTCACTCTCTGAGGGAACCGTCGAGGAGGTTCCTGATCTAGCCGACCAGGTCGACACCGAGATCGAGGAGTTGACCCGGGCGTTCGACTCGTTCGAGCAGCCGTTGGCGGAAGCCGGCGTCGACGTGGCGGCGACGGCGACCGGAACGGACCTGGAGAGCCTAAAGGGGTTCGACTTCGAGGAGGACCCGCTCGAGACGGACCCAACCCCTGACCTCGACCTCATCGACCCGTTCGACCATGACCGCACCGACGCCCCCGTCTCGACCCCCAAGGAACGCTCCGGAGGGAACGCTGACAGCACGGCCGGCGGTGACGCGGCCGGCACCGGCGACGAACGGGAAACAAGCGTCGTTCGCGAGTAGCGGTCGGGATGGCTATCGCCACGCAGTGGCGGACATTCGACCCGGACACGCCGCGTGATGTCGTCGGGGTGTACGAACTCGGTCACGTCACGTTCGGAACCGTCCGGACCGTCTACATCGGCTCCGGGTCTGTCGCCTCACGGCTTGCGGCACACCGCCGCGACCCGGAGAAAACGTTCACACACTACCGCTGTGAGTACACGTACGACCGCCGGCGTGCGAGACAGCGCGAGCGGAGACTTCAGCGAAACTACCGCGAGGGACGCGGGTCGCTACCCGCCTACAACGCTCGCGTCGGGTGACCGTCTTCCCGTGACATCTCAGCCGGCCGCGTCGGTGACGGCCGACTCCGCCTCCCGGTCCGCCGCCGCGAGGGCGTCGAGTCGGTCGAGCCGGGCCTCGACTGTCGGGTGTGCTCTCGTCATCGTGTACGGGCCGAAGAACAGCCCGAAGGTCTCGTCGCTCCACGACAGGTCGTCCTCGTGTGGTGCGAACGAGGAGAAGGCCGCGGCCGCCGCCCGGTCCCGGGAGGCAGTTCCGCCCGCACGGTTCGTCACCTGGACGTCTCGAACCGTCCGGATCGCTCCTGCGATGGCCTCCGGTGAGACACGATCTGCGGCGTATTCGTCCGCCCGGATCTCCCGGCGATCGAACCTGAGCGCTGCGAAGAGAACGTTCTGCCCCGTCGCCGTGAGACCGGCGACGAGGGGCGCGGACACGCTAATGAGCCCGTCGGCGTACTCACTGGCGTGGGCGTCCTCGTGAGCAAGCAGCGCGGCGAGTTCCTCGGTCTCCAGTGCCGCCGCGTCACCTGTCGAGAAGAGGACGATGTCCCGGAAGCCGAACGAGAATCCCCGGGCGCCGCCCGCCGGGCCGTCGTACACCCGTAGCTCGGCGTCGATCAGGTCCGGCGGGAGGTCGAACGCGCCCGGGTCGACGGGTCGGCTCTGCCCCAGCGTCCGCCGGAGTTCGGACGCGCTCTTCCCGACCTGGTACGCGACACCGCAGACCGGGATCGCCGAGACGGCCACGAACACGCCGGCCATCGGGAACCGCATCACTGACTCGCCCATCGTGACGATGTCCACGGCGACCCACAGGGGAACGACCACGACACCGACCGAAAGCAGGGCTGCGAGCGAATACCCGACTGCACGGGGGAACGTCCCGCCGCCCGATCCGACGTCTCTGCTCTGGAAGAGCGCCGTCCGGATCTCCCGGTCGGCCCGGGAGTTCGCGACTACCCAGACGATCGTCCCTCCAGTCAATAGCGTAAGCGGCAAGAGGAACGCGGTCAGAACCGTGTTCCACTCGGCGACGGCCAGCACAGCGGGGGTCACGAGCAACAGCCCGAACGCACCGAGGTAGTCGTTCATCGGAGGCGGCACGTCGAACGCCGTCGGGAGGTCCTTGTGGTGACCCGCGAACCGGCGGTAGGAGCCGACCGCAAGCAGACTCCCGGCCACCAATCCGGCGACTGCAAGTGCTGGGACCGCCGACGAGAGCTCGGCCGGCCACAACGCGCCGACGGCGAACAGCGTCATGAACGCGAGAACGTATCGGTTAACCGCCAGCCGCTGGGTTTCGATCTGACCGTCGTCCGTCACGACTTCGAGGCCATACGGGAACACGACCTTCGGGAGATAAAGGAGGACGTAGGTCCCGATAGCTATCATGACGAACGCCACTACGAGCATGAACCGGAACAGCCCGGGTGCGTTAGAAAGGGGGTCGAAGATCCACCCGAACTGTAGCGCGACGATGACGACGGCGGCCGAAAGCGCCAAGCCGCTCACCACTGTCGTGAAGTCGTTATCGAGCAACAGCGTTTCGCGGACCGTATGCTCCTGTTCTCCCAGCGCACCCTCAGTGATTATCTCCCACTCGTAGGTCACGTCGATCCCGTGCCAGTCCGTCTTTCCGCTCATCACCTCGCAGTTCCCCTCGTTATCGACGAGTTCCGGGTCGATGTTGATCCCGACGGCGTCGGCTGCCTTCGAGAGCCGGCGCTCCATCACCGACAGGGGAATACTGCCCGACCCGCCCCCGTAGCGAGCCTCGACAACACGATAGGGGACCGGATCGGCTTCGTGGTGTTCCAACTGTCGGAGAGGACCGGGAGACCGTCGGAGCCACGACGCGTCGTTCGAAAGATACGCACGACCGACGACGGCGGTTCCGACGGCCGACATAACGAGCGTTGACCCTCCAAGCCCGCGCACGACGGAGGCGGAAATCGGAGATATGTCCGTCAGGAGAATCAGCCCGAGGAACGCGACCATCGGGACGAGCAGCGGAGCCATCAGCAGAGCCACGCCGACGACGGCGTGTTCCATACGTCGGTCGGTCACGTCCCCGGCGAACTGGTCAGCGACCGGGGACGGTACTTCGGATACTCGGTAGAAGTACGCCGTCGATAGGCCCGCGATGACGACACCGAGCATGAGGACGAGCCGGCCGGGCCAGTTGGCGACCGTCCCGTCCGGCCGGGTGTAAACCAACGGCACGGCGTCGCTGGCGACAACGAGCAGCCCGAGGCTCAAAAGGAAGATCGCGGGGAGAAAGCCGGCCAGCGCGAGGAACCCGAGCCCGTTTACGGCGAAGGATTCCCGAACCCTCGCGCCCTCCGCCGTCGGCTCGACCGTCCACTCGTACCGGCACGCCATCCCCCACACCTCAAGCGTCCCTGTGAGCGGGGAGTCCGACCGTTCGATGTCCGTGACGGCGATCGCCCGTTCGAGGCGGTTCCGTGCCGCGTCCGGCGACAGCGACACGGTTACTTCCCTGACCGTCACCTCGAACGTCCGCATACCACCCCCGTTTACCGGGGCCCTCAAAAGGGTTCGTGTCGGGGGGAGGGGTAGCGGCTACGAGAGTCCACCGAGACGACAGCCCGGGTGGGCCGTCAGCTCGCTTCGTTCACCATCGGGAACGGGAGAACCTCCTTGATCGAGGTGGCGTCAGTGAGCAGCATCACCAGTCGGTCGATGCCGATCCCGAGCCCGCCCGTCGGCGGCATCCCGTACCCGAGTGCCTGGAGGAACGCCTCATCCATCCGGTGGGCCTCCTCGTCGCCGGCCTCTAGCCGTTCGAGTTGAGCGGCGAAATGGTCGCCCTGCTGGACCGGGTCGTTCAGCTCCGTGTAGCTGTTCGCGAGTTCCGCGCCGGCGACCATCAGCTCGAACCGCTCGATGCGGTCGTCCTTCGAGCGGTGGTCCTTGCACAGCGGCGTCGTCTCCTGTGGATGGTCGATGACGAACGTCGGATCCGTGAGCTCGGGCTCGGCGACCGCCTCGAACAGCTCCATGATCCCCAACCCGCGCTCGAACCCGCCGGGGAACTCCCCGCCGTGTTCGAGTGCCGTCTCCCGGAGTTCCTCGTCCGAGAGATCGGTCACGTCGATGCCCCCGTGTTCCCGGATCGCCTCGGTCATCGTCGTCCGGTCCCACGGCCGGGAGAAGTCGATCGTCTCCCCGTCGTAGGAGACCCGGCGGGTACCGTCAGCCACCTCATCCAGCAGGTGACAGACGAGGTCCTCGGTGAGCTCCATCATGTCCTCGTAGTCGGCCCACGCCTCGTACACTTCGAGCATCATGAACTCGGGATTGTGAGTGGTGTCGATGTCCTCGTTCCGGAACACCTTCCCGATCTCGAAGACCCGCTCGAAGCCACCGACGACGAGCTTCTTCAGATCGATCTCCGTGGCGATCCGGAGGTACATCTCCGTGTCCTTCGCCTCGCAGTACGTCTCGAACGGCGTCGCGTTCGCACCCCCGTAGACGTTCTGGAGGACGGTCGTGTCCGCCTCGGTGAACTCCCGCGCCTCAAGGAACGACCGGATCTCGCTTATAACCTCGAACCGGGTCTCCAGCCGGCTCTGGAGCGGGTCCCGCCACATCGCCACCGGACGGTTCCGGAGCCGTCCCTCCTCGCCGAGGCCCTCGCTCGGCGGGTGGTTCAGCGCCTTGGTCAGCACCCGGAGGTCGTCCACGTGTAGCGAGAGTTCGCCGGAGTTCGAGCGGATCGGGGTGCCGACCCCGCCGACGAAGTCGCCACGGTCGAGGCTGTCGAGAAGGTCGAACCCGTCCGTCTCCTCGTCGAGGAAGAGCTGAACGCCGCCGGAGGCGTCCTCAATGCCGAGGAAAGCGACGCTCCCCAGGTCGTTGAATCGCCGGATACGGCCGCCGAGTCGGAACGTCCCATCGGGCAGCGCCGCGGCGTCGATGTCGCCGAACCGGTCGGTGAACTCGCCGATCGTGAGGTCGGGGTCGAACGTCGGCGGGTACGGGTTCACGCCGTCGTCGACGAGGGCCGCCCGCTTGTCGAGTCTGTCCGTCGCGAAGTGGTCGGTCGGGTCGAATTCCGACATACGAATACCGCCGCTCGGGGCCTCATTAGAAGGGCTGACGCGAGTACACTTTCTGTGAGCTCGAACGCGGGCCCTTTTGAGTGGGGTCGGTCGAGTCGCGTATGGCGCGCTCCGACAGACTCATCGGCGATTGGTATGACGACACGAAAGACGGGATCGACCACGGGTCCGACGTCCGGACACCGCTTGGACTCGGCGTGACCGATATCGAACCGCCGGACGCGTTCAGGTCGCCGGGAGAGAACTTCCGGACCGATGTCGAGGCCCACAAATACACCGACCACATCATCGGCCGCGCGGCGACGCGGGAGGCGATCGTGGACGCGTGGCTTCGAAACGACCGGTTGGCCGAGCCGATCCCGGTGTCCGAGACCGACGACGGCCACCCGTGCGTGGCTGTCACGGCCGGCGGGCAGGCGGCGATCCACCACGCGGTCAACGCTGCCCTCTCCGACGGCGGAAAGGCACTACTGATCGAGCCCTACTACCCGTACCACGCGAAATCGGTCCGGGTGTTCCAGCGTGGCGACGCCGTCGTCACGGTCGAAACCGACGCGACCGAGGGCTTCGAGCCGCCGGTCGAAACTATCCGCGACGTCGTCGCCACGGAACCGATCGAGGCGCTCGTGCTGTGTTCGCCCGACAACCCGACCGGCGTCCAGTACGACCACGACTGGCTGGCCCGGGTCGCCACCGTCGCGTGTGCGGAAGACCTGACGGTGATCTCCGACGAGGTGTACGCGTTCCTCGCCTTCGGCGACGCCCCGCACCGCAGCATCGCGACGTTCCCGGGGATGGCGGAGCGGACGCTGGTCGTCGGCAGCTTCAGCAAAGTGCTGGGACTGAGCGGCTGGCGGCTCGGGTTCCTCCGGGTTCCGGAGGCGTTCGTCGACCCGGTCCGTCACGTCATCGACGCCGTCTCGATGCAGTCGGTGACCCCCGGACAGGTGTTACTGGAGGAGACCCTCCGAGGGAAGGACCCGATGACCCACGCCGACGTTGCGACCCAGCGGTTCCGTGACCGGATGGAAGTCCTCATCGAACCGTTCGAGGACAGCGAGAAGACAGCCGTCCACCGGCCGGAAGGTGGATTCTACCTCTTCCCGACCGTCGCCGAACCGTACCGCGGCGACCCCGCGGCCCGCGGGGGCTACGAGACTGCCCGCGAGGAGCTCCCTAACGGGACGCGGGTCAGGAGCGGCGACTGTCTCTTCTACCACTTGCTGACGGAGGCCGGCGTCGAGGGCGTGCCCGGGCGGACGTTCGGCGACGGGCTCGCCACGGAAGCCGTTCGCCTCGCGTTCGGGAACGTTCCGGCGACCGAGTTGGAGGACGCCGCTGACCGGATCGCCGGCGCACTGGAGACGTTCTGAAAAGGACCGTTTTTCGGCTCTCTTTCCGTTCGTCGCAAAGGCGATGGAGCCGTGACCGCGACGGATGAGCCGATCAGTATCGGGGAGACGAGCGGAGTCGGGAGCGGGCCGAGGATCAAGCGATCAGTCGGTCTGTCGAGCGACCCGCAACGAACCGTCGTCGGCATCGACCTCCAGGACGGCTACCCCAGGGCTTCCGGGGTTGTAGATGTCGGCGTATCCCGCCGTCGTTCCGATGGCGTCGCGACCCTCCGTGTGCATGTGCCCCGAGAGAACTACGTCCGGGCCGGCGGCCGCGATCGCCGCTTTCAGCGGGAGCGACCCGACGTGGAACTGTCGCCCGTCTCCGCTCTCGGAATGGTGGTAGTCGAACGCGACGTTGAACGGCGTCTCGTGGCTGAGAAGTACGGTCGTGCCCGTCGCCGACTCTAAGAGCGACCGGCGGGTCCGGAACTCCTCGGCGAGCGTTTCGAGCTCCTCCACACACTCCGCCCGACTGGACGGGGCGACGCCGAGGTCTTCTGCGGCAGCTGTCGCGTCGATATCGCCAACGAGGAACCGCGTCACGACGGTTTCGACGCCGACCGCGATCGCTTCCGGCGTTCGTTCCGTGTCCGCGCCGGAACCCCGCGCCGGGACGATCCCGGGATACTCGGTATACCGGAACGCGGGACGGAGATCGAACTTCTCACAGCCCCAACCGACGAGGCTCACCCCTTGGAACCCGGGGCCTGGAAGGTCGGCACCCTCGAACACCTCCCTGTGGAGAAGGCGGACGTTCCCGAACCCATCCGCAAGCCGGCGCGTACACGCCACTGGGTCGTGGTTCCCGGGCACGAGTAAGACCGGCACACCGAGGTCGTTCAGCCGTGAAAGGAACGCCCTGCCCCGCTCCTCGTACGCCGCCCCGACAGCCGGGTCGGAGGCGTGATCGGCGTTGTCGTCGACCAAGTCCCCGATCGAGACGACCGCGTCGATATCGAGGTCATCGAGGTCCGGACACGCCGCCGGCACCGACGGTCCGGTCGTGCTCAGGTGGAGGTCGCCGAGCAGCAGGAATCGTCCCATCAGCTCCACCCCCAGATGCCGCCCGTATATATCCTCACACCGTGGCCACTCCAGTGCCGCCGGAGAGGGGCCGAGCCTGCGGGCATAACGTCTTTGTGCTGGCGACGGAGGGTTCGGCCGTGAGCCGTAACGTGGATGGGCTCGAAGCGTTGCTGGACGCCCTCGCGGCCGCCGGCTGGCAAGTCGCCGACCGACACCGTGAGCGACTCCTCCGGATGACGCCGCCCCGGGAAGTCCACCTCGAACACGGGCGAACGGCCGGGCGGCTCCGCATCGACCCCCTGTCGGCGGACGACCTCCTCGCGGACCTGTGGTTCGTGAACCCGCTGGATCCCGGCCTTCCGGGGTCGACGACGACTGACGGGCTCCGTGGCCGATTGTCGGCTACGCACGCGCAGGTCGTCGAGGAGTCGGTTACCGGTGGCACCCTCGAGGGGATAGAAGACCCAGCGACGATCGCCCGGGGGCGTCTTCCGACATCGTCGACACCCGACGAGTTGGAAACTTTCGCCGCCGACCTCACCACCGTCGCCGAGGAGACGACGGCCCTTCACGACGCCGTGTTGCGGACGGTTTCGACGTGGGACCCAACCGAGTAGGGGACCTCGTTTTCCCGATCCGAAGCACGGCGAACCCCTCCGTCGCTCACTCGTCATGGTCTGGTCCCCCGCCGGCCGTTGAATACTCCTCGAGCGGTTCCCGTACGCTGTCGTGGAGGCGGCCGATCTCGAAGCCGATAGCCGAGACCGCACAGACGGCAGTTCGTATCTGGAGGGTGTCGAGGCCGGCCGGAAGAGTGCCGGTCGCGGCGACGGAAGTATCCCGTTTTGGGTGGACGTGTGTGGTGGCGTACTTCTCCGCGATCGTCTCGTGTGTCCGGGCAAGCCGAGTCAAAAACGGCCCCGTATTCGTTTCGAACCCCGAATCGAGGACGGTGTGAAGCGAGAGGTCGCTCGCGACGGTCCCCGCCCCCCGATAGGTGACCGCGAGCCTGTTGCCGGTGCCGCGCTGGTCGAACCGGAGACTGGGGTCGCCGGTACGTCTCGCCCGCGCTGCTGCGCCTTCCGCGTCGGACCCGTCGACGAATTCCCAGTACGGTGCCTCTCCGATGATCCGAACCACGTCCTCGAACGTGGTCGTCGTCCGTCCGCCATCCGGTATCGCACGAGTGTGCATATCCGAGCTAGCACTCGCTAGAAAAGTACCCCTATGACGGCGGTACAGAAGATGTTACTCCGGGCGGGCGTCCTTCGTGACGAAGCGGCTAGTCGTCGAACTGATCGATGATCTGCGACTTCGCTTCGAAGCTCGCGGCGAACGCGGTGGAGGTTGCCCCCGTCAAGAGCCCGTGGACGCCACCCCTCGTTTCACACGGAGTGTAACGCGCTCCGACGCTATACTTGTACCCCGGTCCCCGTCTTGCGTGATGGCAGACGAATACATCGACACGATGGAGTCGCCGGCAACCGGCTACCCGGACGGAGGTGGGACCGCATCGAGTCCTCACCCGGACGGTGACTGGCAGCGGCCGACGATGTACCGCGCCGTGGTCGAAATCGCCGCCGACGAGTCGCTTCTCGACGACCCTGACGCCGTCCGTGACCTCGTCGAGGACGTCGTCGCCGAGTTCGGCTTCGAGCTCGTCTCGTACGACACTACCCGGTTCGCGCCGATCGGCGTGACGGGGATCGGCGTCATCGGGGAGTCACACATCTCGGTGCACACCTGGCCGGAACACGGCTACGCCCACGTCGAACTGCTCACGTGTAGTCCGCTCCCAGGAGCGGAGGAACTCCGACGTCGGTTCCCGCTCGAGGACAGCCGACTCGTGGAGGTGCGTCGTGGTGACCCCTGAAGAGGTCGACGACACGGCGGTGTGTGTCGACGTCTGTGGGTCCCGCTGCTGTTCCGGCGGGGCGTTCCTCCGCCCGGCCGACGAGGCGTCCCTGCAGGACGCCGGCGTCGACGACCCTGGGGCCGAAAGCCGGCCGATGACCCGTACCGGCGAGGACGGCGACTGCGTCCATCTGGGCGAGGACGGCCGGTGTGCGGTGTACGACGACCGTCCGCTGGACTGCCGGCTGTTCCCGCTCGGTTTCCGGCTCGACGACGAGACACGGCAGGTCGAGGTCACGCTCGCCGCGTGCCCGCTCGCGGAGACGATCCCCGATAGGGCTGCCGCCGACCTGATCCGTCGGGCCCGACGGCTACTCGGGGAGTTCGACGAACCGACGCTGCGGGCCTACGACGGCCTGCCGTTTACGACCGACGTAACGACCATCGAAACGATCCCGTACGACGAAACCCCGATCGACCTATGACCTACGACACCGACGAAACCCACTGGTTCGCGAACTACCACTCCGAAGCGATGTATCAGTACGTCCGTGCCGAGCCGCTGCACGTCGAGGAGACAGGCCTCCAGAAGCTCACGGTCCTCGACTCCGAGCGGTACGGCCGGATCATGACACTGAACGGCGAGATCCAGATCGCCTCCGACTGTGACGCCTGCGTCCACGAGCCGATGATCCACCCGGCGATGCTCACGCACCCGAACCCGGAGCAAGTCCTGGTCATCGGCGGTGGGGACGGCGGCTCCAGCCGCGAGATCGTGAAACACGACCCCGACCGCGTCGACGTTGTCGAACTCGATGAGCGAGTCGTCGAGGTCTGCCGGGAGTACTTCCCCGAGTTCGCAGCCGGATTCGACGACGACCGGGTCCGGCTCCACCACGAGGACGGCCGCGAGTTCGTCCGAGAGACCGACCGGGACTACGACGTGATCGTTCTCGATATCTCCGACCCGAAGGGGCCCGCGACGTCAGTCTTCACGAAGGAGTTCTACGAGGAGCTCCGTGAACTGCTGCGGAAGGACGGCCTCGTCGTCACCCACTGCGAGTCACCCGACTCCACCGACGACACGTTCTACCGGATCAACGCGACGCTGGACGCTACCTTCGAACACGCCCGGCCGTACCGGCACTGGGTGCCCGCCTACATCGACTTCTGGGGGCGGACCGTCGCGTCGACCGGCCCGGACCCGCTGGCGCTCACGTCGGGGGAAATTGCGACCCGGCTGGACCGGCGCGGTGTCGACACCGAGTGGCTCACCCCGGAACTCTGTCACGCGATGTTCCGGTCGCTCAACGGGCGGGTCCGTGAGAAGCTCGGTCAGGAGTGGCAGATCCTCACGGAGGGCCAAGAAGCCGAGTTCTACCGCCCCTGAGCCGGTTCTGAACGGCCGCCTGAGCAGGGGGACGGCACCGAGCGGGCCGAACCCACCGACATCACGTCCGGCCGTCGGGGGCCTTTTGATACCTCCGAGTGAAGCCGTCGCATGGCCGCGACGGAGACCTTCGTCGATCTCCTCACAGAGGAGGGTGCCTCGCTCGTCGTTCAGTACGGTTCCTCGGTGTCCGGTGCCGACGCCCCGAACGACATCGACCTGCTTGCGTTGTACGGGGACGAGGCCGACCGCGGCCACGTCGATATCGGCCCGTTCGACGTGATGCGGCTGTCCGAGACGGCGTTCCGTGGACACAGACGGGTTCTGAACCCGGTGTACTGTACCGAGCCGGTACTGAACGGCGAGCTCCGACACGGCGACGCCGCTCAGTTTCGGGCCATCGAAGACGACGTCAGGGAGGCGACGCCGGACGAACGGGTGATCGCACACAACGTCCGCCGCGGCGCAGCGGAACTCGAGAAGGCGTTTGAACTGTTCGACGCCGACCGCGATGTCGACACCGTCCGGACGCTCACGTTCGTCCACTCGTACTTCCTCTTCGCCGAGTGGTATGCCGAGGGACATGAGCCGACCTGCTACGCTACGGTCCGCGAGAGGGTATCGACGCCGTTTCCGGTCGCCCGGACCCGAACGCTACACGCCGATCGCAAGACTGGAGACGACCCGGAGAGCGAGGTCATCGACCGCCTGCTGACCGAGACGGCGGCGGCCGTCGTCGACTCGAGCGGGACCGGCTTCGAGAACTGATTCAAACTTCTTCGACCACGACCGTCCCGTCACGGCCGCGGGTGACCGCGGTCAGGGTGTTCGGCTCCTCGATCAGCACGCCCTCACCGCCGGGGCTTCCCTGATTCATCCGGATGATGTTCCCGCAGACGACGTTCCCCTTCCGGACCGGTTTACGGCGCTGTGAGTGGCCGACGACCTGTGCCGGGGCCGACTCCTCGAGATGGGCGAAGTCCATCCAGCAGAGTCCGGCGTCTGGCCCCCTGCCGCCGTTCCCGCCGAGGCCGAAGGCTCGGTCGTACTCGTCGGTGAGCCGTCGGTAGACGGTCTCGTTGTCGGGACCGTCCAGCAGCGCCCCCGCCACCGAACGGGCGTCAGTGTTGACCTCGGCAACGGAGAAGGGCTCGTTCGCCCCGGCATGGCTGTAGGTGTAGTTGTACCCCTCGAAGGCGACGCCGACCTCGCCGTCACGGACACGTTCGAGGAACTCCAGTCGGGATTCGGTATCGAGGTTCGTCGAGTACGCGTGTGGCCAGTGATACAGGGTCGGGAACAGGATCCCCATCTCGTGGTTCCCGAGGTGGTAGCGAACGCGTTCCGCTGGTGCCTCTCGTTGGAGACGGGCAACGAGGTCCATACATGCGTCGTTTCCGTCACCGCGGTCGATCAGGTCGCCGTTGACGACGAGTACGTAGTCGTTACCTGCCCACTGAAGTTCACCGTCCGTCTCCGTGACGATAGGATCGAAACGATCGTGTTCGCCGACCGCGAGCAGGGAACTCCGAGCATCGTCGATGTACCCGTGGATGTCGCTGATGTGCACGATCCGCGGTGTCCCGGAATACGCTTCGATCGTCGCATCGTGGGATGGTGTACTCGGCATGGGTTCCGCTCCTGTATCCAGGGATGTGGTGGACGTATCGTTATCCCCGTGGACACCGGCTGAACGTCGGGCGTCGGTTTTATATCGGTCACCCGGAACGCTCTCGGGAGACACACTCCGGACAGTACAGTTCGGTCACACCGTCGAAGCGCAATCGCCACTGCAGTGTCTCTCCACAACGGTCACAGCGGTCACCGCGCTCCAATGTCCCGCCGTCGGTCCCGTTGGTTCCGTCGTCGTCTCCACCGTGCCGGCCGCCGGGTCCGTGGCGGCCGCAGCCGACTCCGGGAGCGTCGTTCATACACCGGATCGACGGCCGGCCCCGCTTCAATGCTCGGGACATCGCGTGCGGTCCGATCGGAAGCCGAGCGGCGGGACTGACGGTTGGGGCCGGAAAGCCCCGGGGGCAAAACGTTATAAAACACAAGGAGAATACCTGCGGCTTCAGCCGCAGGATGAATCCGACA
>CAZIFX010000056.1:0-13551 GCA_964538415.1 uncultured Halobellus sp.
TGACTGTCCCGACCCCTGCGTGATCTGTGCGGACGACAACGGCGTGAAGATCGGGACGCTCACGCTCCGCTACCTCGGCGAAGAGACGGCTCACGTGGTCGTCACCGGAAAGGGGGGTTCGTGGGCGACGAGCGGGACGGTCGTGTTTGATGATTCGATCGACGGCGACGAGACGTTCGACGTCGATGCGGCGGAATTCGGCGAGGAACGACTTCCACGTAACCTCTACCTCGATGACGAACCCGACGAGAACGCCGGATCCGAGGGGCCTGGCAACTCCGGGAACGCCGGCGGCAACAAGCCAGGCGGCGTGAAGATCCACACGAGCTGCTCGGAGTCGCTCGAACCCGGAATGGAGTTCGGGAACTTCGAGGTCGTGTCGGCCACGACCGTCGACGGCGAACTGCTTTGTGACGACGCGGACGATCCGGAGGAGCCGCCGGAGGAACCGGAGGAGCCGGAGGACCCCGCAGGATGTGTCGTCTGTGAGGACGGAGCCGCCGATCTCGAGACGCTCACGTTCCGCTACGAGGGTACCGAGTCGGCGACCCTCGAGATCACCTCGTTGAAGGGGAACACGGATGGCGTGCTCTTCGCGGGTGGCGTCTCGAACGGCGACGAGTTCGCCGTGCACGCCGATGACGTCAGCCGAAACGGGAGGCCGACGGGGAAACTCGGCCCCGAGATCCGGATCGATCGGGACGACGGCGAGGAACAAACCGACGTCCACGTGAGCTGCTCGAAGCCGCTCTTCGTCGGCGACGCGTTCGGTGACGACGAAAAGTACGTGATCGTTGACGGGATCACGACCGACGACGAGCCGCTGTGCGGCTCGGAGGACCTCCAATGAATCTACCAGTATCACTCAAAACAATCGCAAACGTACTCGGGATCGTCCTGCTGATCGCCCTCGTCGCGCCCTTCGTGGTGTACGCGGTGCCGGGCGTGGTCGGCGCGGACCACAGCTTCGTCGTACTCACGGCGAGCATGACGCCGGCCATCGCGCCGGGCGACGTCGTGATCGTCGCCGAGCGCGACCCGGCAACCATCGTCGAGGGCGACGTGATCACCTTCGTCCGCGGCGACAACGAGGTGCCGGTCACCCACCGCGTCATCGACGTGGTCGACGGCCCCGGCGGCGTCGCCTTCGAGACGCAGGGCGACGCCAACGGCGCGCCGGACGCGTCGCTCGTCCCGGGTGCGAACGTGATCGGCGCGGTGGCGATAACGATCCCGTACATCGGGTACGTGATCCAGTTCGTCGACTCGCCGGTCGGCTTCATCGCGCTCGTCGTGGTGCCGTTCGGCCTGCTCGCGCTCTCGGAGGTCTGGAGCCTCTACCGCGCGCGCTCGGCGACCGACGCGGCCGATGACGACGACGTGACCGACGACGAGCCCGCGAGCGAAGCCGGCGACGCAACCGCGTCGAGCGGCGGGGGAGCCGAAGTCGCCTCGGGCACCGCGGCTGCGGCGGCCGGATCCGACGGCATCGTCGTCACGGATCGGACGCTACAGGGCGCTCTCGGCGTTCTGCTCGTCTTCGCGCCGTACGCGGCGTACGTCGCATACACGCTCCGAACCGGGCTGTCGGTGGCGGTCGCGACCGCCACCGCCATCACGATGCTCGCGGCGGTCGGCCTCCTGCTCGCCGGTCGACGGAGCGCGGATACGGCCGTCGACGCCTCGGCGTCCCGACCGGACGACGATCCGACACCGGAGGACGGAGCGCCCGTGACGACGACGGGCGCGACCGTCGAGGAGCCGGCCTTCGAGGAGCCGACGATCGAGCCCGCTCCCGACGGAGGGGTCTCCGAGGGTGACGAGCAGGTCGAGAGCAACGAACGGATCGAGAACGACGACGGACGGATCGAGGAACGGCCATGACTCGTTCCGTTCCGGCCGCATCGATCGCCCCGCTCCTCGTGGCGGCCGTCGTCGTCTTCGCGGCCACGTTCGGGGGCGGCTACGCGACCGTGGCGCTGTTCACGGACGAGGCGACAGTCCAGGGCGAATTCGCGTCCGCGGACGAGTTCACATCCGTCGAGACGACCGAGGAGGCGGATGCGTTTGGAATCGATGCGACCGAGGACGATGGGTTCGCCATCGAGGACGATGGGTTCGCCATCGAGGACGATGGGTTCGCCATCGAGGACGATGGGTTCGCCATCGAGGACGATGGGTTCGCCATCGAGGACGATGGACCGGCAGACGACGCATCGGGTGACGACGCAACCGAGCCGGGCTCGTCGGAGGAGGACACACGCGACGACGCATCCGAAGGCGACGCGCCCGCCGGCGAGAGCGACTCCGGCGAGAACGGATCGACGACGGATGCGGATGCATCCGAATCGTCCGGCGGGACGGCGTCGGGATCGTCCGAATCGGACCGGAACGCCAGCGATTCGGACGATGAGTCCGGCACCAACGGTGAGTCCGGCGCGACGGAAGAATCCCCCGCGGTCGACGGGACGGAGAACGACGCGGACGACAAGACGGAGAACGACTCGGACGCCGACGACGGAGTCGACGAGTCCGCGCCGCCGGACGGTGACGACGCCTCGTCCGTGGACGATGCGGACGAGTCCGACACGAACGTCTCGGATGACTCCGACGCTGACGCCTCCGGCAACGTGGATGATTCAGTTGGACCGGACGACTCCGAAGATTCGGACGGGCCGGGCGACTCCGGTGGTTCGGACGCCTCCGGCGATGTGGACGAGTCTGACGACGCGACCGACGACGGATCGGCCGAGGAAACCGATCCGGACGCCAACGGCTCGGGGAGCTCGGATGGTTCCGAGACTGAGTCCGGCGGTAACGACTCGGCCGATTCAGGTGGATCGGACGGCGCTGATGATTCGGATAGCGCTGATGATTCGAATGACTCGGATAGCGCTGATGACTCGGGCGGCTCTGACGACTCGGACGGCGGAGGCGACGACGAATGAGCGGTAGTTCACGGCCTATCGTCGGTCACGTCGCATGGGGCCAGGAACGCGGGACCGACATGGGTGACCATGACGGCGAAGAAACGACGGAAGACGGCGGCGGGGAACCGACATGTGACGACGAAACGCTGTGTCACGATGGTGGATCGGCCTAACGGACGACGCGTGCAGCGAAACGGACGTCCTGACACGCGGTGGAGCCGACTGAGGCAAACGTGTCTGAGTAAGAATATCACGAAACGCCGCGTGCTCATCGCACTGTTCGTGGCGTTCGTGGTCGTCTTCCTCGCAGGACTGCTGACCGGTTTCTGAGGGGTGCTACGCGGTTTTCAATCCCATCGGCCGACCGCGACTGACGACCCGTCGTCGAGATCGGTACGCCGTCCGTCAAGCACGGTAAACCGCTCGCCACGTCGCCGTTCGAGCCAGCGAAGCAGGCGGGCCGCCCACGTGAGCTTTCGTGCCTTCATCGCGTCGACCGTCGGATCGTCGAACGACCAGCCTGGGAAGACGAGCCGCTCGGCGCCTACGTGATCGGCGAGGAAGGCCGCCCGGTCGCCGTCGGTGAAGCCGCCGGGGTTCAACACCGGCCCGCGTGGCGCCGCCTGCGTCGTCACGAGCGTCCACTCGTCGTCGTATCGCGGCAGCCACTCGCGAACCGCCGGCACGTTGTCGCCGTGTGCGTGCGCGAGGACCGGCACGCCTCGTTCGGTGAGCGCCACGCCCGTCCCGGGATTCTTGTCGAGGTCGGTGACCATGCAGTCGACGTCGACGTCGGCGGCAAGCAGGACGTCGGCGGCGGTGGACGCCGCGACCACGACGTCCGCCTCGCGGGCTAAGTCGACCTCGTCGGGGAGCGTGGGGGCGGCGCCCGCGATCGCCACTGACGCACCTCGCCAGTCGTCGAACCGATCGAGCGGGAACGGCGTCGCGAACCCGGCGGCGACGTCGCGGGCGTGCTCGTCGGCGGCGCGGCCGAAGCCGAAGTCGGCGAGGATGGCCTCGTAAACCGGCTCGAACTCCTCGAAGTTCACGGCGCCACCCTCGGCCGTCGCTCTCGCTCGTCGGTTCGATCCCGGGATCGACGGAGCGAGACGTCCACGACGCGGAGCCGTCGCTCACGGGTGAAAATACGGTATGGGCCGGAGTGGCACAGAGTACCCCTACCCGCGTGCCCCTCCGGCGTCCAGTCGATCAGTTGTCCACACGACGGCATAAACTTTCTCTTACTTGGAGTCGTGGCGAATATCCTCGATAACGTCGCGAAGAGCGTCCGAAACCTCCGAGAACGACGTTTCGATCCGTTCTAGGTCGGCGGGCGTCGCGATCAGGATCCCCGAGCCGGCCTCCGGTCCGTGGTCGGTGACTCCGGCATCGGGATCCGTCCCGGACCCGTCCGTCGCGGCCGTCTCCGCTTCGGCGACGGGGCCCGCGGGAACGAAGCGTCCGGCCCCATCCGCGGCCGCCGCACGCAACGTGCCGCGTTCCTCGGCGGTCAGTCCCGAAAGCTCGTACACGCGGACGACGGCGTCCGTCGCTCGTTCCGGATCGGCGTTGAGTCGCTCGAGGTGGCGGCGTGCCTCGCGGGCCGTCGTCACGTCCAGCTCCTCCACGCTTGGCTCGCCGGAGCGGCGGACCCGGTCGCGAGTGAACTCGGCGCCGATGACCGCCGCGTCCCGGGTCTCCGCGACGTCGTGGGTGCGGATCACGTGTGCGCCGCGCTCGACGGCCATGGCGGTCGCCGCCAGCGAGACGGGCAGGGCTCCTTCGGTGTCGCGTCCGGCGAGCTCACGGAGGAACGTCTTCCGATTGATCGAGATCAAAAGCGGGCGGCCGTAGCCGCGGAACTCCCGCAGCCGACGAAAGGTGTCCCGATCGTCCTCGAGCGTCGCCGTCTCCGACCACCGCCCGAAGGCGGGGTCGAGGATCGTCCTGTCCGTGAGGCCGTTGTTCGCGAGCGCGTCGTAGACGGCGTCGACGCCGTCGACCGCGCCAGGGCGTTCGAGGTCGGGCGGGGAGGCCATCTTCGCGACGGCAACGTCGTGTTCCCGGCAGACGCGGGGCATCTCGGGGTCGGCGAAGCCACAGACGTCGTTGACCATGTCGAACCCCCGCGAGAGCGCCTCGTCGGCGACCTCGTGATAGCGCGTCTCGATCGACCAGACGGCGTCACCGGAGACGGACTCCATCGTCTCGACGGCGACGTCGAGCCGCTCCAGCTCCTGGTCCGCCGAGAGGACGTCCAGCTCCTTGTTCGCGGACTCGAGCCCGACGTCGACGATGTCGGCGCCCTCGCCGATCAGCTCCTCGTCGACGTAGGCAGCCGCTTCTCCCGGTTCGTCGTAGACGCTCGGGTCGTACGGCGACTCCTCGGAGACGTTCAACACGCCCATGATGCGTGGGGGGTGATCGTCGCCGATCCCGAGCCCTGCGGCGTCCACGTTTCGCATACGCGTTTCACGGGCGCAACTCGTAAAGCGTGCTCGGAACCGGCGGGGATGGAGACGAATCCAGCCGCTCCGATCGGCGATCGGCCGCCGACCGGCGGAAGGACGCCCTTTTATTCGTGCCGGCCGGAGCCACGGGCATGGCGAAAGTGAGCGTCGGACTCCGCGGCTGGCGGTTCGACGAGGACGAGATCTTCACTGCCGACGGCGAGCTGAAGCCGCTCGAGGAGATCCCCGAGGATCCACGCGAGCGGCTCGTCCGGCTGACGAAACTCGTCGAGGAGCCGTGTGACGTCTGCTACCTCGAACACGGCGAGGCCGAGATCCATCGGTGCAACCAGGCGCGGATCGTCTACGGCGAGCCGCGCGGCGAGGTGCTGCTGTGTCCGACCCACGAACCCGACTTCGTCTACTGGTTCCGCGAGGCGGGCGGCAGCGACCACAAGGGCACCCGCGCGCTCGCCGACCGGTTCCACGAGTGGGTCGCCGCCGGCAACGAGGCGCCCGAGGGGTACGGCTCCGTCGAGCACGTCGACGAGGACCCCGACGCGCTCCCGGACCCGCCGAACGAACGGGAGATACAGGAACGTCTGGAGGAAAAGCGGGACTTCGAGCGCGAGCGGATCGACATCCGCGCGCTGGCCGGAACGTCGAAACCCGGCGAGGACGAGCAGCTGAGCGACGAGGAGCTCGCGGACGCCGACCTCGACCTCTCGACGGAGTACCCGTCGGACCGATGAGCGACGAGGAGCTCGCCGGCGACGCGGGTGACCACGCGGATGACGCGACCGATCCGATCGATCCTTCCACCCGCGATCCGCTTGATCCGCCGCCGGTGGTCGTCGTTGTCGAGCCGGAGACGCCGGGCAACGTCGGCACCATCGCTCGGGCGATGAAGAACTTCGGGCTGTCCGAACTCAAGCTGGTGAATCCCCCGGAACTCGAGGAGGACGGCGAGGCGTACGGCTTCGCCGGCCACGCCCGTGAGGACGTCCTCCCGAACGCCGAGGAGGTCACCTTCGACGAGATCGTCGAGAACTATCACACCGTCGGCACGACCGCGATCACCGGCGAGGACGACCGCAGCCACGAGCGCTTTCCGTTCAAGACCCCGGCGGAGCTGCGCGAGTCGCTGAAGGCGGTTTCCGCGCCGACGGCCATCGTCTTCGGGCGCGAGGGACGCGGGCTCAACAACGAGGAGCTCTCGCGGATCGACGAGGTCTGTTCGATCCCCGCCGACGGCAACTACCCCGTGTTGAACCTCGGGCAGGCGGCGACGGTGCTTTTATACGAACTCCGCGAGCTGACCGTCTCCGAGACGCAGCTTCCGGACGTCGACGTCGTCCGCGCCGACGAGGCCGACGTCGAGCGGTTCCACGAGTTCTTCGACGAGTTCCTCGCGGCCACCGGCCAGCGACCGCACCGCCGCGAGAAGAACGCGCTGTTGATGCGTCGGCTGGTCGGCCGTGCCCACCCGACCGAGCGGGAGATCCACTCGCTTTTGGGCACCTTCCGGAAGGCGAACGCGAAGCTCGAACACGCCGACTACCTCGCGGCCAAGTACGACGAGCCGCCGTACCCGCGGGAGTGACCGCCGAAACGAAGCGACGATCCGATACCGACTTGTCCCGCGAGAACGGCCACCGGACGTATATGCACGAGGACTTCCGGGCCGGAGCGCGGGACGTGACGCCGTTGCTTTTGGGGATCGTCCCGTTCGCGCTCGTGGCCGGGATCGCGTCGGTCGAGGCCGGACTCGACATCGCACAGACGGTCGGCATGTCGGTCATCGTCTTCGCGGGCGCCTCACAGCTCGCGGCGCTCGATCTCATCGGCTCGAACGCGCCGCTCGCGGTCGTCGTCGCGACGGCGGTCGTTATCAACCTCCGGATGGTGATGTACTCGGCATCCATCGCGCCGCACTTCGCCGACTACCGTGAGCGGTTGCGTGCGGTGCTGGCGTACGTCCTCACCGATCAGGCTTACGCGCTCTCGATCGCCGAGTTCACCGCAGAGGAGGGTCGGTCCCGCTGGCGATACTATCTGGGCGTCGCGGCCCCGCTGTGGATCGTCTGGCAGATCGGAACCGTCGCCGGCTTCGTCCTCGGCGCGGGCGTCCCCGACGCTTGGGGGCTCACCTTCGCCGTCCCGCTCGTCTTCCTCGCGCTACTGATTCCCGCGATGAAGGACCGCCCGACGACGGTCGCCGGCGCCGTCGGCGGCGTTTCCGCGCTGTTGGCCGCCGGCGTGCCCTTCAACCTCGGACTGCTCGTCGGCGCGACCGCCGGCATCGTGGCCGGGCTACTCGTGGAGGTGACGACGTGATCGCCTCCACCTCCGCCGTCGGCGCCGTGTCGGTTGCCCTCGCTGGCGACGTCGCCTCCGCCGTCGGCGCCGTGTCGGGGACGACCGGAACGATGAGCGACCTCCGCATCTGGGTCGCCGTCGTCCTCATCGGGATCGCGACCTACGGCTTCCGGTACTCCTTCATCCATCTGTTCGGCCGCATCGACGAGGTACCGCCCGCGATCAAACGGGTGCTTCGGTACGTCCCGCCCGCGGTCCTCGCGGCGCTCGTGGTTCCGGACCTCGTGACGGTTCGGCCGACGGTGGCGGCGACGCTGCTCGACGAGCGGCTGATCGCGGGGGTCGCCGCCGCCGTCGTCGCCTGGCGGACGGAGAACGTCTTCGCCACCATCGGCGTCGGCATGCTCGTCCTCTGGCTGTTCCGGTTCGTCGTCCTCGCGTGAGGCCGGTCGGGGTCGTGGGTCGGGACCGAAGCCGGCCGACGAGAGCGGGCTTTTTGCGTCCGGAACGGGAAGGTGACTCCATGAGCAACGACAGACGTCAGGCCGGCTTCAAGCGCCGGACCCGCGTCGAGACGGCGTTGGCGACGCTGCTCGACGCCGCGGCGCCGCACGACCGCACGGAGACGGTCCCGCTCGGGGACGCCGACGGCCGCGTCCTCGCCGAGCCGATCGACGCCCCGGTGCCCGTCCCCGGGTACGACCGTGCCGCCATGGACGGGTACGCCGTTCGCGCCGAGGACACCTTCGGCGCATCCGACCGATCCCCCGCCGTTCTTCGCGTGGCTGACGGCACGGTCGCCCCCGGCGAGGCCGCCCGTGTGCACACCGGCAGCGACCTGCCGACGGGCGCGAACGCGGTCGTCATGATAGAGCAGGTCGAGGAGGTCTGCGACGAGGTGGAGACGTTCGACGCGGTCGCCGAGGGGGAAAACGTCGGCGAGGCGGGCGAGGACGTCGCCCGGGGCCAGCGGCTCTACGAGCCGGGCCACGTGCTCCGCCCCTCGGATCTCGGCCTCTGTAAGTCCGTGGGGATCGACGAGGTGAGCGTCCACGAGCCGCCCGAGGTCGCCGTGATCCCGACCGGCGAGGAGCTGGTACAGTCGGACCCCGAACCGGGAGAGGTGATCGAGACGAACGGGCTCACCGTCTCCCGGCTCGTCGAACGGTGGGGCGGCGAGGCGCGCTACCGCGAGGTCGTCACCGACGACGAGGCGTCGCTCGCGGCGGCCGTCGAGCGCGACCTCGACGCCGACGTCGTCGTCACGACGGGCGGCTCCTCGGTCGGCGAGCGGGACCTGATACCCGAGGTCGTCGACGGGCTCGGCGAGGTGCTCGTCCACGGCGTCGCGTTAAAGCCCGGTCACCCGGTCTGTCTCGGCGTCGTGGACGACACGCCGGTGGTCTGTCTGCCGGGCTACCCGGTCGCCTGTATCGTCAACGCGGCGCAGTTCCTCCGTCCCGTTCAAAAGCACGTCGGCGGGACGACCGCCGACCCGCCTCCGACGCGACGCGCACGGCTGGATCGGAAGGTGCCGAGCGAGCCCGGAACGCGCACGTTCGCACGGGTACGTCTGGAGCCCGAAGAGGCGACGGATCCGGGAACGAAGGAGGGTGACGTCGGCGACGACGCGGAGGACGGGGAGTCCGACGCGGACGTCCCATACGTCGCCACACCGACCCGCGCCAGCGGCTCCGGGGTCCTCTCCAGCGTCGCGCTCGCGACGGGGTGGGTCGTCGTGCCCGAGCCGCGAGAGGGGCTCGACGCCGGCGAGGTCGTCGACGTCGAGCTCTGGGAGGTGACCGAATGACCGACCGCAAGGAGTTCCGCGACCTCGCCGAACCCGCGGCCGCCCACGAAGCGATCGCTGCGCTTGACCTCTCGCCGGACCCCGAATCCGTTCCGCTCCGGGAGGCGCGCGGCCGCGTGCTCGCCGAGCGGGTCGACGCCGAGCTCGACGTGCCGGGATTCGATCGCGCCTCGATGGACGGCTACGCGGTCCGCGCCCGCGACACCTTCGGCGCCGACGAGGCCGACCCCGTCGAGCTCGACCTCGCCGGCGCAGTCCACGCGGGCGAGGAGCCCGCCGTGACCGTCGAGCCCGGCAGCTGTGCCGAGATCTCCACCGGCGCCGTGATGCCCGACGGGGCGGACGCGGTCGTGATGGTCGAACGGACCGACGAGGTCGGCGGCGATGTCGGGAAGGCGGGTGCCGGCGACGGGGACGGAACCGCTCCCGGGGCCATCGCGATCCGAACGTCGGTCGCACCCGGGGATCACGTGATGGCGGCGGGCGCGGACGTCGCCGCCGGCGCCCGCGCGCTCGGACCCGGCACGCGGGTGACGCCCCGGGAGATCGGCCTCCTCTCCGCGCTCGGCGTGGACGAGGTGCCGGTCCGTGGGAGACCGACCGTCGGCATCGTCTCGACGGGTGACGAGCTGGTTCGGCCCGGCGAGCCGCTCGATCCCGACCGCGGCCAGATCTACGACGTCAACTCGACGACGATCGCCGCGGGCGTGACGGAGGCGGGCGGCGAGCCCGCCTTCTATCCACATGCGGGCGACGACTACGCCGAGATGGAGCGGCTGCTTCGGCGTGCCGCCGACGAGTGTGACCTCGTGCTCTCCTCCGGATCGACCTCCGCGAGCGCGGTCGACGTCATCTATCGCGTCATCGAGGATCGCGGCGACCTGCTGCTCCACGGCGTCGCCGTCAAGCCGGGCAAACCGATGCTCGTCGGACGGCTCGACCGCGGGGACGGCGGCGAGTCGGCGTACGTCGGACTGCCGGGCTACCCGGTCTCCGCGCTTACCATCTTCCGGACGTTCGTCGCGCCCGCGATCCGGACGGCGGCCGGCCAGCCCAAGCCCCGGACCGCGACGGTCGAGGGCCGGATGGCGCTGCGCGAGCGCTACGGTGAGGGACGCCTACGGCTCATGCCCGTCGGCGTCCTCGACGTTGCGGCCGACGGTGCCGGCGAGAGCGCGGCCGCGGCCGACGAGTCGCCGCCCCTCGTCTACCCGGTTGATAAGGGATCGGGCGCGACGACGAGCCTCGTCGAGGCGGACGGGATCGTCGCCGTCGACCCCGACACGGAGTATCTCGACGCGGGGGAGCCCGTGACCGTCCGGCTCTTTTCGCCCGACGTCCGCCCGCCGACCCTGCTCGGCGTGGGCGAGGACGATCCCGCGCTCAACCGGCTGCTCGACTGCCTCTCGAACCCCCGATATCTCCCGGTCGGCTCCCGGGAGGGGTTCCGTCGCCTGCGCGACGGCGTCCCGGACGTCGCCGTCACCGCCGGACCGCTCGCCCGCGAGGTCGACCACGTCGAACTCGGCAGGTGGACTCGCGAGTGGGGGCTCGTCGTCCCGGCGGGCAACCCGGCGAACGTGACGGGGCTCGTCGACCTCGTCGACCGCGACCTCCGGTTCGTCAACCGGCCGGCCGACTCCGGGCTGCGCCGAAGCCTCGACGACGCCCTCGAGGAGTTCGCCGCCGACCGCGAGGACGCCTCACGAGCGGCGCTCATGGACGCGATCGGCGGTTACGGCCTGACGGTGCGTGCCTTCGAGAGCCCGGCCCGGCGGGTGATCGCGGGCGACGCCGACGTCGGGCTGGGCCTCCGGGCGACTACCGAGCGGCTCGACTGCGGGTTCGTCCCGCTCGGCGAGCAGTCCGTCGTCGTCCGTGCGGCGCCCGATCGGGTCGACCGCGACGCGGTCGACGAACTCGCGACGGCCCTCGAGGACGTCGAGACGCTGGTCAACGGGATCGGCGGCTACTCGGCGTGACGAACGAGAACGCGGTCGATCATCGGCTCTGGCGACCCTTGGTCTGGCGATAGTCCCGGCTCAACACGCTTTCCCGGAGGTGTTCGAGGAAGGCGTCGGCCTGCGCGTCGGTCATCGTCGCGGGATCGACCATCGGGACGAGCTCGAACCCGCGGCCGCGGATCGTCGTCGCGTGTTCGGTCTCGACGTCGAAGGAGTCGGGCCGGCGCGTGGTGTACTCGATGGCCAGCGCGCGGAGCGCGCGCTCGCCCACCGGAACGATTATTTGGGGATTTATCATCCGGATCTCGGCGTTCAAGAAGGGCTCGCAGGTTTCCACCTCCCGATCGGTCGGATCGCGGTCGGGGTGTCGACACCGCGTCAGGTTGGTGAAAAAGACGTTCTGTACGTCGGGTTCCGCCGCGTCCGGCGGCGACCGAACGAAGCCGAGCTCGCCGAAGATCGCCTGCATCCGCTCGCCGGCGCCCTCGCCGGTAAAGGGGATCCCGTTCGCCTCCGCGGCGGCCGTCGGCGACTCGCCGACGACGAGGAACTCCGCGCCCACGTCGCCGTAGCCGTGGACGACGCGCTCGCGCGGGCCGCACAGCTCGGGACAGTTCTCACAGGCCGTGTCCATCCCGAACGGGTTCTCGAACTCGCGTTGATTGGCGTCCACGCTCTCCGAATGGGCGGCGGAGGAACCTAAATGGCTCGGCGTCGTCGATCGCGGTCGTCGCGGTTCGGCGTGCCTGGCGGTCAGTCCGCCCACGACGGGTGGGCCGCGGCGGTTCGGCGGACGCGTCGTCGTCACGCCGGCGTGTACGTGTCGTTCTCGGCCGCGACGAGGTCCTGCTTCCGGAGCGTCTTCAACACGCCGTACAGCGAGATCTTCTTCATGCCGAGGTCATCGGCCAGCTCGCCGATGGTTGCCTCGCCGTTCGTCGTCAGATACAGGTACACCAGCTTTGCCCGGGGCGACTGCAGCTCCGGCGGCAGCGACCGAGCCGCCGGTGCCGTCTCCGTTTGCAACATCTCGTTCGAGATCACGGATTCGACGATAATAAACCCCCTATTCAACGATCGTCGAAACACCGCGAAAGCGCATCAACGGACGCAAAACCGACCGATTCCCTCCGGATGACGCGTGCCTCGTTCGGTCGAGCGGGCGACGACCGGCGACGAACCGACGTCGATTTCGACCGGTGACGGATAGGAAACCGTGATCGATTCGGATCGACCGTGAGGGACCCCGATCCCGCGGGCGACGCGAACGGGCCGGTTCAGTACGAGCGGACCTTCGGCTCGTACGTCTTGTTCTCTCCCTCGAGGATGACCGGCTTGTACCACAGCTCGGGCTTGCCGTCGTTCCACGAGACGAGCGTGTGTTTGAGCCAGTTCTCGTCGTCACGGATCTGGTTTTCCTGACGCCAGTGCGCGCCGCGGAACTCGTTCCGCGCGAGCGCACCCATCGTCAGCGCCTCCGCGATGTCGAGGAGGTTTCGGGTCTCCATCGTGTGGATGAGGTCCGTGTTGAACGTCCGGGACGGATCCGACACCGCGACCTCCGTGTACGCGTCACGGGCGTCCTGGATCTCCCCGAGCGCCTGCTTCAGTCCCTCCTCCTCGCGGAAGACGTTGACCTTGGCGGTCATCGTCTTCTGGACGGCCGAGCGGATCTCCGCGTGATTGCGACCCTGCCGGTTCAGCAGCTCCTCGACGCGCGCCTCCGCGCGCTGGACCGCCGCCGAGAGCACCGTCTCGGGGTCGGAGACGACCGCACCGCCGTCGGCGGCCGCGGGACCGGCACCGCCGGCCTCGCCGAGCTCCGTCTCGAACTCGTAGTCGGCCATCTCGTACTCGCCGGCCTTGCCGGTCGGGATCTCCGCCTCGGCGAACTCCTCGCCCGCGGCGTGCCGTCCCGCACGCTTGCCGAAAACGATGAGCTCGGGCAGCGCATTGCCGCCCAGCCGGTTGGCTCCGTGGACCGACGCGCAGGCGCACTCGCCGACCGCGTAGAGACCGTCGATGCAGGTCTCGCCGTGCTCGTTCGTCTCGATGCCGCCCATCCCGTAGTGCTG
>CAZIFX010000057.1:0-13341 GCA_964538415.1 uncultured Halobellus sp.
GCGGGTCGACGTCGGACGGACGCCGTCGTTCCGGTTGCAAAGCGGGTTGACGGGTCGGACGCTTATGTTCGTCAAGCGTGTACATGTGTCATGACCGATCCGGACGCGTCGACCGGTCGTCTCCGCGGCGCCGCGACGCGGGGGACCGCCCTCCTTCCCGCGCTGGCGTCGGGGCTCGCCGCGGTCGCCGGCGCGACGGCGGTCGGCGGCGACTGGCCCGGCACACTCGTCGGCACGGTGGCGTGGTATCTCCTCTTCGTTACGCCCGAGGGGGCGCTCGCGTGGGGGATCCTCACCCTCCAGGACGCCGGCAGGCCGCTGCTCGTCGTCGGCGCCGGCGGCCTCTGCGTGCTGCTTCTCGCGGCAGTCGCAACGGTCGTGGTCCGGGTCGCCCGAGCGGACGATCGGGGGCGCGCAGAGGCGACGTTCGGCACGGGCGTCGCACAGGCCGGCGTCGTGTTTCTCCTCACTCTCCGGCCCGCTCCCGCGCTCGTCGCGGGGCTGCTGGGCGGCGTGGTCCTCGCGCTCTCCGGGGTGACGGTCACCGGCTCCCGGTCCGTCCCCGGACGCCGACGGCTTCTCCGCGGGGTCGGCGTCGCGCTCGGCGCGATGGGCGTCGCGTGGACCGTCGCGGACCGTCCCTCCCCGGTGCCGGAGGAGCCCCTCGACGACCCGGCCGTGACGGCGATGCTCGATGCCGCTGCCGCTCGATCGTTCGAACTGCCGGAGGCCGAGCGGCTCGTCTCGGAGCGGTTCTTCGAGGTCGACATCAACACCTCGACGCCCGTCGTCGACCGCGAGGAGTGGTCGCTGTGGATCGGCGGCGAGGGAGCCGACGCCGCGCTGACGCTATCCTACGACGACCTGATCGCCCGCGAGGCCGAACACCGGTTCGTGACCCTGCGCTGCGTGAGCGACGAGATAAACGGCGGCCTGATGGATACGGCGCTGTGGACCGGAACGTCCATCGCCCCGCTGTTGGAGGAGGCGAACGCTCCCGAGGACTGCTGTGTGTACGTGGAGGCGGCCGACGGGTACTACCACGCCTTCCCGCGTGCAGCGCTGGAGAACGGGTTCCTTGCGTGGCGCATGAACGGCGATCTGCTCCCCCGCGGACACGGCCATCCGGTCAGGGCACTGATCCCCGGACACTGGGGCGAGATCAACGTGAAGTGGATCACCCGGATCGAGATCCGTGACGAGCCGGCGACGAGTTACTGGGAGCAACACGGATGGCACGGCGACGGCCCCGTCTCCACGGTGGCGAAGATCCACTCGGTGGCCGCGGCGCGCGAGGGAACGGACATCGATGACGTCCGGGAGAGCGACGGCACCCGCATCGTCGTCGGCGGGCACGCCTACGCGGGGACGCGAGGCGTCTCGGGCGTGGAAGTCTCCGTCGACGGGGGAGAGACGTGGACCGACACGGAGCTTTCCGCGTCGCTACCGGGGTCGACGCCGGCCGGATCGGACCCCCACGCGGCGGGCGGAACCGGCGACGACCGTGACGAGGACGAGCGCGACGGCGACCTCGCGGCCGTCGACGGGGAGGCCGCCGACGGCTGGCGGATGTGGCGACACGAATACGTCGCGTCCGAGCCACACGAGGTCGTCGTGCGGGCGGTCGAGGCGGACGGCACCACGCAGCCGTCCGAGGAGACCGATCCCTACCCGGAGGGGGCGAGCGGGTGGGTCAGTCGCGGCGTCGATCCCGATGGCCTCGGCTGAGCTGCGAGGGTGACCGCTCGGTTCGGCGGAGCGCCGGTCGAGGGCCTTCCGGAACCGCTTTCGGGGTGCCGGCGGATCGATCTGTTATGAACACGCGCCGTGCGCTCCTGACCGCGCTGGAGGACGGACCCGTCTCCGGGCCGGCTCTCGCGGACGACCTCGACGTCTCGCGGGCGGCCGTCTGGAAGGCGGTCGAATCCCTCCGTGCGGACGGTTTCGCGATCGAGTCGACCGGCGACGGCTACGTCGCGCCGTCCGATCCCCCGTACACGGCCGCAGGGATCGCCTTCGGGCTCGAGGCGCCGTACCGGATCGAGTTCCACGAGTCCGTCGACTCGACGAACGCGGAAGCGCGGGGGCTCGCGGAGACGAACGAGGCGGACGTCGCGGTGATCGCCGACGAACAACGCGGCGGACGGGGCCGGCTCGGCCGGAAATGGTCCTCGCCGTCGGGCGGCGTCTGGCTCTCCGTCCTGACGCGCCCCGACATCCCGACGGCACACGCGCCGGCGTTCACCCTCGCGGCCGCGGTGGCGGCGACCGACGCCTGCCGGGAGGCGGGCGTCGACGCGCACATCAAGTGGCCGAACGACGTGCTCGTCGGAGACGAGGGGACGCGGGGCGGCCGGAAGCTCGTGGGGATCCTCACCGAGATGGAGGGTGAGGCCGATCGCGTGTGCTGGCTCGTCGTCGGGATCGGCGTGAACGCCAACCTCGACCTCGAGGAGCTTCCGGCGGGAGCGACCTCGTTGCGTGCGGAACGCGACGCCGGCGTCGATCGGCGCCGCTTCGTCCAGCGGCTCCTCGAACGATACCACGCGGTGGCCGGTTCGCCCGACCGGATCCTCGACGCGTGGCGCGAGCGGGCAAGCACGCTCGGCACTCGCGTCAAGGTGGAGACGGGGGACGACACGATTCGGGGGACCGCGGTCGACGTCGCGTTCCCCGGCGCGCTCGTCGTGCGGGACGATGAGGGGAGTCGCCATCGCGTCCACGCGGGCGACTGTGAACACCTCCGTCCGACGACGGACGGTGGTCGGTCCTAGGAGGCCTCGGAGCCGGCGACGTCGCTCGAACCCGTCTCCCCCTCGGTCGCGGAGCCCGTCCCCGTCGACGACGAATCGTCGGCCACTCGAACCGTCAACACCGGCACCTCCGAGCCGCGAACGACCTTCTCGGCGACGCTTCCGAGGAGCAGTCGATCGATCCCGCCGCGGCCGTGCGTGCCCATCACGATCAGGTCACAGTCGTTCTCCTCGGCGTATCCGATGATCTCGCGGCTCGGGGAGCCGTCCACGACCGCGGTGATCACGTCGACGCCGTGTGTCGCGGCGAGCTCCTCGACGGCGGTGATGGCGGCATCGGCATCGGCACGCAGGAGGTCGTCGACGCCCTCCCACGAGGTCTCCATCGGCATCCCGGCGTAGCTCGCGGTGTTGATGACGTACAACGCGTCGACGCTCGCGTCGTGGACCGTCGCCAGCTCCAAGCCGTGACGAACGGCCCGCTCGCCCTCGGGGGAGCCATCTGTCGGAACCAGGATCCGATCGTATAGTGTCATGTGCTCTCATGTGAAGGTCCCCGTGGGAACGCATAACTCTTTGCACGCTTTGCCGGTTCTTGGACGACTGGCGTCGTGATCCGTGCTTCACGGCGCGGACGTGTCGCCCTCGAACGGCTCCGACGACCAAAGCGGTTTGTCGTTTGCCGCGAATGGGCCGACATGTCTGGACGAGCCGACGACCGGTACGACGCCATCGTGGTCGGCGTCGGCGGCGTGGGAAGCGCGGCGGTGAGCCATCTCGCCCGGCGGGGACTCGACGTGCTCGGCATCGAGCGGTACGACGTCCCCCACGCGATGGGCTCCTCACACGGGAGCACCCGGATCATCAGGCGGGCCCAACACGAGGGCGCGGCGTACGTGCCGCTGGCCGAGCACGCCTACGACTGCTGGCGCGCCCTCGAGGAGCGTACCGGCCGCGAACTATTGACCGTGACCGGCTCCGTCCACGCGGGAGCTCCGGGCACCGACGTCGTCGCGGACGTCACCGCCGCCTGTGACGCGACGGACGTCCCGTACGATCGGCTCGACGCCGCGGCGGTCAACGAGCGGTTTCCGGGCTACGACCTGCCCGCGGACTTCGAGGCCATCCACCAACCCGACGGCGGCTTCCTCGACGTCGAGCGATGTGTGAGCGCCCACGTCGTCGACGCACATAACGCGGGCGCGACGATCCGGGGCCGCGAGCGGGTGCTCGACTGGTCGGAGGTCGGCGACGGCGTCCGCTTGCGGACCGACAAGGAACGATACGAGGCCGACGAGCTCGTGATCACCGCGGGGTCGTGGACGGGCGACCTGCTGTCGGCGTTCGCGGCAGAGGCGGTACCCGTGCGGTCGGTCATGACCTGGCTACAGCCCGAGGAGCCGACGCTGTTCTCGCCCGAGCGATTTCCCGTCTTCGTGATCCGCGACCACGAGCAGGGCGGCTACGGATTCCCGATTCACGACGTGCCGGGATTCAAGTTCGGTCGCTCCGCCGATCCGCCGGAGGTGGTGGATCCCGAGACGATGGACCGGGAGCCGACGGCGAAAGAGGAGGAGCTCCACCGGCGGTTCGCGGAGCG
Organism: uncultured Halobellus sp.; assembly: GCA_964538415.1. Taxonomy (GTDB): domain Archaea; phylum Halobacteriota; class Halobacteria; order Halobacteriales; family Haloferacaceae; genus Halorubrum. The sequence continues at coordinate 4,354 of CAZIFX010000057.1, forward strand.
ATACTTCCCGGCCGGAGCCGGTCCGACGCTCTCGTTGCGGACCTGTCTACAGTCGTTCTCGACGGACGAGGACTTCGTCATCGGGCGCGTCCCGGGCCACGACGCCGTCACCGTCGGGGCCGGGTTCACCGGCCACGGGTTCAAGTTCGCGAGCGCGCTCGGCGACGTCCTCGCCGACCTCGTCATCGACGGGGAGACCGACCACGACCTCACGGTTCACGACGTCGCGCGGCTCGCGTAGATTCCGTTCCCGACGACCTCGATTTCGACGTCACTCGCCGTTCCGGGCGCCCTCGACGACGTCCACGTCCCGGAACTCGAAGCGTGCGCCGCCGTTCTCGGCGTCGGCGATGGAGACCGACCAGCCGTGTGCGCGGGCGATCTCCGAGACGATCCGAAGCCCGAACCCGGTCCCGTTCGAATTCGTCGTCACGCCGGCCTCGAACGCGTCCTCGCGAACCTCGGGGGCGATTCCGGGGCCATCGTCGGCGACGTAGAATCCGTCGCCGCCCGGAAGCGCTCCGATCTCGACTTCGGTCCCGTCGCCGCCCTCGCGCGTTCCGTGTTCGATCGCGTTCCGAAACAGGTTCTCGAGGACCTGTGCGAGTCGACTGCGGTCGGCGACCACGGAGACGTCGGTGGTCACGACGAGCGTTCCGCCGTCGGTATCGACGTTCACCCAACACCTCTCCGCGAACGCCGCAAGCGGGACCGGTTCGACCTCGTCAACGTCCTCGCCCTGTCGCGCGAGCGTGAGAACGTCCTCGATGATGTCCATCATCCGCGAGAGCGCCCGGTCGACCGTCCGGAGCTCTTCGCTGTCGAACTCCGAGAGCGCCAACTCCAGGTTTCCGGCGGCGACGTTGAGCGGGCTTCGGAGGTCGTGTGACACGACGCTCGCGAACTCCTCCAGCCGGTCGCGCTCGCGGGCGATCTGTGCCTCCCGGGCGCGAAGCTGTCGTTCGCGTTCGACCCGGACGAACACCATCGTCACCGTGGCGCCCCAGAGGCGTGCGACGGTGCGGTCGGCCTCGCCGAACGCGTCCGGATCCCGGGACCCGATCACCAGGACTCCGTATCGGCCGAGCGGCACGATGAACTCGCTCCGGATCGACGTCTCGGGATTGTGTCGCTCCGGCTCGTCGTGTACGTTCGGAACGTACATCACCTCGCCGTCCTCGAAGGCCTTCCGAACGAGTCCCTCGCTTTCCGGCCCGAAGACCGGATGATCGCCGACGACCTCCTCCGCGGTGTCGGTCCACGCGGCCGGACGGAGGGAGTCGTCCTCCTCCTCGTGCAGCCAGATCGCCGCGAGCGGGAGGCCGAGCACGTCCTCGACGTACGCCACCGCCGCCTCGGCACCGAGGTCCCTGTCGGTCGTCTTCAACAGCTCCTGTGTCGCCCGATGGAGGGCGGCAAGCGTTCGGGTTCGGCGGTGGAACTCGATCTTCCGCGCTCGTTCCTCGGTCACGTCGATGACCGTCGCGAGTACCAACGTCTCGCCGGCCCGCTCGACGGGCCCGAGGCTGATCGTGACCGGTATCTCGGTTCCGTCCGCATCGAGGACGGAGAGCTCGGGGCCGGATCCCATGGGTCTCGGCTTCGGATCCTCCATGTACGCCTCGCGCATGAGCGCGTGTGAGTCCCGGTCCTCGGCGTGGAGGAGCGTCTCGACGGATTCACCCTCGATGTCGGACGGCGCGTATCCGAACGCCGACTCGACCTGGCGGTTGGCGTAGCGTACGATCCCCGCCGTATCGACGACGAAGATCGGGTCCGGTAGCGCCTCGAGGATCTCCCGGAACTGTTCCATGGTCACTCCTCGGTCGGCTCGTGGACGTGGCCACACTCGGGACAGCGCACCTCCTCTCCTCTGAGATCGGCGGACGACTCGCGAACTTCGCGCATCACCTCGCTGATACGGTCTTCAGCCTCGAGTTCGTCCGCGACCGCGAGGTCGACGCCCTCGACCTCGAGGAGGAACTTCGCGACCTCCGTCACCTCGTACATCATCTCGTCGAGATCCTCGGCGGTAAAGAAGCCGGACATCGCCCCGTACAGGAACGTCGCACCCGCCTTCGTCACCTTCTCCTCGAAGGAGTACCGGGCCTGGTTGACCGCCTGTGGCGTGTACGTGTCGGTCATGAAGGGCACGAGCCGCGGGAGGTTCTCGCCGATCTTCGTCATTTCGACGCCGGTCTCGGTCCGGAAGTCCGCACACAGGCGGGCGATCGCCCACTCCCGGGCCGTGATGTAGGTTCGGTCCCGGAGAAAGCCGTTGACGCGCTCGTACCGCGCTCCGTCCATCTTCTTGAATCGCTCGTACTTGCGCACGTCCGGCGGAACCGCCGTTTCGTCGCCCGCCGTGGTCGCGCCGTCCTCCGCGTCGGCCTCGACGGCTTCGTCGTTCTCCGCGTCCGCGTCGCTCTCGACGGCTCCACCTGCGTCGCTTTCGGCGGGATCGGCCGCTTCGGAACCGTCGACGGATTCGGCATCGCCGACTCCCCCGGAGTCGCTTGCGGGTTCGGCGTCGTCGGCCGCTCCGGGATCGTCGGCGTCGGTCGAAGTGACGGAGCGATCAGTCATGCCGTAACCGATCCGACCCTCGAACAAAAGGGTTGTCGCTCGGCCGGCGACACGTCGGCGACCGAACGCCGAACCCTTTTCAACTCGCCCGTGAACGTGACCCCTATGAAGGTGCTCTGTGGCATCGGGGGCGGCGACGACTCGTTGCGGGCGCTCGATCGAACCGTCGATCGGGCGCTCGCGGCGGGAGACGACCTGACGGTCGCGGTCGTCGAGAACCCGAACGCGTCGCCGTCGGTCGCCGAGATCGTTGAGCGGGCCGAGGCGACGATCGAATCGGCCGGGTTGGACGCCGAGATCCGTGCCGTCGAGGGCGACCCCGGCAGCCAACTGGTCATGATCGCCGAACGGGAGGAGTTCGACGAGATCGTCTTGGGCGGCGGACAAACGAGCCCGATGGGGAAGATAACCATCGGCCCCATCGCGGAGTTCGTCCTCCTGAACGCGACCACCTCGGTGACGCTGGTTCGATGAGCCCCCGACGCTTCCCCGACGTCGTGGCCGACTCCTTCCCGTCGCCGCCGATGACGTTCACGGATCGGACGGGTCGCGACGTCGAGATCCGCGCCTACGACGGAAGCGATGCGGAACACGAGGCGCTCGTCGAGATGTACACGTCCTTCGACCCAGCCGACCGCGCACAGGGGATCCCGCCGGGCGGCGAGTCACGCGTCCGTGACTGGCTCGATGCGATCCTCGCGGAGGGCTGCCTCAACGTGTTCGCGTGGTGTGACGGCGAGGTTGCCGGCCACGCCACGCTCGTCCCGGACGACGAAGCCTACGAGCTCGCCATCTTCGTCCACCAGGACTATCAGAAGGCGGGCATCGGCACCCAGCTCATTCGAGCGCTGCTCGGGTACGGCCGGGCGAACGACGTCGAAAAGGTGTGGCTCACCGTCGAGCGCTGGAACCACGCTGCGGTCACGCTGTACGAGAAGATCGGCTTCGAGACGTCGGACGCCGAGAGCTTCGAGCTCGAGATGGCGCTCCGGCTCCACGAGCCGTCGGCTGACGAGAAAGACGAGGAGTGACGAGAAAGACGAGGAGTGACGAGAAAGACGAGCAGCGAGCGGCCCACGTTGATGCCGACCGAAGGGCTCACCGATCCCGGAGTCGCTTCGAGACGTACGGGCCGTCCTGCGTATAGCCGAGCTTCTCGCGGTAGTACTCGCGGGCGCCGATCCCGGAGATGATCGCGACCTTACGGTAGCCGGCATCCCGCGCCAGCGTCTCGGCGTGTTCGACGAGCCGACGGCCGTATCCTTGGTGTTGCCAGTCGCCCTCGCCGCCGAGCGCGACCTCGCTGCCGTAGACGTGAAGCTCCCGCACGAGTGCGGCGTCCTCCAGCTCCCGGCGGATCGGGTCGGTCTCGGTTCCGGGCGCGCCGGGCTGGTCGGACGCGAAGGAGGGGAATCGCAGCCGACAGAAGCCGACGAGCAGGTCCCGAACGGGGTCCTCGAAGGAGATGAAGTGTTCGGTGCCGCCGGCGACCTCGTAGGTCAACACGTCCAACTCGACGTCGTCGGGGTCGGGATCGGCCTCGTTGTGGCCGACCTCGCGGGCACGGACGTCGCGCTGGACGATCCCCTTCTCCTCGGCTCGCTGGCTCGCGAGCTGTCGGAGGTTCGACTTCCAGACGCCGCCGTCGATGAAGTCGGCGGGGATGTCACGCTGGACGCGCTGGAGCCGGGTGTATTTCGGAATCATGCCCATCACCTCCGCAACCAGGTCGGCCGCTTCCTCGTTCGAGAGCGGCTCGAACTCGCCGCGGTGCCAGTCGTCGTATACGCGCGTCCCCTCGACGACGAGCGTCGGGTAGATCTTCAGGTAATCGGGCCGCCAATCGGGACTCTCGAAGAGCTGTCGGAAGTCCTCCAGACACATCTCCCTCGTCATTCCGGGTTGGCCCGGCATCATGTGGAAGCCGACCTTGAACGCGGCGTCACGCAGGCGACGGTTGGCGTTCCGGGAGGCCTCGTTGCCGTGGCCACGGTGCATCTCGCGGTTGATCCGCTCGTAGGTCGTCTGGACGCCGACCTCGACTTTCGTCCCGCCGAGATCGAGCATCCGGTCGATCTGTTCGGGGTCACACCAGTCCGGCTTCGTCTCGAACGTCGTCCCGATGTTGCGGATCGCGTTCGTCTCGTTTTCGGCGATCACGTCCTCCAGATACCTGAACTCGACCTCGTCGGGCGCGGGCGCGAACGACTCGTCCTCCGCGGGCTCCGGCTCCGTCTCGAGATCGTAGTCGTTCATCGCCTGCAGCGCACGCTTGACGAACCACTCCTGGTAGTCGTGTGACCGGGCCGTCATCGTCCCGCCCATCAGGATGAGCTCGATCTTGTCGACGGGGTGGCCGATCTTCCGGAGCTGTTCGAGCCGGAGCGTCACCTGTCCGTACGGGTCGTAGTCGTTCTGCTTGCCGCGCGCGGCGGCGGGCTCGTGGCCGGTGTACGCTTGCGCCGAGGAGAACTCCGAGGCCGGCCCGCCGGGACAGTAGAGACACTTCCCGTGTGGACAGGTCTCCGGGGACGTCATGATCGCCACCGGGGAGACGCCGGAGGCGGTCCGGACGGGCTTGCGACGGACGACCTCGATGACGTCGTCGCGGGCCTCCGCGGGCGCGTGGTCGAGGATTTCCGTGTTCTTCGGGACCTTCGGCGAGGAGAACTCCGAGCAGGCCTCGAGCTTCGCGGATTCGAGGCCGTCGCGGTCGACGTCGCCATCGAGGATCCGGTCGACCAGCGCCTCGCAGGCGTTCACGAACGCCGCCGACTCGGCGTCGTCGACGGCTCCGCTCTCGGCAGCGTCGCCGTCGGCGGATCCCTCGGTCGTCCCGTCGCTCGGCGCGTCGGCGCTCATTACCGTTTCATCGACGTGTGCCGGTGTTAAGGGTGTCGACGGCAACGCGGTCGTTTCGCTGGGACGTTCGCTCGGGCGCCGCCGGTGGACTCCTCGACTGGCACCGAACGCCGACGCCGTTTCGGTCTCCGGCACTCAACACGGAGCGTCGGGGTCGTACGGAGGACGCCGTCTTCCGTGATGGGGAGAATCTCCGATTCTCGAACCGCTCGTTCCCGGGGGCAGTTCACGCCGCGGACTTTCCGATAAGGATCTGCAAGCTCCGGTCAGCGCCACCGAGGTCGGACCGTGATCCAAGGAGGGCTTAACAACGTTCGTCGCCTATGCACGAAGCAGGCCAATGGAGGAGCTCGACCGAGTTTTGAAAAAGTACGCGACCAGTCAGGACCTCATGGACCAGATCAGATACGTCGCGGAGTCATTGAGCATGGAGTTCGACAAATGGGGCGATCAGTACGTGAGTGGCCCCAGTCTCTATTTTCTCGTCGTCGCCGAGACCGATTTCGAGGAGTATACGGACCCGTTGGGCGGTAACACGTGGCCAACCGACCGGTGTAAGGTCGTTTCCAACTCCTCGAACGGGTTTAATCGAGTCGCGCATGACGTCGCATTCAGCCAGGACGGAGCGATCATCGTGACCGGTGACGGGACGATTCAGAAACAGATGGTTCGTGTTCGGAGCCCGAGCAGCGACGAAATTCCGGCCGTCGCGGAGCTTGATTACCCCGATTGGATGGGGACGAAACACATGAGCGCGCTAGAAACATCACTTAGAGAAAACGTCCTGTGGGCGATCACCCTCAGTGAGGAAAACGGTCGTGTCACGACGTATCTCAACGGCACGTATCAGGATTATCCCCGTGACGAGATCGGGGGTCGATGGCGGCCGGATGGTTAGCGAGCAGTCCGACTCACGCTACCCGTTCGAATCACGGCGAGAGCGCTCGGTGACGGTTCGAGGTATGGAGGAAGCCTCCGTCGGAAAGCGCGGTCGGATCGTTCGGTCAGTTGTCGCCGGCCTTCGACTGCCAGGCGTAGTCGCGACGCTTCGCGGACTTGCCGAAGCCACACGAGGAGCAGCGCTCCTTCGTGAGATGGTAGGACTTCTCGCCGCAGCGTCGACATTTCACGTGTACCGTCTTGTTCTTTTTCCCTTGAGAGGGCGTACCGGAGCCGGTCATGCTTTGATCGTGACGACGTTATCGCCGCGTATAATCGTTGTGTCTTCGATGGCGACCGCGAACTCGCCGTCGAGGTCGCCGTCGATCCGGTCGACGACGCCCTCCTCGGGTTCGATGACGACGTTCATGTGCTGGTCGTAGCCGGCCAGAATGCCGTAGTAAGTCGTTCCATCCTTCAGGTGTACGGTCACGGGATCCTCGAGCGACGCTTCGAGCACGTCGAGGGGTCGTCCACTCATTAGCTGATCCGCCGCCCGTCGAACTATTAAAAATACCGGGTGCAGGGCGCCCCGAGAACGACTGACGTGCCCACGATCGGGGAATTTCGGCGATCGACCGCAGAGGGTCCCTCGTCACGACCGCGAGCGATCTCCCGTCACGACCGCGGCGCTCACTCGCGTTGACTGAACCCGCGAAGCGACGGGAGTTTGATGCCGATCTCGTTCAGCAGCGCGCCGACGGCCGCGTAGCCGAACACGAGCACCGCCACGCCGATCAGGATCTGTCCGACGAAAAGCGAGATCACGGTCAGCGGGTCTCCGGCACCGAGGATCAGGTCGTTCAGGAAGATGTCGATGAACCGTCCGACGTCGCCGACGAGCCGCACGATGAACTCCAGCAGCGCGAACATGATCGTCGTTTGGTGAGGGGGGTACTTGGGTGTTGAGGGTTCGGATCATCCGGCCGTCACCGCCGCAGCGGTTGTGGAACCGAACGCCTTACACGCGGCGGTCACCAACCCGGTTCCAATGAGTACCCTGCTGTGGGTCCTGACGGGGATCCTCGCGTACACCGCGGTCGCGATGTGGCTCCGAAACCGGGGGTTTCTCCCCGAGTCGATCCGCGTTTCCGGCCCGCTCACCACGGTTCACACCCGCCGCGGGAGGGTCTTTCTCGACCGCATCTCGCGACCGAAGCGGTTCTGGCGGGCCGTCGCCAACCTCGGGCTCGGCGGCGCCCTCGTCGCGATGGTCGGCTCGTTTCTCCTCATCGTCACCTCCGGGATCTCCGCCATCGCGACCCCGCAACCCTCCGCCGTCCAGCAGCCACAGAACTTCCTGATCATCCCCGGCGTCAACGAGTTCCTCCCGCTGGAGGTCGCCCTCGAGATCGTGGTCGGCCTCGCGATCGCGATGGTCGTTCACGAGGGCGCCCACGGTCTGCTCTGCCGCGTGGAGGGGATCGACATCGAGTCGATGGGGCTGGTCTTCTTCGCGCTCATCCCCGTCGGCGCGTTCGTCGAACCCGACGAGGAGACCACGCAGGAGACCTCTCGGGGCGCCCGAGCGCGCATGTTCGCCGCGGGCGTCACCGCCAACACGCTGTTGACGATCCTCGTCTTCGCGCTGCTTTTCGGCCCGGTGGTGGGCGCGATGTCGGTCGCGCCCGGCTACGCCGTCGGCGAGGTGAACCCCGGATCGCCGGCGGCGGAGGCAGGCATCGTCGACGGCGACCGGCTGATCGCGGTCGACGGCGACCCCGTCGAGACCGCCGCGGAGTTCGAGGCCGCGATCGCCGACGCCGACGCCGACGTCACGGTCACGGTCGACGACGGGGACGAGCGGCGGGAGGCGGAGATCGCCCGCGAGCTCCAGATCGTCGGCTCCGCCGGCGGCAACCCCCTAGAGGTCAGGATCACCGACGAGCCCGTCACCATCGAGGCGGTGAACGGCGAGCCCGTCCGGACCGAACGGGAGTTCTTCGAGGCCGTCGGCGACGACGAGCGGGCGACGGTGACGACCGGCGCCCTCGGGGACGACGTCGAGATGCCGATCGGCGCGTACCTGATCGGGATACAGGAGGACGGCCCGATCCACGAGGCGGGCGCCACCCTCGGCGAGCCGCTGACGGTCGTCGAGATCGACGGCGACCGCATCCGCGACGACGACGACCTCGCGGCCGTGCTCGGCGAGCGGGAGCCCGGTACGAACGTGGAGGTCGTCGCGTACACGACCGACGACGAGCGCGTGAGCTACGACGTCGAACTCGATCCGCACCCCAACCGCGAGGGCGGCTTCATCGGCGTGAACGTGTTCCCCGGCACGAGCGGGGTTGCGCTCGACGACGTCGGCGTCGACGAGTATCCCGCGGGCGCGTACCTCGAGCTGCTCGGCGGCGACGCCGGCGGCTCGCTGGACGACGTCGCGGTCGGCGGCCTCGTCGACTCGCCGCTGGGGCTCGTCTTCGTGACCCTCATCCTGCCGCTCGGCAGCCTCTTCGGCCTGCCGTACAACTTCGCCGGTTTCACGGGCGGCATCACGAACTTCTACATGCTGGAGGGAAGCCTCGCCGCGCTCGGCGGGGGCGCGTTCCTGCTCGCGAACCTGCTGTTCTGGACCGGCTGGATCAACATCCAGCT
>CAZIFX010000058.1:0-13290 GCA_964538415.1 uncultured Halobellus sp.
TCCGGCTCGGGTCGAGACAGCGACGCGCACGCGCGGTCGGATCGCCCGCTCCCCGATCACTCCAGTCGTCGAATCCCGGCCACGTCGAGCGTGGCCAACACGAACAGCCCGGCGATCAGCGCGGCACCGGCGAACAGCAACGGGGCCGAAAGCACCATCGCCAGGTCGTACGATGCGAGGAGTCGCGTCGTTCCGCGGACGACGAACGACGCGAGAACGAGGCCGAACGCGACGATCGTCAGCTGGACGAATCGGGACCGTTTCATCGACGTCCCGCGGTCAGTCGGTGCGCAGGACGGCCGGATCACGCGGGCCGTGACTCCGGGAATCCGTCTCTCCGTCGAAGCCGTTGCTCACCGCGTAAAACACGGCTTCGGGGTCACGGTTCCACTGCCACTTCCACCGCGTCCTCGCGAGGAGCCAGAGCTTTCGCGGCATCGAGAGCTGTGGCGTCGTCGTCACCGTGTCGTAGCCGCGATTCCGAATGAGCCGATGGTGATCCGCATACAACACGGCCGAGAGCAACACGGCGAACTGACAGTCAGATGGGAGGTATTTGATCCCCGCGACGCCCTCCTCGTAGAGCCGTTCGGTGCGTGCGAGCTCGGCCTGCATCGCGGCCGCGAGGTTCGCGTCGAACTCCCGGTCGAGAACCTGCTGCTCGTCGACGCCGTGGCGCCGAAGCGTCTCGAGCGGGAGGTAGATCCGATCCCGTTCCCTGACGTCCTCGCCGACGTCACGGAGGAAGTTCGTCATCTGGAACGCCTCGCCGAGCTTCGTCGCATGCGGCAGAGCGGCGTCCTCGTCGTCGACGTCCATGATCGCGGTCATCATTCGTCCGACGGCCGCCGCCGATCCGTTCATGTACGCCTCGAGATCGGCGTACGTCTCGTATCGGTCGACGTCGATGTCGCGCGCCATCGCGTCGATGAACGCGTTCACGTCCTCGTCGGCGATTCCGCGCTTCTCTCGAACGGACGAGAACGCCTCGAGCACGGGGTCGTCCGTCGGCTCCTGACCGAGGGCGGCACGACGCAGCCGCTCGAGCTCCGCACGCTGCTCGTCCGGCGGCGCCGTGTCCTCGGCGTCAACCACCTCGTCGGCGATCCGAAAGAACCCGTACAGCACGTACGTCGGGTGGCGTATGCGCTCCGGTAGCACACGCGTGGCGACGTGAAAGGTCTTCCCGGTTCGCCGCTGGATCTGTCTTCCTCGGGCCACCTGTGTCTGATCTACCATGGTGCTTTCGAGCCGGCCGCAGGGAGGATCACGAGCGGGTCGCCCAACATGCGTTATCGTTCGGACTCCAAGGACATAACAGTTCGTACGCGTTCGGATTTCGTGGCTACGTATGGAGGTCGGGCGCCACTTTTTCTACAATTTTGATACGATCTGAAACGTTCAATAGAACGTGTCGCTACAGTCGTACACGACGCCGTGTTCCGGACAGACGTACTTACAATGTCTGTGATACATCGACGCCCCGCAGAGCGGACACGGACGACTCCGTGGTTCGTGACCGTTTCCCGCCGTCTCGTCGTCCTCGTGATCGGTGGTCACGTGCACCCGACCCTACGATCCTTCACGTGTTAACTCCCCCGTTCGCGACGACCTTCTCCGGTCCCCTCGTCGACTCCCTCTCATCGACCACCGATCCCCCCACCCGCCGGCCGCTGACCGTGACTCACTCGGCGGCGAGCGCATCGTACACCCGGCCGGCGACGGATTCGTCCGTGAACGGGAGCGTTATCACGCCTTCCCAGTCCGCGTCGACGAGCGATTCGACGGTCGGCCGGTCGAGGTCGACCTCGCGAACCGGATCGTCCTCCAGCGTCATCACGACCTCGAACGGCTTCGGATCCTCGGCCGCTTTTACCGATTTCAACCCCTCGCGCAGCCCGGCACGTCCCGATTCGGTCAGCTCGACGACGACGAGGTACTCCCCGTCGTCCGGATGGACGCCCTCGACGCGGCGCAGATCGGCCGCGGTGAAGAGGTCCGCCTCGACGTCGTCGCCGATCACCCGCGCGAGAAACGGCGCGTCGGGATCCGCGTCGACGTGTCGTGACTCCGTTTCGTCCACCGATCCCTCGCCGAGTGCCACGTCATCGACCGTCGATGCGCCGAGGAATCCGACGGCTCCCAGCGCACACGCCGCTCCGAATCCGCCGATCATTCCGCGTCGAGAGAGGTCCATGTTCGACCCCTCGAGAATCACGTTCAAAAGGGTTTCACGCCGATTCACGACCCTGATAGCTGGACCGTGAGCGACGGGGATCGCCGCCCGTCACGCCTCGTCGTCGAACGCCACCGCGTCGAGGGTCGTCGTCTCTCCGAACAGCCAGTCGGCGTGTTCGACCGCGTACTCCTTGTGCTCGGGCGTGATGTATCCCAGCGCGTCGGTCACGATGACCGGGCGATAGTCGCGAAGCCCCGCGCTCCCCGCCGTGTGGAGCACGCAGACGTTCGCGAGGGTCCCACAGATCAGGAGGTCGTCGATCCCGTGGACGTCCAGATAGCCCTCCAGATCCGTCCGGTAGAAGGCGTCGTAGGTGTGTTTCACCACGACGTGGTCGTCGTCTCTCACGTCGAGGGAGGCGGCGAGCTCGGCGTCCCACGACCCCTCGAGGACGTGTTCGCCCCAGCGGTCGAACTCGTCGTAATAGTGGGTGTTCTCGAACTGTTCGGGCGGATGAACGTCCCGGGTGTAGATCACGTCCGCGTCGGCCTCGCGGGCTCGATCCACGAGTTCGGCCACCGGATCGATGGCGGCCTCACTCGGCTCCGCATGGAGGCTGCCGTCCGGATGACAGAAGGCGTTCTGCATGTCCACGACGACGACGGCGGTGTCGCTCGGGTCGTACATACGCGGCGATCGGTGACGAACGGTAAAAAAACGACCCGTGAACGCCGACCCGTGAACGCCGACCCCCGAGATCGGGTCGTGGGGACGACCGCCGCGATACCGGCAAGCTACTTACGCACCCACTCACAAGTGATCGCCATGAGACGGGTCCTCACCCTCTCGATCGCGCTCGTCGTGCTCGCGGTCGTCGGAGCGGGCGTCGTGGGCGGCAGTCCCGTCGCGGACGCCGTGGAGTGTGCCGATGAGGGTGAAAACGAGCTCGTCGGGTGCTGGAACGGCATCCATCACACAGCGGATCCGGCCGCCGATCTCGGCATCGACCAGGCTGACGGACTGAGCGACGAGGAGTTGGCCAACCTCACGCATCTCAAGATGGCTCGGGTTGAGGCGATCCGTGAACGACCGTTCGAGGAGGAGGTGACCGTCGACGTGCTCTCGCGGGAGGCGTTCGCGGAACGACAGAACGAGACGGAGCGGGATCCGGAGTTCGACCGCTGGAACGACCAGGTCTGGAAGGCGCTTTTCGTCATCGGCGAGGACGAATCCAGCGGCGAGGTGATCGATGACGTCTTCTCGGGCGCCGTTGCGGGCTTTTACTCGCCCGCGAACGACCGGATCGTGATCGTCGTCGACGACGAGGAGACGGTTCGGGTCTCCCCCACGACGCTGTTACACGAGCTGGGTCACGCGATGCAGGATCAGTACGATAACCTGAGCGACCCGCGATACAGCGGCGCGACCCAGGACGCCGACCTCGGCATCGACGGCGCGGTCGAGGGTGAGGTCGTCTACATGGAGGAGGTGTACGCCGAGCGCTGTGAGGTGGAGTGGGCCTGTACCCCCGAACCGGATGACCTCCCCGACGACGATCCCGACGCGGACGACTCGGAGCCGAACCTCGGCGTGCTGCTCACCGTCCTCCAGCCGTACTCCGACGGCGCCCCCTACGTCGACGAGCTGCTCGACGAGGGCGGCTGGGAGGCGGTCGACGAGCTGATGGCCGACCCGCCGTCGACGACCCGCGAGACGATCCATCGGGAGCCCTTCGAACCGACGCCCATCGAGTTCAACGACACCGCGACGAACGGCTGGGAGCGCTACGACGAGCAGGGCGTCAACGGCTCGGACACTGCCGGTGAGGCGTCGCTTTTCGTCTCGATGTGGTACCAGTCGACCACCTACGGGGCGGGCGTGATGGAACGCAACGAGCTCTTCGAAACCGACCATCGCTATCGGACGTACAACTACTCGCATCCGGCGACGAACGGCTGGGCGAACGACGAGCTGTATCCGTACCGGAACGACGCGGGCGACGACGAGCGGGACGGCTACGTCTGGCTGATCGAATGGGAGACGGAGGCGGATGCCGAGCGCTTCCACGAGTCGTATCTTCGGGTGCTCGACGCCCACGACGCCACACACCGCGATGACGGGCTTCATCACGTCGCCGAGGGCGCCTTCCGCGGCGCCTACGGGGTCGAGCGAAACGGCACCACGCTGACCGTTGCACACGCTCTCGACGCCGACGAGGTGTTCGAGCTTCGCCCGGAAATCGAGCCGGAAACGCCGCCGGAGCGGGACGACGGGTCGGACGCAAACGTTCCGATCGGCGACGGGGGCGACGACTATGGTGATGACCCGGACGGACCGACCGAGCCGATCGATCCGAACGACGTCGCCGAGGACGACACGCCCGGATTCGGCGTCGTCGTCGCGATCGCCGCCCTCCTGTCGCTCGCGACGCTCGCCGTGCGCCGGGGGCGCACGTAGCGAACCACCGGGCCACGTCTCCGCCCCGCCGGAGCCGGACCCGGTTTCGGTGCGCCGGAGCCGGACCCTTTTCACGTCGCGACGGAGTACCCCCACGCATGACGGAGTTCGACATCGTGGGGGTCGACGCGATCCGGGAGGGCCGCGCGACCGACGCCTACTTCGAGCGGACGGAGACGACGCTGGGACACGTGGACCGGAACCCACGGGTCGCCGCCGAGGTGACGGCGGATCAGTTTTCCGACGGCGAGTTCGAGCTGTTCGCCGGGCTGAAGGATGCGGTCGCGCTGCTCGAGGGACGCCCCGTCGACGTGCACGCGATCCCGGAGGGCCGGCTCTTCGACGGTGGCCCCGTGCTTCGGATCGAGGGCGACTACCTCTCGTTCGCCCGATTCGAGACTTCGCTTCTGGGCTTCCTCTCGCACGCGTCCGGGATCGCCACCGCCGCGCTCGACTGCCGGCTTGCGGCTCCCGACGCGAACGTCCTCTCGTTCGGCGCCCGCCACGTCCACCCCGCGATGGCCGCGACCGTGGAGCGCTCCGCGCTGCTCGCGGGCTTCGACGGATTCTCCCACGTCGCCGCGGGCGACCTCCTCGGCCGGGAGGCGTCCGGCACGATGCCCCACGCGCTCGTGATCTGTTTCGGACCCGGCGAGCAGGAGGCGGCGTGGACCGCCTTCGACGACGCGGTCGACGACGTCGTACCGCGGATCGCGCTTTGTGACACCTACACCGACGAGCGCGACGAGGTCCTCCGGGCCGTTGCCGCGCTCGGCGACCGGCTCGACGGCGTACGGATCGACACCACTGGCTCGCGGCGGGGCGACTTCCGACACATCGTCCGGGAGGTGCGCTGGGAGCTCGCCGCCGCGGGCCACGAGGACCTCCCCATCTACGTCTCCGGCGGGCTCGACCCGTCGGACCTCCGAACGCTCCGCGACGTCGCGGACGGATTCGGCGTCGGGGGATACGTCTCCAACGCCGACCCGGTCGACTTCGCGCTCGACGTCGTCGCCGTCGACGGCACCGCCGGGGCGAAACGCGGGAAACTCTCGGGCGTCAAGGAGGTCTATCGAACCGACAGCGGCGACCACGCTATCCGGCCGGCCGACGAGCCGGCTCCCGACGACGGGGAGGCCCTGCTCGCTCCCGTCCTCCGTGACGGGGAGCTCGTCGAGGGGGCCACGGAGCTGTTCGATCTCGACGCGGCGGCGGGACGGGCGCTCGCGGACGCGGGGCTGGTCGGCTACGGGACTGACGGGGACGAAATCGACGACTGAGATCGAACGCGGGAGTCGCTTCGAGGCGGTTCGCCTACAGCTCCTCGACGGCGCCGCCGTCCTCGCGCTCGCGGAACACCTGCCCCTCGATGAGCGTCACCATGGTTTCCTCCTCCTGCCAGGCGGTCGGCGAGAGCTTCGCCTTCCGGCAGGCCCGCGAGAGGAACTCGGCGCCGGACCAGTCGTTTTCGACCGGCAGCGTCGGGTAGAGCCAGCCGTGCGAGTTGCCGCCGTCGACTGCAACGCCGTGGGTGCCGATCTCGAGGTCGGCGAGCGGATCGTTGGTGAGGACCGTGTTCGAGACGATACAGACCGAAACGACGATGTTGTCGAGCTCCTTCGGCTCGACCTCGGAGCCACAGGAGTCGCCGGAGGCCGCCTGAATGGCCGCCTCGACGATCGCGTGTCCGAGCTGATCCGTCGTGTCCCACGCGCCGGCGCAGCCGCGAAGCCGGCCTCGGCCGCGGGTCGACTGGAGGCGGACGAACGCCCCGGTGCGCGCGTAGAAGGCCTCACGCATGCTTCCGGGCTGTTCGCGTTGTCCCTGCAGTACGAACGATTCGACCGCCTCCCGCGCGAGTTCGACCGCTCGTGCTCCGTCGTCATACGAGAGTTGAACGGTCTGAGCCTCGGACATACCCATCCTTATGCTGCCGGCGACTTGAACGCTTCCATTATCGATGAAGGTTCATTATGATCTCCGTTTCTCGCGTAAGCGCCGCTCCGTCGGCCGATACGTCGAGATCCAGTCCTCCACTCGACGTGATAACCGAGCCATACCACCGAGGACGACCTTCCGACCGAACGGCTTATTCGGACACGCCTGATACTTCGGGGTGGACAGAGGGAGCCCGACTCCCGTGCTCACGCATGAGGAAAGTCCCCCCACCGGCCGGACGGGCGACCGGGCACACGCCCGGAGTCGGAGACGGCTGGCTCTGGAACAGCAACGACACCCCCCGCCCCGACCGATGAGGTGCGTGGGGCGCCGATCTCGGCGCCCGGCGGCGTCCGCGGACTCGCCCGCGGTCGTGCGAACCGACCCGCAAGGGAAGGGAGTTAACCCACCGAGGGGACGCGGCGGCGACGCCGCGGAGACGGGCGGGAACGGATGGAACGGCGAATCCTCGCCGGTGCAAGTCCGTGCCATCAGGTAGTCCGGCCACGGCACGGACGCTTAGCCGAATGTCGGGATGAACTGAAGGGGGCTTACTCCCCTCAGTCCGCTTACACCCGCGAGCCGTCGCGCCGATCGACGGACGGGTAGCCGGAAGCCGTCGACGGACGGCTGGCCAACCGTCGACGGGGGATCAAGCCGGTCAGAGCGGGAGCGCCAGCGCTCCCATCTCCGCCAGGTCCTCGAACTCGTCGCCGTAGACGATCGAGATGTAAAGCAGGGTGAAGATCACGGCGTTGTGGAGGCCGTGAAGCAACGAGGGGACGACGATGTTCTCCGTGTACTCGTAGACGGCGCCGAAGACGAGACTAGGGAAAAAGAGGATCGCGACCGTCGTCAGCCGCCCCTCGATCCCGCCGGTGAGCGCGAGCACGTGAATGAACGCGAAGACGGCGGAGGCGATGACGATCGAGGGTGCCGCCGGCAGCGACTCGCGCAGGCGACCCTGCACGACGCCACGGTAGAGGATCTCCTCGCAGGGGCCGATCACGAGGAACGAGGCCGCGATGAAGAGCGGAATGATCGCGGGGTTGTCGATCGCGAGCTCCGCGCTCTGGTTCGCCGCGGTCTCGACGCCGAGCAGCTGAACCAAAACCGAGATCCCCATCACCGAGACGAGGATCACCACCCAACCGACGACGACGAGCCCGAGCTCGACCAGCGAGGGCTTTCGGACGCCGAGATACGAGACGATCCCCGCCCCGTCGAACCCGCGCCAGGCCAGATAGGCGATCGCCAACCCGGCGAAGGCGATGTACTGGCCCACGAGGAGCGTGAGAACCAGGTTCGCCGCCAGCGGCAGGCCGCCGACGATCACGTCGACGGCGAAGATCCCGAACCCGCCGACGAGCGCGATGATCGGACCGAGCAGTCCGAGCCCGATCGCGACGATCACGGCGATGACCGCCGAGTCGTTCGTTCGCTCCGCGTCGTCGCCGACGGCCGTCCCGTCGGTCGGCCCGGGCTCCTCCGGGTCGCGCGGTCGTCCCGTGTTGCCCGTCGTCTCGACGGCGCCGCCGTCGGTCGTGGTTCCCGTCCCGTCGGGTTGCTCGACCGGTTCGTCGCGTCGGTCGACCGGCCCGCTACGTCGCTCGGCCGACTCGTCGACGTTCCCGTCGTCTCGCGGGGGGTCCGTCATCACCCCGTTATAGGTGGTGAACGTTCAAAGGGCTATCCGTCCCGACCGGCCCGCCCGCGACGGTCCGTCGCTCCGGACCGTTCGGGCCCCCGCGACGATCATCGACGGGTCAACTCATACTGGAGGAGCGCCGTCGCGGCGCGGCCGTCCCGGAGATCGCCGTCGACGGCTGCCGCCAGCAGGTCGTCGTAGTCGACGACCTGCACCCGAATGGACTCGTTGTCGTCGAGGTCGCGCTCGGCGGTCGGCTCACAGTCGGTCGCGACGAAGTGATGATGGACCGAGTTCGTGATCCCGTTCGTCGGCTCGACCGTGATCAGGTGATCGAAGGCGTCCGCCTCGTAGCCGGTCTCCTCGGCGAGTTCACGGGCGGCCGCACGTTCAAGGTCATCCGCGTCCGCCGGCTCGACGGAGCCCGCCGGGAGCCCGCGGTTCACGCGCCCGACCGCCTGTCGCCACTCGTCGATGGCGACGACGTCGCCTTCGGGCGTGAACGGAAGAACGACGACCGCGGGCGACTCGTCAACGTAGTGGTACTCCTCGTCGGTCCCGTCGGGAAACCGCACGTCGTCACGGCGGACGTCGAAGCCCGGGCAGCGATACTCGATCTCGGTGTCCGTCGTCTCCCATGCGAGGTCGTCCATGCGTCGACTCCGCCGCCGAACGAGTAAAACCCGGCGGGGCGTCGGTCGTCCGAGGCAGACGTGCGAACATCGGAGTCAGAAGCAACCTGTGGCACGAAAAACGAGCTATTGATCCGCGTTAAACCGGGACGACGGTCGACGTGTATGAAGCGTCGGCGGAACGTGGTCCCGAACACGTCACCGTGGGAGTCGCGATACGTTGGCGACCTCATCGAGGAGTTGGAGCGGAGCGGCCGGATCTCGGCATCGACCGCGGAGCGTGCCCGGCGGGCCGCCGCGGAGGGTCGGTATCGGGACGCGCTCGACGCTGCGCTCGATCTCGAACGGTCTGGAGACGGATCGGACCACGCCGACGATCCGCGACGGACGGACGGCGGGCTCCGCCCCGCCACGACGGATCGGTGACCGGCCGGACGCTTACGTCTCGTCGTCGAGACACGCCACGACCGGCCGCTCGGCCTCGAGGAGTACGTCCTGAGCGACGCTCCCGAAGACGGCCTTTCCGACCGGCGATCGGCGTCGGCCACCGACCACGATGAGGCTCGCGTCCACGTGCTCCGCGTGGTCGACCAGCCCGGTTGCCGGCTTCCCGACGGCCCCGACGAACTCGACCGCCGGCGGCTCCCGTTCGCCGTCCGCCGACCCCTCGTCGTCCTCCGCGACGTCGTCGTGCGCTCGCTCAAAGGCCGCCGACGCGATCTCCGCGGCTTCGGCACGCACCGCGCCGAAGGTCGGCGGAGCGTCCGGGTCGCCCCCGCCGTTCGCCGTCTCCTCGAAGGTCGCCTCCGGGCGGACGTGAACGACGTGGAGCGGCTCCCCCAGGCCGGCCGCGAGGCGCACCGCCTCACGGAGCGGCTCGTGCTGGCCGTCCGCAGCCGAGACGCCAACGATGATCGTCATCGGTCACTCCGAGCGAGCCCGTTCGCGCGTTCCGTCCCGGCACCGTTCTCGTCGTCGGTCTGCCTGCCGTCGTTCCGTCTCCCGTCGGTCTGCCTGCCGTCGTTCCGTCTCCCGTCGGTCTGCCTGCCGTCGGTCCGTCTCCCGTCGGTTCGCCTGCCGTCGGTCCGTATCGTTTCGCCGACGCGATCGCCCGCGAGTGCTCGTGAGGCGGCTAGGGGCGAGACGCTCACCTCCCCGTCGACGGCGGCTTTCCGGTCCGAGCCGGCGTCGTCGGCGACGTCGCCACGAAGGAACTCCCGCCAGAACCGGTCACGAAGCTCCAGACCCATCTCGCCCCGCGATTCCTCGAAGCCCGTCTCCGAGACCGCGCTCTCGCCCGGGTGGAACTCGATCACGTCGAACCCGCGGGCCGGCTCGGTGATCCGATAGGTCGGATCCGCCGCGGCGTCGTCGCTCGCGGCCGGCACGTTGACGTTGATGACGTCGGCGCCGACCGGGAGCCGACCCTCACGCTCGAAACGATCGACGAACCCGGCGGTCACGTCGCCGGCGAGCGCGAAATCGTCCCGACTCACGGTCGGCGACACGGGCAGGTCCCCGCGGTCGTACATCGAGACGGCGATGCCCGGCGTGCCGAGAAACGCGGCCTCCATCGCGGCGCCGACCGTCCCCGACTGCCCGAGGATGTGCGCTCCGATGTTCGGGCCGTGGTTGCAGCCGGAGACGACTAGATCGGGCTCGAGCCCGAGCGCCGCGTCCGCGACCGCGACGCAATCGGCGGGGGTTCCCTCAACCGCGTAGCCGAAGGGCGTCTCGGCGTACTCCACCGTCGTCTCCCACCACGATCGGCGCCCGCCAACGCCCGACTGGTTCGTCGCGGGTGCGACGACGGTCACCTCGTGGGCCGGCGCGAGCCCGTCGTGAAGCGCCCGGAGCCCGGCGGCGTCGATGCCGTCGTCGTTCGTGAGGAGGATCTTGAGAGGCATACCGTCGCCTCCGTGGGCACGGGTGAAAACGGCGCCGGAACCGATCGACGGGTGAAGAATGGAGCGGGTCGCTTTCGCGACTGAAGCGGGTCGACGTCAAGAAGGGGGCTGGTCGATTCAGTCCGCCGCGACGCGCGGACGGGTCTCCGCTAGCGCCAGCACGTCGTCGAAGAAGCCGAGCGAGTCGTGGGGGCCGGGGTTCGCCTCGGGGTGGTACTGACGGGTGATGACGTCGAGTTCCTCGCTGTCGAGTCCCTCGACCGTGTCGTCGTTGACGTTCACCTGCGTGACCTCCAGCGGCCCGGTGTCGTCGACGGTGTAGCCGTGGTTCTGCGTCGTCATGACCACTTTCCCGGTGCGGAGGTCCTTGACGGGCTGGTTGACGCCGCGGTGGCCGAAGGCCATCTTCTCGGTCGAACCGCCGAGCGCGCTCGCGACGATCTGCTGGCCGAGACAGATACCGGCCATGGGCAGCTCGCCCGCGAAGGCGTCGACGAGGGCCTGCGCGTCGACGAAGTTCTCGGGGTCGCCGGGGCCGTTCGAGACGAAGAGCACGTCGGGGTCGATCTCCGCGACGGCCTCCGGGCTCGCGTCGTACGGCAGGACGTGCACGTCCGCGCCGCGCTCGGTCAGCGAGCTGATGATGGAGCCCTTCGCGCCGCAGTCGATGAGCGCTACGTCCGCCTTCCCGCCGCCCTCGTGGACGGTCGGCTCGGCGACCGAGACCTGCGCGCCGATGTCCGTGTGGTCGCTCATCGGCTTGCAGGCCTCCATCTCCGCGATCGCGTCCTCGGGAGTCGCGTCCGGGCCGACGGCGATCCCGCAGGCCATTGCGCCCTCCTCGCGAACGGTCGTGACGATCTCGCGGGTGTCAACGTGGTCGACCGCCGGAACGCCCTCCTCGGCGAGCCAGTCGGCGACGTCGTCGGTCATCTCGCGAGCGATGGCAGCCCGCGGGTGGACCGAGTCGGACTCGAATCGCTCGTCTCGGACGCCGTAGTTCCCGATCAGGGGGTACGAGAAGGTGAGGATCTGTTCGGCGTAGGAGGGGTCGGTCAGCGACTCCTCGTAGCCGGTGTACGCGGTCGTGAACACCAGTTCACCACGTGTACGCCCCGGCGCACGGGCACGTGCCTCGAGCACGCGTCCGTCAGCCAGCGCGATGTAGGCGTCCGACATTACGAGATACGTACGCATCCTCGATAATAAATGCGTCGTTCGTAGGTTCATTACGAAATTCGTAACGAGTAAGTCGAACGGGACGTAGGGTGTGACATGGACGACCTCGATCGGCGGATCCTCTCGATCCTACGACGGGACGCACGAACGCCCTACACCGAGATCGCCGACCGCGTCGGCACCTCGGAGGGGACCGTTCGCAACCGCGTCGACCGGATGACCGATGACGGGATCATCGAGCGGTTCACCGTCACCACGCGGACGGGGAACGTGAAGGCGATGATCGAGATCTCCGTGGAGATGAACGTCAACACGGCCGCCGTCGGCGATCGGATGGTCGAGTGGGACGAGGTCGACTTCGTCTGGCAGGTCTCCGGCGAGGACGACGTCGTCCTCGTCGTCGACGCCGCCGACACCCGCGCCGTCAACGAGCTGATCACCAAGGCGCGCGAGATGGACGAGGTCAAATCGACCAAGACGCGACTCATTCTGGACGAGCGACTGGGTTGACGGTGCGCTCCGGCGACGGCCGGGTTGACGGCGTGCTCCGCCGATCGCCGACCGCGTCCCGGACGCGTATCGAACGCTTATTAGTCCCGGTGACCGAGTTGTCGGCCATGAGCACGCACGATGCTGACGCTCCCGAGGCGGACCCGTCCGGAAGCTCCGCCGACGAGGCCGCCGAGGCCGCCGAGGCCGCCGACCACGAGAACGCGCTTCAGGACGTCATCGCCGTCGATCCCGAGGACGCCCCGCAGGGGACGGTCAACCGCCTCGACGCCCACACCGGCGACGGGATCCGCCACCGCGCGTTCACCTGTCTCGTCTTCGATACCGACGGCCGGATCCTGCTCGCACAGCGTGCGCCCACCAAACGCCTCTGGGACGGCCACTGGGACGGCACCGTCGCCTCCCATCCCGTCGAGGGACAGACCCAGAAGGAGGCCACCGAACAGCGGCTCGAGGAGGAGCTCGGGATCACTCCCGACCAGTACGGCGACCTCCGCGTGACGGACCGCTTCGAGTACAAACGCTACTACCCGAACGAGGGCGTCGAGTGGGAGGTCTGTGCGGTGTTGAAGGTCACCCTCGAGGACACGACGCTCGATCCCGACGCCGAGGAGATCGGCGGCATGCTCTGGGCCGATTACGACCACCTTCACGAGAACCCCGCGCTCTACCGACAGCTCCGGCTCTGCCCCTGGTTCGAGATCGCCATGCGTCGCGACTTCGCCTGAACGCGACCGGCCCGGAACCCCCCGGGACTCCCCTCCGCGTCGCCCCATGCGCTTCCTCTCCGCGTCGCCCCATGCGCTTCCTCTCCGCGTCGCCCCATGCGCTTCCTCTCCG
>CAZIFX010000059.1:0-12844 GCA_964538415.1 uncultured Halobellus sp.
CCGTACCCTGCCACGATTACGACGGTAAGAAGGTATACGGACCAATCAGATTGCATACATTTTATAAGATATTGTTAGTTAAATATCTATCACAACAGCACATCCTCTAGAGCCCAAGAGAATCCGTTTGGTTCGGGACAAGCGGACCCGGAGTCCGTAGCTATTCTCGCTCCCTGATCGGAGTTGGTATTACCGTGCGCGGCGAGACCGTCGACGCCGACCAGTTCGCCTACTCCGCGCTGCTTCTCGTCGGCGTCTTCGGCCAGTACGCCGGCGGCACGTTGAGCGACCGGCTGGCGACCGACCGCGTGCTGATCGGGCTGTTGATCGTCGTCGTCGGGGCGACGCTCGCGTTCCTGCCGGCGAGCGCCGCGGGCGTCCTTCCCCTGCTCGCGATCTGTGCCGTGCTCGGGTTCGCCATCTACGCGGTCGCACCCATCACGCAGACGCTCGTCGCGGAAGACGCGCCCGCGGAACACCACGGCATCTCCTTCGGCTACACGTATCTGGGAACGTTCGGGTTCGGCGCGCTCGGCGCGTCGATCGGCGGCGCAGCGCTCACCGTCGGCAGCGAGGCCGCGCTCTTCGTGACGCTCGCGGGAGCGGCCGCCGTCTGCGCGCTCGTCGCCGTCGTCCTCCCGATCCGCGTCCGAGGGTGACGGAGCCGTCTCACCCCTCGTCGCCCCAGTCGCGTGCGACGGGCGTCTCGCTCGCGTTCACGTTCGCAAGCAGCCACTCGCTTGCGGCCCCCAGCGTCTCGTCGTCGGTCGCGGTCACCTTCAGCCGGTTGTGTCGCTTCTCCCGATCCGGATAACAGCCGACGACCGCGTCGAACCGCTCCATCGTCTCCCGCAGGGCCGGCACGATGTTCGCCTCCGGCTCGACCGTGTAGAGGAACCGCGAGCGTTTGTCGCCGGAGAACTCCTCGGCGACCCCGTCGAACATCGACCGTAGCTCCTCGGGGATGCCGGGCATGACGTAGACGTTCTCGACGACGCAGCCGGGCGCGAGCCCAGCCTCGTTCAGGAGGGGTCTGGCGTCCGCCGGGATCGCCGCCTCCGCCTCGGTATCGACCGCGAGATCGCGGTTCGGGATCCGGTCGCGGATCTCCGCGAGGTGCTCCTCTACCGCCGTCAGCGTCAGTTCGGTGTGAGCCATCCCGCGGTCGAAGGCGTCGGCGACCGCCTCCATCGTCACGTCGTCGGGCGTTCCGCCGATGCCGCCGGTGACGATCACGGCATCGAACTCGTCGGCGTACGACCGGACGTACTCGGCGATGACCGCACGGTCGTCGGGCAACGAGAGGATCCGGGGGACCGTCGCGCCTCGCTCCGCGAGTCGCTCCGCGAGCCAGTTCGCGTTCGTGTTCACCGTGTCCCCGGACAACAGCTCGTCGCCGACCGTGATCAGCGCGACCTCCATGGGGATCCGGACGGGCGGAGACATAAAAGGCGCTCCGGACGGTCGGGGAATAATAGCCGGCGACGCAGTCGCTTCGCTCCCGCCGACCCCCGACCTATATCTGCCCGCGAGCCCCCGGTTTCGTCATGCTCATGACGCCGGGGCCGACCGCAGTCCCAGAAGCCGTCCGCGAGGCGACGAGTCGCGAATTGATAAATCCGGACGTCGATCCACGCTTTCGAGAGTTCTACGACGACGTCGTCGACGACTTAACAGTCGTGTACGGGATCGATGAAACAACCGACGACGACGCGGACGGGATCGCCGACGACGACGCGGACGGAAACCTCGATCACGACGTCGTCGTCCCCGGCGGCGAGGGAATCCTCGGGCTGGAGGCCGCGATCGCGTCGCTCGTTGAACCCGGAACGGAGGTTCTTTGCCTCTCGAACGGCCTCTACGGCGATGGCTTCGCCGAGTTCGTCGAGAGCTACGGCGGCGAGGCAACCCTCGTGACGACCGGTTACGACGAGCCACTCCCGATCGACGAACTCTCGCGAGTGCTCGAGGACGGCGACCACGCGATCGCCACGATGGTCCACTGTGAGACGCCGACGGGAACGCTCAACGACCTCGGGCCGGCGCTCGACCTGTTCGAGACGCACGACGTGCTCACCGTCGTCGACGCCGTCTCGTCGCTCGGCGGCGTCCCCGTTCCCACCGACCGGATCGACGTCTGTCTCGGCGCCTCCCAGAAGTGTTTCAGCGCGCCGCCCGGTCTGACGACCGCGGCGATCAGCGGCCGTGCGTGGGAGGCGATGGAGGAGCGGGATCCATCCAGCTTGTATACCAACTTCCTGCCGTGGCGCGACGTCGACGCCGGCTTTCCGTACACGCACCTGACGACGAACGTCGTCGCCCTCCGCGAGGCGCTCTCGCTCGTCACCTCGGAGGGGATCGAGGAGGTGTACGCGCGTCACGAGGCGGCGGCCGAACGCTGTCTGGAACGCGGTGCCGAGATCGGGCTGGAGCCGTTCCCCGACCCCAACCGCAGCTCTCCGACCGTCACGGCGTTTCACGTCCCGGGTCGGGCGACCGACCTGCAACGGCGGCTCCGGCAGGAACACGACGTCGTCCTCGCCACCGGCCTCGGCGACCTTGCGGACGACGTACTCCGCGTCGGCCACATGGGACACTGTGCGCGGCTCGATCGCGTGGACGAGACGATGGATGCGCTCGTGGACGCGTACTGATCACGCTCGCGGACGTGTACCGATCACGCTCGCATGGACGCCGGACGGCCCCGCTTCCGGGGCCATCCCTTTTGTTCGATGACGCGGCCACTCCCGCCGTGATAGCCGTTGCCGGCGGAAAGGGGGGAAGCGGAAAGACGACGACCACGCTCGGGGTCGCCAGGGGACTTGCGAGCCGGGACGCCACGGGTCGGCCCGCCGGTCGAGATGCGGGTCGGGTCGTGGCGGTCGACGCCGACTGGGACCTGCCGAACCTCGCGGCGCTGGCGGAATCCACGGAGGGCATCCGATCCGCGGACCGCTCGGCCACCTCGGTCGCGTCGTCGGGACTCGATCCGCATGGGGGTGCAGACGGGTCGCGGGTCCTTCCGGATCCGGTCGTGCTCTCGGCACCGGCCGACCCCGGCGCACACGATCCGGTCGCCGTGCTCTCGAAGCTCGAACGGACGCTTGGGGACGCGACGATGCTGATCGACTGTCCCGCGGGTGCCGCTCCGGACGCCGCGGCCCCGCTTCGTGTCGCCGACGGCTGCGTACTCGTGACGCCGCTTCGTACCCCGGCGCTCCGTGACACGACGAAGACCGCCGCGCTGGCACGCGCGCTGGACTGTCCGGTTCATGGCGTCGTTGTGACCCGAGCCACGTCGGCTCCGGACGGGGTGGCCGACCTGCTCGACTGTCCGGTTCTCGGAACCGTTCCCGCGGCGCCGCCGACCCCGCTTGCGGACGCGGCGGTCCGATCGGCCTACGATCGGGTGGTCCACCGGCTCGGCTGCAAGCGGGAAGGGCCGGAACTCCGCTCCGGAGCGACGACCGACGGGGTCCCGGATCGTCCCTCTCCGGTCGGATCGCGAGGGTCGTGACGGTGGGACCGACAGACCCAAACGGTCGGGCCGATCACTGCACGCATGGACCGGCTTCGGACCGGCGTCTCGGTGCTGGACCGCGTGCTCGACGGGGGACTCCCGGCGGGGAGCCTCGTCGTGCTGAAGGCCGACGCCGCGAGCCAGTCCGAGCTCTTCTTGAACACGTTCTGTGGCGTCCGTGACACGCGATATCTTACGACGGTTCGGTCGGCCGCGGCCGTCGAGCGCGGGATCGAGCGTTCGACGTTGGCGTCCGTCGACGAGGTGACGATCCGCTCCGCACACGGGGAGGGCGCCATCGAACAGGCCACCGCAGGCCTCGAGGGGATCCCCGACGGATCGACGCTGATCGTCGACTCGGTCGAGCCGCTCGAGCGGGTCGATCCGGAGACGTACCGCCGGTTCCTCGATGACCTCTCCGAGCGCGTCGTCGACGCCGAGGCGATGGCCGTCCTCCACGCGATGAAGGACGCCGACGGGCTCGGAAACCGGGTGATCTCCGAACAGTTGGCCGACGTGGTCTTCGACCTCCGAACGCGGGTCACCGGAGCCGACGTCGAACACCGCCTAGTCGTACCGAAGCTCCGCGGGGGCGTGCCGCCGGACGAGCCGCTCAAGCTGAAGCTCGGCGACTCGGTGAGGGTGGATACGAGCCGCGACATCGCCTGAACGGACGCGACGTCGCGGACCGCGTCTCGATCAGACGACCGCGACGGCGAGCGTCACGACGCCGACGAGGACCGCGAGCGCCGCCCAGTTTCGCGCGACGTCCCACGAGCCGTACGGGCCACCCTTCCGTGAAAAGAGGTACGCGAAGTAGACGAACACCGGCGCCAGCGTCGCGAGCGGGCCGATCGGCCCGACGACGCCCGTCGACGAGAGCACCGCGAGCAGGACGGTCGTGACGGCGCCGGCACCGGCGACGATCACGTCCTCGCGAGCGCGTTCGATCTCCATACCTGCGGGTGAGCGCGTGCGGTCTCAAAAGGATCGATTCACGTCCGGAGCGGAGGGACGGTTCGGTGGCTCCGCGCACGACGCTCGATGGTCCCGCCCGACGGCGTCAGGCGTCCGAGCTACTCCTCGTCGAGTTCGTCGAGCTCGTCGACGATCTCGTCGGCGTCGACGTCGACGTCCTCGAGTGCCTCCTCGATGTCGCCGGCGCCGGCGCCACCCATGCCGCCCATCATGCCGCCCATGCCGCCCATGCCGCCGCCGTCGATGACCTCCTCGACGACGACGCGGTCGAGGTCGAGCCGACCCATGAGGTCCTGAGCGATCTGCTGTTTCTGGAACATCCACTGCTGGTTCATCTGCATCCCGGGCGTGGCCGTGATGTAGAGGACCTCCTTTTCGACCTCCTCGGTCTCGACGACCTCCTCGCCGTCGTCTTCGGTGACCGTCTCCTCCTCCTCGGTGACGGTCTCGATGCGGACGTCGGGCTCCTCCTGGAGGTACATGCCGAGCAGGCCGGCCGCCTTCTGCTCGCGGTCCTCGATGATCTCGAGGATCTCGTACTCGTATTCGAGGTCCGCGCCCGCAAGCGGGTGGTTGAAGTCGACGCGGGCACGGCCGCCGATGATCGTCTCGAGGCGGCCCTGACGGTTATCGATCTGGACCTGCGCGCCGGGGTAGCGGCTGTCCTCGGGGATCTTGTCCGCCTTGACCGTCTCGACCTCGTCGGGGTCGTACGCGCCGAACGCGTCCTCGGCGGAAACGTCGACGACGCCCTCGTCGCCGACCTCGGCGCCCTCGAGTGCGTCCTCGACGGACGGGAAGACGTGGCCCGCGCCGAGCGCGATGATCCGCGGCTCGAACTCGTACTCGTCGACGTCGATCTCCGACTCCTCGGCGACCTCCTCGTCCGTCGTGTCGATGACCTGTCCGTCCTCCGCGGTCCGGATCGTGTACGCGATACGGACGAAGTCGCCGTCCTGCAGGCCGGTCGTCTCTGATTCCGTCGATTCGTCGGTTTCGGCTTTCTCGGCGTCCTCGGCCGCGTCGGCCTGCTCTTGGTCACTCATGCGCGAAACATCTCCCGTTGCACCCTTAAGGCGCACGGTTCGGCTCGCCGAACGTGCCGACGACTGGCACGGACGGTTCGCCGGTGGGCAAGCCGGACGGCGCGTCGATGACCGCCCGGAAACGGCGCGAACCCCGCCGTTTTTATCATTCCCCGACGCAGCCCGCAGCGTGTACGAGGTCGAGATCAAGGTCCCGGCGACGCTCGAAGCGGTTCGCGACCGGTTGATCGCCGCCGACGCCGACGCGGAACGACGCGGCGCGCGACGCCAGCGGGACGTCTACTACGACGCTCCCCATCGGACGTTCGCGGAGACGGATGAGGCGCTCCGGCTCCGGCACGAGACGCCGCTTTCGAACGGAATCGACTCGGCGGCCGACGGTCCGACGACCGTCGCCATGACCTATAAGGGGCCGTTGGTCGACGACGCGTCGAAGACCCGCGAGGAACACGAGACGGACGTCGTGGACGGCGAGGCGGCCGCCGGGATCCTCGCCGGACTCGGATTCGAGCCGGCCGCGACCGTCACGAAGGAGCGGGAGTTCTGGACGCTTGACGGCGTCACCGTGACGCTCGACGACGTGGTCGACGTCGGCGAGTTCGTCGAGGTCGAACTGGCCGTCTCGAGCGCAGAGGAGATCGACGACGCGCGACGACGGACCGTCTCCGTTCTCGACCGACTCGAGCTCGACGCCGACGGTCAGATCCGAACCTCATACTTGGAACTGCTGCTCGCCGAGTGACGACGGAAACGGTTCCGGGACGTTGGCGAAAGGGACATCATCTTGGACATATAACAGTTGTATCGGTATGTACCAGACCATACTCTATCCGGTCGACGGAAGCGACGGCTCGGAGGCACCGCTCGAGGACGTACGAACGCTCGCCAAACGGTTCGATGCGACCGTCCACGTCCTGCACGTCGTCGACGACCGACCGGAAGCGCTCGGTCTGGTCGGCAGACCCGACCGCGAGGGTAGTCCCGGCATGGCCGGACGGGTCGGCGAGGAAAGTAACCCCGGGATGGGAACGGGGACCCCTGAAGCCGGTGAGCTCCGAAACCGGCTCTCGGAGCGGGCTCAGCGGATCGTCGACGACGTCGGATCGAAACTCGATGAGGTCAGCGTCAAGGCGGTCGTCAAACGGGGAGCGCCGCACGAAACGATCGTCGAGTACGCCGACGAGATCGGTGCCGACGTGATCGTCATGGGTACCCACGGACGGGGCGGCGTCGAGCGGCTCCTCCTCGGCAGCGTCACGGAAAAGGTCGTCCGCACCGCGAGGGTTCCGGTGCTGACCGTCCGTGAACCGCGGGACGATGAGTGAGCGACGGCCGGAAAGCGAGACGGTTCGCGGTCAGACGTAGCGGCGTTCGACCGTCGTCCCACCCTCGGCGACGTCACCCGAGACGGCGGCGATGATCACGGTGTCCGCCTCCGTGCCGGGAGCCATCTCGACCGTGTACTCGCCGTCGGCGTCGGGCTCGACGAGCGTCGCTCCGCCCCTGCTGAAGACGGCGACGTAGTCCCCGGTCGTCTCGCCGACGATGCGGTCCGCGTCGGGGTCGAGTTCGACGGTCGCCGTCAGGGCGGGGCCGTCGGGGCGGGCCCCCTCGACGTAGCGCTCGCGGACGGCCGCGGGCGTCTCCACCGGCACGCCCTCGTCGATGCCGTGGGCCAGCCGGATGAAGCCGGCCATCGACCAGGCGAGCGGGGTCGCCCCGCCCGTTCCCTCGCCGAACTCCCAGCCGTAGTTCGTTGGATGCTCGCGGTCCCAGACCTGCTCGGGCAGCATACGTCCCGAGTTGCCGAAGCCGGCCATCGTCTCGAGCAGCGATTCGGGCTCGAGGTCGTCCTCCTCGGTGCCGCCGAACGCGTCGGGCCCGTCGGCCCTGGCACGGAGTTCGTACTCGCCGCGCTCGCCCGTGAAGATGGGCCAGAGCCGCCCCTTGCCGCCGCCGGTGCCGGCCCACGGCGCGCCCGGATCCCCGCTGCCGATCTCGCCGTAGGCGTCGCCGACGTAGCGGTACCAGCCGGGACCGTACGGGGTGTCGACGCGGATCGAGTCGTCGACGACCGAGACGGAGTTCCGAACGATCGGGTCGTCGGCGGGCTTCACGCCGAGCCGGACCAACTCGAGGAACCCCCCGTCTATGATCTCCCGCTCGTCGTAGGTCGGACCGTCGTTGGCGATGGTTCTCGGTCGGCCCGACTCGGGATCGCCGTCCGCCGTGACACGGAGGTAGTAGGGGGTCTCCGTGTGTCGGTCCGTGCCCGTCTCCGTCGCACACCACTCCTCGACGCGCTCGGTCCACTCGTCGGCCAGCGCGAGCCACGCGAGCGCGTCCGCACGCAACCCGTCGGGATCCTCCGGCAACCCCGCAGCGGCGAGGTCGGAGGGGTCGACGTCCGTGCCGTCGGCGTCGATCCGCTCGGCCTCCGCGAGCGCGAGGGCCGCGCCACAGACGAGCCCCGCGATCTCCGCGGCGATGCTGGACGGCGAGTAGCCGGCCTCCTCCTCCCAGCGCTCCTGAGCCGTCTCCGGCCCGTTCCGGGCGACGTAGCCGATCGACCGGCGAACCTGATCGTAGGTGTACTCGGCGTCCCCGAGTGTCACGCCGTGTTCGTAGAGCTGCCAGGCCATCACCGACGGGAACGCGATGTTGTCCATCTGTTCGCCGCCCCAGCGGGTCCGCCCGTTGATGTAGGTGTTCTGTGGTAGGAAGCCGTCGTCGTCCTGCTGGGTGTTGTAGAGGTACGCGAGCGCGTCGGCGCCCCGTTCGACCTCCCCGACCTCCACGAGCGCGGTGAACACCTGATAGAGGTCGCGCGACCAGACGAAATTGTAGCCGTAGCCGCGGTCCTCGGCGGCGTGTTCGGTCTCGCCCCACGGCACCGATGGACTCGCGATCCCCGCACCCTCGTGACGTTTGTCCTCGACCGCCACGAGCGTCATGAGCGCGAAGCGGTACTGCGCCTCGAGGTCCTCGTCGCCCGCGACCGACCTCGGATACTCCCGGTCATCGAGCCAGTCGTGCCACGTCTCGGCGTAAGCGTCGGCGACGTCCGCGAAGTCGCGGGAGAGCGCACCCTCTGCCTCGCCGAGCGCGGCGGCGGTGTCGGCGTGCTCCGCGAAGCCGAGCGCGATCGTGTCGGAGATCGTCGTTCCGCTGTCCACGAGCCCCGCGAGAACGAGGTTGCCGGTCGCCTCGCCGGATCCCTCGGGACGCTCGCCCGTCGAGAACAGCGTCTCGAGCGCCTCGTCGCCGGCGGCGGACGCGCTCGCCCACTCGAAGCGGCCGGCGCTGGCGAGCGCGAGCGCGATCGTGAAGGGATCGCCGTTCTCGTCGACGAGCTTCCCGGGTTCACGGTCCGGGTCCGCGTTGCGCGCGATGAGGTGATAGCCACCCTCGGCAGCGTCGCCGTCTCGGACCTCGGGGACCGAAAGGGAGCGGCCGTCAGCGAGCTCCTCCTCCACGGAGACGCCGCTTCCGTCGGTGGTCGCGCCCGTCGCGCTCGGGTCGCCGTCGCCGGCAGCCGCGCCGACGCGTTGCCCGTAATCGTCGACGCCAACGTTGGCGAGCGTCGTGTCCACGACGGCGTAGACGTCGTATTCACGGCCGCCCTCGAAGCTGACGTCCGCGAGGATCGCACGTCCCTCGACGTCGACGGCGTACTCGACGGTCAGCGTCCACCGATGGCCGTGTCCGTCGCCGGTCTCCTCGATCGTCTGGACGTACGAGAGCGCCGCGTCGTCGGCCGGCTCGGTCGTCCGCTCGATCGTCTCCGTCGTCGTCACGTGGCTCGTCTCGTCGAACGTCCGGACCGTGTACTCGGTCTCCGGGTCCGCGATGAGGAAGTCGAACGTCCGCAGATTCATCACGTCGATCCGGGGGAATCGCGCCTCCGTGAGCGCGCCCTCGGTAAGCGTGAACCAGACCGGCACCGGGTCGTCCGCGCCGTGGTCTGCCGGCGTCCCGACGCCGAACTTACGGCCGGTCGTCCACTGCGGCGCCGCCTCGGGGCCGGTCGTCCGCTCGTGTGGCACCGGAAGCTTCCCGTGTTTCGCGAGGGTAACCGTCGTGTTCAGCCGAAGGGCATGTGACCACCCGAGCGGCGTCGCGCTGTCGAGCGTGCCGTCGTCGAACGCCTGCTCCGCGAGGAGACCCGAGGCGTTCGTGAGCGGGCCGTCCCGTTCACAGAGCGCGTAAAGCGACCGTGCCCTCGAGAACAGCGGATCGCCTCCTTCGCCGCGGGCCGTGAGCAGCCCGCCGAGTTCGGCGGCCGCCTCCGCACCCCACAGCGTCGCGACCGACCAGACCTTCGCGCTGCCCTGTTCGGCGACGCGCCAATCGTCGCCGACGAACCGAACGAGCCCCTCGACGTCGCCGGTCTCGCGGTGGAGCGCGTCGATCGTGGTTCGAACGTGCGTGGTGACGCGGTCGACGAACGCGTCGAGGTCGACGTCCGACGCGGTCGGCGGGAGGGTCGTTTCGTCGACCGACGCGGGTGCGTCGTCGGCCGCGGCGGAGCGCTCCCCGTCGAGCGCGACGTATTCGGTGAGCGCGTCGACGAGCCCGAACGTGCTGGCGTCGGCGCGCTCGTCGCGGCTCTCGGCGGACGACCGCTGCGGGAACCGATCCGACTTCGGGATCCACCGGTCGTGGAGCCCGACGAGCGTCTCGTCGGCCGCCTCGGCGGCCCGAGCCCTGAGATCGTCGTCGACGGGCGCGAGCGCGACCGCCGAGAACGCACGGAGGTAGGTCGCGCCGGTGTGGGTGAACCGCCCGATCGCGTTCTCCCAGCAGTTCTGGCAGGCTCGCGGGAGGCCGTCGTCCTCGCGAGTGTCAAGCAGGAACGCGGTCGCCTCAGCGATGGTCGCGTCGATCCGCTCGCGACGCGCCGCGGACAGATCGGCCGTCCGACGGAGCCGGGCGAGGAAGGTCACGACCGCCGCGGGCTGGTCGAGCTGATCGTCCGGACCGGGATCGCCGTTCGCGCCCTCGATGCGGGCGTTCGCCCAGCCGGGCGCGACCTTGCCGGTGTCCGCCCAGACGCGATGCGGCCAGCTCCCGTCGGCGTCCTGCGTCGCACAGAGGAAGTCGGCGGTCGCACGGAGCTCCTCGTCCGCCTGCAGGTCGATCTCCTCGCTCGCCTCCAGCAGGGCGTTCGACACCTCGGCGTCGTCACGGAACCAGGTGTAGCCGTACCCGCCGGAGGTGGAGTAGAACGGATCGAACTCGGGGCCGGCGATGCGCGCGCCGGAGGGCGCGGTGAGCAGATCGAGGGCTCTCAGGTCCTCCACGAGGAGGGCCCGTCTCGGGGCGCTCTCGGGTACCGTCGGCGCCCGCGCCTCGGCCGCCTCACGAAGGTGCTCGGCCGCGGGATAGTCCGTCACGACTCCGTTGAGCCGGTCGATCCATCGGTCGCGATCGAGGCCGGCGGCGTCGGGACCCTCGCCGTCGTCGATGACGGCCCGGGTCGCGACGGTCACCCGTTCGCTCCGTCCGTCACGTTCGAACGGGGCGCGGACGACGACGTCGCCGGTGAGGTGTGAGTCCTCGCGGTCGTCGATCTCGCCGCGGCGCGGGAAACCGCCGTCGCCCTCGCCGATCAGGTCCGCCAGCGAGTCCTGTCGCTGTCCGTGTGCCGAGGAGAGCCCCGTCGACGCGGTCAGGAAGTCGTGCTCACGCCGATGGAACGCCTCGATGACGTCGCCGCCGCTCGGACCGGCCTCCTCGTGAACGAGGTTTCCGACCCGCCCCTCGACGAGGTCGGGCGCGAACGAGCAGGCGACGACCAACTCGGCGTTCGCCGGCGGCGCGCCGCGGAGCTCGACGTGCGTCAGGTGGACGTCGTCGACGGTGAGGTCGAACTGGTGGACGGTGTAGCGTCCGGCGTCGTATTCGGTCTCGACGAGCGGCGTGTCGGCGTCGTAGTGCTGGCGGGTCGTCGCGAGGCCGTCGAACCAGCGAACGCTTCCGCCGG
Source organism: uncultured Halobellus sp. (assembly GCA_964538415.1). Lineage (GTDB taxonomy): Archaea > Halobacteriota > Halobacteria > Halobacteriales > Haloferacaceae > Halorubrum. The sequence goes on from CAZIFX010000059.1 coordinate 11,531, forward strand.
CGAGCACGCCGAGTCGGAGCCGATCGATCCCGCCGACCCCCGACAGCGGATACGAGGAGTCGTGGATGGTTCCGTTTCGGCCGACGTAGACCAACCGCCCGCCGTCGCCGGCGAACGCGCCGTCCGCCGTTGGACGCTCCGCGGGGAAGCGCTCCCCACGGCGGCGTTTGTGTTCCGTGAGCGCCGTTCTCAATCTCATGGAAGTCCTCGTGTGCGCGAGGACAAAAGCCTTGACGAAGGAGGTCAGCACGACTCGAATCGCGGTAACGGGCCGCTACAGCCGGTATCGTCCGATTCTTTGTCATCGATCGATGCAATCGTCGGAGGAGAGTAACACCGAAGACCCCGGCCCGTCAGTATGGGGACGTATGCACCACCCTGGACCGCCCCGATTCCTGTCGACGGGCGAGACGACGCAGTTGGCACCGCGCGATCCCGACCCGGAGGCGAGCTACGAGTGGCACGTCGTTGACGCGCCGCCCGGCAGCGAGGCGACGGTCGGCGAACGTGCGGTGACGGAGTTCACGCCGGACGTTCCCGGCCGCTTCACGCTCGGGCTTTCGGCGCCCGACGGCGACCACCAGCTGACGATCCGTGCCTTCCCGGCCGCCTACGAGGACGTCGACGTGATCGGCGGAAGCGGCACTTCCCTCCGGGATCGAGACGCCGAGTTGACGGAGCTCGACTACGCCACCCAGCGGGCACACGAAGGAGTCGGTCCTCCGCGCGTCCGACTCGACGCCGACGTCGAGGGCGACGAGGTGGTCGTGTCGGCGACGGCGAGTCCGAACCCGGAGTCCGACCTCGAGGCCGCAGACCTCGACGTCAGCTTCGTCGTCGACGACCGCGACGTCGCCGCCTCGGTCGTCGAGGGGCGAACCAACCCGCGGGACGCCCTCGACGTGACGGGGACGGACGACGGGGCGATCCTCCGGCTCCCGGCCGCGACGGTCGCGAACCGCCTTCGGATCCACGCCGTCTCGATCGCCCGCGAGCCGGGTCGGGAGCTTCGGTTCAGCGTCGCCGACGCGATCGCGATCGACCGACCCGACGGAAACCTCGACGGACAAGCCGGGGCCTCCGTCGACGCTGGGTCACCCGCGGCGTTCGAGTTCATCCGACTCAACCAGCCGCCAACGTGGACCGAGGACGCCCGCGTCTACGAGGTGTACGTCCGGACGTTCTCGGCCGACGGCGAGTCGGGCGAGACGTTCGAGGCCATCGCCGAGCGGATCCCGGACCTCGCGGACCTCGGCGTAGACACGCTCTGGTTGACGCCCGTGCTCGGCCACGACGGCAAGCCCCACGGCTACA
>CAZIFX010000060.1:0-8867 GCA_964538415.1 uncultured Halobellus sp.
CGTTCCGGTCGTACGTCCGCGACGTCGCCGCGAGCGCGGCCGACTGGGGGATCGAGTCCGTCCTGTTGGTGAACGGCCACTACCTCGCACAGGACCCCGAACTCGAGATCGTCGTCCGTGACCTCCGGATCGACTACGACCTCGACGCCTTTCACGTCCCGCTCGTGAACGTCTTCTCGGACGCGGCCGCCCGCGTGCGCGACTCGGCGGTCACCTTCCACGCCTCGGAGTTCGAGACGAGCCTCGTGCTCGCGTTGGCTCCCGACCTCGTCCGGATGGGTGAGGCGGAGGCGGTCGCGCCGCCGAAGAAATCGCTTCCGCTCACGGACTACGACGCGCTCGGCGAGAATCGCGTGGGCTGGGCGCTCTCGGCGGACGACATGGCCGCGTTGACGCACACGGGTAATCTCGGCGATCCGACGAGCGCGACGGCCGAAAAGGGGGAGGCGCTCGTTGCCGAGGCGGTCGAGAACGTCGTCGACCTCGTGCGGGCGCTGGAGGCCGGCCGGCGGAATCGGTAGCCGTCACCCCAGCCGGCGGAACCGATAGCCGTCATTCTCTCCCGGTTCGATCCCGGAAAACGGTGGAATCGAGACTGGTGACGGCCGTACGTAACATTGATTCATACTCGAGTAAACTTTTCGAGAGACTTATCCGTCCGCGCGACCGACACACTCGTATGAGTCGAACCGCAACGCAGCGGCGAACCGAGACGACCGGCATCGAAACCGTCCTCCTCGCGGTCGGCACCGAGGACGGGGATCGAACCCGACGGCTCGCGGAGGAGGCGATCGCCGTCGCGAAGCCGACGGGTGCCGAAGTGATTCTCACGCACGTGTTCACGGACGAGGAGTTCGACGACGTCCGCCGGCAACTCGACGTCGACGTGGCGAGCGAGGAGTCGACGCCGGACGCCGTCGCGAATCGACACACGACGACCCGGGAGATCTCGAAGGCGCTCTCGGCGGCGGACGTCGAGCACACGATCCGCGGGGCCGTGGGCGATCATGCCGACGGGATCGTCGCGGTCGCCGAGGAACACGACGCCGGCCGCGTCATCGTCGGGGGACGGAACCGCTCGCCGACCGGCAAGGCGGTCTTCGGCAGCATCGCACAGGAAGTCATGCTGACCGCGCCGTGTCCGGTCACGTTCGTGCGAGCGGACACGAAATGACACGGGCGAACGTGACGACCGGTGTCCCCGATCGTCCGAAGCGGCCCGTTTAAGTGAGATGCGGTCGGGAATGTAATCGATGTACTACGTGGGCGTCGATCTCGGCGCGACGAACGTCCGCGCGGTCGTCGGGGACGACTCCGCGACCGTGCTCGGCTCCGATGCACGCCGCACCCCGCGCGGTCCGAACGGCATCGCGGTCACGGAGGCCGTTTTAAGCGTCGTCCGCAACGCCTGTCGGGAGGCCGGGATCGATCCGTCCGAGGCGGTCGCCGCGGGCATCGGGTCCATCGGCCCGCTCGATCTGGCCGCCGGCGTCGTGCAGGGCCCGGCGAACCTTCCGAACGTGGTCGAACGCATTCCCCTGACCGGTCCCCTCTCGGAGCTGCTCGGCACCGAGGAGGTGTATCTCCACAACGACACCAACGCCGGCGTGATCGGCGAGCGATTCCACAGCAAGCGCAATCCCGACGACATGGTCTACGTCACGATCTCCTCGGGGATCGGCGCGGGAGTCGCCGTCGACGGCAACGTCCTCTCGGGGTGGGACGGCAACGCCGGCGAGGTCGGCCACATGACCGTCGACCCGCACGGCTTCATGACCTGTGGCTGTGGACACGACGGCCACTGGGAGGCGTACTGCTCGGGAAACAACATCCCGGAGTACGCACGTGAGCTCCACGGGGAGGACCCCGTCGAGACGGTGTTGCCGATCGAGGACCCCGACTTCACCGCCGTCGACGTCTTCGCGGCCGCCGGCGAGGACGTCTTCGCCGACCACGTCATCGACCAACTCGCCCACTGGAACGCGATGGGATTCGCGAACGTCATCCACGCATACGCGCCGCTGGTCGTCAGCGTCGGCGGCGCGGTCGCGCTTAACAACCCCGAGCGCGTCCTCGACCCCATTCGTGAGAAGCTCGCGGAGATGGTCTTCATCAACGTCCCCGAGATCCGGCTGACGGAACTCGGCGACGACGTGGTCGTCAAGGGCGCGCTCGCGAGCGCGCTTACCGGCGGCACCGGCGACCGCTCCCGGCTCGCCACGGAACCGGAGTGAGCGGCAGTCGTCGTGGGAGTGACCGCTCGTCGGCCGGCTCTCGTCGTCGGTCGGCTACTCGTCGTCGGCTGCGTCCTGTAGCGCTCCACGGATCGCCGGGATCGTGCCGGTCAGCGAGGCGACCTCCTCGGCGGCGCCCTCGACGTCGGAGACGAGCGACTCCAGTTCATCGATCTCCGCTTTGAGGTCCTCGGCGTCCTCGAAGGCGTCCGCGCGTTCGCCGAGGACGTACGCCTTCTTGGCCGACCGGACGTGATCGATCGCGTCGCCGACGTCCAGCGCCGACTTGAGGCCGTTGAGGGCGCCGAGGACGTTGTCCGCGTCCGTCTCCCAGACGTCGGCCGCCGCCGGCAGCTCCTTGCGGGCGGCCGCGAGATGCTCCTCGACTTCGGCCCGCGTCTCCGCGGCCGCCTCGCCGAACAGGTCGTCGTCGTCGAACGTGGACTGGCTCATACCGGACATGTCGACCCGACGCCTTTTAAATACGAGCCCGAAAGCGAAAGTGAAGTTCGCCCCCTCACGGCGACTCGTCGCCGTTCCCGCGATCCCGCCGGTTCAGTTTCGGTTCGGCGGCCGACCGGGGCGACGCTCGCGACGCAACCGCCCGGCTCCGAGCGACGCATCGCGGGGCGTTCCGACGACGAGCGACGCGCCCGACCCGCCCGCTTATACGTCGTGACGTCGAACGTCGAACGAATGAGCGAGGAGTTCGTGCTGCTCGAGCCCGAGGAGAGCCCCGGCGACGAGTGGGAGGAGCTCGACGTCTCGGATACGGCGGCCGATCGCATCGCCCGCCGACAGGATCGGGAGTTCAACGAGTTCCGCAAGCGGATCAAGGACACCGAGCAGTTCAAACTTCAGGAGTCGGTCTTCGACGACGCGACGCTCGCGGCGATCTACAAGCTCGTCCAGGACGGCTACGTCGACGCCTTCGGCGGGCCGGTCTCGACCGGGAAGGAGGCCAGCGTCTTCGAGGCGCTCGGCGGCAAGACCGGTGAACGCCCGGCCCCGGGGACGCCCTCCGACGTCGACACCGACGGGGACGGCCACCCCGACCGGGAGGTCGCCGTCAAGGTCTACCGGATCAACTCCTCGAACTTCCGGCAGATGCGCGACTATCTCGAGGGAGACCCGCGGTTCGAGGGGATCGCGAGCGACAAGAAGGCGGTCGTGCTCGCCTGGACGAAAAAGGAGTTCGCCAACCTCCAGCGTGCCCGAAAGGCGGGCGTCCGCGTGCCCGAGCCCATCGCCGTCCAGCGGAACGTGCTCGTGATGGAGCTGGTCGGGCACGCCGACGACCGCGCCCGGCGGCTCTCGGAGGTGACCGTCGAGAACCCCGAAACGGCCTACGGGGTCGTCCGCGAGTACATGCGGCGGCTCCACCGTGCGGGGCTGATCCACGGGGACCTCTCGGAGTACAACATGATCATCCACGAGGGCGAACTCGTCGTCATCGACCTCGGACAGGCGGTCACCGTCCACCATCCGAACGCCGGCGAGTTCCTCGATCGCGACTGTGAGAACGTCGCCAACTTCTTCTCGCGGGCCGGCCACCCGGTCGACCCCGACGACCTCCGCGCGTACGTCACCGAACCCGAGCCCGACCCGTCCGGCGGGCCGGACGGATCGTGAATCGGAAGGCCGCCTCGCGAGGCCGGGCGATCGGACCGTGTCCTCGTCGAACGCTTCCGGACGGACAGCCCTTTGCCCGGGCGGCTCGGATGGCGGACGAATGCCGACGATAGAGTGTGATCCGACGGTCGCACGCGAGCGTCTGGAGGCGGCCGGCGTCGAGATCGAGCCGGGCAACACCGACCACGAACGCTGGCGGGCGAGCCGGGAGGGAGCCGTCGCCGTCGCCTACGACGGGAAGGTCGTCGTGCAGGGCGGCGACCCGACGCGGCTGAGCAACCTCATCCGGGAGGGCGGAGGACGGGCGCACGTCTACTTCGACGGTGCGAGCCGCGGTAATCCCGGGCCGGCGGCGGTCGGGTGGTGTCTCGTCACGAGCGACGGAGTCGTCGCGGAGGGCGGCGAGCGGATCGGGTCGACGACGAACAACCGTGCGGAGTACGCGGCGCTGATCCGGGCGCTCGAGGCGGCCGACGAGTACGGCTTCGACGAGGTCGATGTCCGCGGCGACGCCGAGCTGATCGTCAAGCAGGTCCGCGGCGAGTGGAACGCGAACGACCCCGGGCTCCGGGAGAAGCGGGTTCGCGTTCGCGAGCTTTTGGACCGGTTCGACCGCTGGTCGCTGGCACACGTTCCGCGGGAGATAAACGCACGCGCCGACGAGTTGGCGAACGAGGCACTCGATGACGCGACCTGACGATGACCCACCCGAGTGGGCGAAACGCCGAGCCCGAGAGATCATGAACGCCGAGACGGCGGACGAGGAACCCCGCGTCGACGACGTCGACCGCGCCCCCGACATCCCTGCCGACGCGGTCGCGGAGGCGGAGCGACTCACCCGGCTCGCACGGGAGGCGACCGATCCGGCGGCCGCGCGGAGCTATCGGGACAGACGCGACGCGCTGGCCGACGTACACGACTACACCCCGCGGCTTCGCGAGGAGGACGACACGCTCGTGTTGTACCCGTCGGAGTGGGTCGAGGGCGGCACGGTTCGGTTCGAGCGGATCGAGGACACCGATCGTGCGGTGGAGGTGTCGCTGTCGGGGCCGGGCGACGCCGACCGCTATCGCGAGGTGGCGGCGTACAACGACGTCGTCGCGGAGGCGGTCGCGGAGACGGTCGAAACGGAGGCACACGCCGAGAACGCCCGCCGCTTCGCGACGTTCATGAGCAACCACTACGTCCGGCCGGTCGACGAGGCCACGCCCGAGACGCGTGCCGAGTTTCGCGAGGAGTACCTCCCGCGTAACGGCTGGCCGTCGGACGACCAACTCGCGGTCGTCGAGAAGTCACTCGCGGTGATCGCCGAGGTCGCCGACGCGATCGACGAAGCGGACGTCGAGGGGCCCGACGCCGACGGGATCGGTGGAGGAGACGTCGGGGGCTCCGAAGACGACGTCGGGGGCTCCGAAGACGACGTCGGGGGCTCCGAAGACGACGTCGGGGGCTCCGAAGACGATGCGCGGAGTTCCGAGAGCCGAACCGACGGCTGAGGGGGGAGGAGTCCTCGATCGTCATCGCCGTCGCTGGGAAAGAGTGAAACGCGCGGCCAGTGCCGCGCCGTGTGACAGAACCGATCGGATGTCGATGCGTCCGGGTCGTCCCGGGATCGTCTACGTCTGACGGTCGATGATCTCGCGAACCTCGTCGGCCCGGTCGCCGTCGGTCACGAAGCGGTTGAGAACCCACTCCACCTGACCGAGAACGACGTCGTGACCTGCCTCCGTGAGCTCGTACTGGTTCGTTCGCTTGTCGAGCTCGCTCTTCTCGATGAATCCCATCTCGACGAGGTCATCGAGGTTGGGGTAGAGCCGACCGTGGTTCACCTCGGAGTCGTAGTACGCCTCGAGCTCGCGCTTGACGGCGAGTCCGTACATCGGCTCCTCGGCGAGGATCGTGAGGATGTTCTGTTGAAACGCCGTCAGGTCGCGGGCCGCGGTCGATGCCTCCGTGACAGATTGTGCCTCTGACATGCCTACGGAAATGTCACCCGGACTTATAACCTTTCTCAACGATGATCGGGTTTTACGCTCTTTCGATCCTGCTCCCGGCTCGAATCGCCGACTTCGATCGGTTGAAACGGGTGTGTAGCCCGTAATACGGAAGATAGCTGTCATCTCCGATCGGTCGGTGGAACGGAGATTGTATCTACGAATCGCCACTTTAACGCGATATTTGCCGGAGAATCGCGGATGGACGGTGCCCTGATCGGGGGCGAGTCCGGATCGCAGTCGGCACCTTGTCGTGTGATGGCACACCTCTACTGATGACATCGTTCCGGGCCCGGATCGCCACGACCCGAAAGGGCTTTGATGCCGTTGGTCGGACCGTTGAACACATGACGAACCTCTGGGAGGACCTCGAGACGGGACCGGACGCGCCGGACGAGATCTACGCGGTCGTCGAGTGTCTCAAGGGCGAGCGAAACAAGTACGAGTACGACAAGGACATCCCCGCGGTCGTTCTCGATCGGGTGCTTCACTCGAACGTCCACTACCCGTACGACTACGGCTTCATCCCGCAGTCCTACTACGACGACGGCGACCCGTTCGACGTGCTGGTGTTGGTCGAGGATCAAACGTTCCCCGGCTGCGTGATCGAGGCACGGCCCGTCGCGTTGTTGCGGATGGACGACGACGGCGAGCAGGACGACAAGGTGATCGCGGTGCCCACCGAGGACCCACGATTCGACCACATCGAGGACCTCGAGGACGTCCCCGACCAGATCCGCGCGGAGATAGACGAGTTCTTCTCGACGTACAAGAACTTGGAGGAGGGCAAGGAGGTCGAAACCCTCGGCTGGGAGGACGAGGCCGCCGCGAAGGACGCGATCGTCCACGCGCAGGAGCTCTACGCCGAACGCTTCGAGTAGCGCCGTTTTCCCCCGCCGTCGTATTCGTTCGACGCCTTCGATCGGCCGACGCGATGCGTTCCACGCATGGACATGCCCGGGACGCATATGGCAACCGCGGATCCATGAGTTATGCACATGGGTAATTTTTAGGTCGTGGATCGGCTATGATCCGTTACCATGGCCGCCCGCTCCCCCTCGTTCGGCATCGCGCATCCGACCGTCGTTCCGACCAACTACGATCCGGCCGACGACGCCGATCGCGGCGACGAGCAGGCTCAGTCCGACGGAGAGTCCTGAGGTCGTCGGAGTCCCTCGCTCGTCGAAGTCCCTCGCTCGTCGAGGTCTCCTCGTTACTCGTCGACGACGTCGGCGAGCCGCGTCGCGTCCGCGTAGTACCGCTCGAAACGTTCATCTGCCCAGTCCAACACGATCGGGTGCGTGGACTCGAAGACGCAGCGCGGGTTGTTCCGTTCGTCGTGGGTGACGACGCAAACGCGGTCGTCCCGTCGGAAGAGGCCGTAGTCGATCGATTCCGTGGCGACGGAGACGACCGCCCGGTCGTCCTGCAGCGCCCGCTCGGTCGCCGGCCCGAACTCCGAGAGCGACGCCGCCAGGACGTCCCGGTCGATCACGAGCCGTATTCGTGCGCCGCGGTCGAGTGCGGCGGCGGCGGCCTGATTGTACTGCCGCGTCACGATCGGCGAGAGCGCCCGGACGTCGTCGTCGACGCCCTCGTGGATCACCTCGACGGCGCGGTCCACCGCCGCGAGCGGGTCCCGTTCGTCGGCGACGGTGAGTTCACCGTGTGCGAGCCCCTCGGGCGGGAACTCGGCGTCGACGCGCTCGAGGTCGGCGGCGAACCGGCCGAACCGGTCCGCCAACTCGACCTCCTCAAGCAGCGACTCGTAGGCGTCGTGGACGCGTTCGCCCGCCGGCGTCACGTGGTAGTCGCCCCCGCGTTTGATCACCCATCGTCGCTCTCGAAACCCCGAGAGGACGCGCTGGACGGTCGTTCGCGTGGCATCGACGGTCTCCGTGATCGCCGCCGGCCGACGCGGCTCCCGTCGAAGCGTCCGCAGGATCGAGACCCTCGCCGGCGACCCGGAGAGATAGCGTACTCCGTCGTGTCCGCCCCCACTGGTCATCGTGCGGCCGACGGCTACGCTCGGGGGACTGTTAACCGTATCGCCACCGGAGGCCGGTGCTTCGCCCGGTTCGACGCCCCGATCGCTTTCTCACGTGGGATCCGTCGGGGTCGAACACCGGAGACAGAGCGTCGTTCCGGCGACGTAGTTGGCGTCATCGGAGCCGCACGCGGGACACCGAAATCGCCCCGTCCGATACTCCGTCGACCCCCGCGGTGCGTGGAGCTTCCCGTCCGTAACCCGTGTGCGGGCCATCGAACGGGTTCGCGACCGCTTGACCGCGATCCGTCGGTCGAGGGCGTCCGGGCCACCCCCGCCGTGCAGGTCGTCCCACGACAGGTCGTCGGGCCGGGAGAGGTGTGCGACCAGCTCGGTCCCCGCCTGCAGGAACGGCCGTCCCGTCTCCGCGGCGGGGGCGTCGAGGTCGAGGGCGGCGTACGCCTCGGCCGCCCGGTCGTACGCGGCAGCCGCCCGCTCGCCGTCGTCGACGACGGCCCGAAGGTCGCCGACGAACTCGTGACACGCCGCGCGCTCGACCGGCGTCGTCAACACGTGATCGCGCAGCTCGCCCGCGACGATGATCCCCTCCGCGACCGGAACCGTCGCCCGCTTCTCGTTCCCCGCGATTCGATGACAGACGGCCGCGGTCGCGAACGCCGCCAGTCCCGCACCCGCACGTGATCGATCGGGCGCGTCGTACGCCCCGTGCTCGGTTGCCCCGTGGCCGGCCAACGCGGCACGCGCTGCGGTCGTATACTCCTCGGCGGCGTCCGCGTGGCGCTCCTCGGCGAGCGCGCGGATCGCGCGGTCCCGCGGGTCCGACGTCTCGTTCATGCCCGTCGTTGGAGCCGCTCCGGATTAATTCCGAGGTCCGTCGGTCAGCCGGGCGGCCCGACGTCGACGTCCGCGATGGATCACGCGCCGACCGATGACGCCAACCGACGGCGCCGACCGATGACGCCAACCGACGGCGTCGACCGTCCGAACGTCGGGGCGTGG
>CAZIFX010000060.1:8967-10347 GCA_964538415.1 uncultured Halobellus sp.
GCGCCGACCGATGACGCCAACCGACGGCGTCGACCGTCCGAACGTCGGGGCGTGGAGAAACTGAAAACAGTTAATTAAACTGCTGAAAAAAGCCTTTAGAAATCACAAAAACTTATTTCTCCGGGAGGGTTATGGGTTAACATGACCGTCGTACACGCCTGCGGATCCTCGGTCCCGCCCGTTCGACCGGCTCGGTCGCTCCGTCGATCCGCACCGCGGCCTCGTTCCCCGCGAGCGTCCTCCCGTCGGGGTGACTGCCGGTGACGGCCGGTGGCAATCCGTCACGGGCTCGACAGCGGGACCGCTCGCCCGAGCGGACGGACGAACCGGCCACGAACCGGACGAACGAGGGGGAACGCTGCCCGGAGTGTGACGGCGTGCTCGTCGTTGCGGCGGACGCGGCGGAGCTCGTCTGTGATGACTGCGGACTGATCGCCGACGCCGATCGGGTCGACCGCGGGCCGGAGTGGCGCGCCTTCGACGGCGAGCAGCGTGAACGACGCTCCCGGGTCGGCGCGCCGGCCACGGAGCTCATGCACGACCGCGGGCTCTCGACGAACATCGACTGGCGGGACCGCGACGCAGCCGGGCGGTCGCTGTCGGCCGAGCGACGGGCGGAGATGCGCCGACTCCGGAAGTGGCACGAGCGCTTCCGCACCCGTGACGCGGAGGACCGGAACCTGAAGTACGCGCTCGGCGAGATCGATCGCATGGCCTCCGGGCTCGGGATCCCGCGATCGACGCGCGAGACGGCCTCGGTCATCTATCGCCGCGCGCTCGACGAGGGCCTGCTCCCCGGGCGCTCCATCGAGGGGGTCGCCGCCGCGACGCTGTACGCGGCGACCAGGCTCGACGGGATCGCCCGCAGCATCGACGAGATAGCCACCGTCGGCCGCGTCGATGCCCTCGAGATCGAGCGAACCTACCGGTACGTCAACCGCGAGCTCGAGCTCAGGGTCCCGCCGACCGACCCGAACGAGTACGTCGGTCGGTTCGCATCCGCGCTCGACTGTCCGGACGAGATGCGGCGCACGGCGCGTGAACTCGTCAACTCCGCCACCGAGGCCGGCGTTCACAGCGGGCGCCACCCCGTCGGGATCGCCGCGGCGGCGCTGTACGCGGCGGCGACGGTGGAGGACGTGACCGTCACGCAGTCGGACGTCGCCGACGTCGCGGACGTGAGCGAGGTCACCATCCGGAATCGCTACCGTGAGGTGCTGGAGGCACACGAGCGATGAGTCTCCCGGTCACGGGAACGGAGCGTTGCCGTCGGTCGTCGGTGCTGCAACCCGTCCTCGCCACCAACCGCCATCGCGACCGGTAGTCACCGCGGCCGGTAGTCACCGCGGCTGGTCGCCACCGCGGCTGGTCGCCACCGCG
>CAZIFX010000060.1:10447-12756 GCA_964538415.1 uncultured Halobellus sp.
GCCACCGCGACTGGTAGTCACTGTCGACGATCGATCCACCGGCCGAGCCGGCCGTCGGGCATCCCCGCGCGGACGATCCGGTCGAACAGCCGGGTCGGCAGGAGCGCGCCCAGCCGTGGAAGCCACCGTGCGCGCGCGCCGACGCGATACCGTGTACGGGGACGATCGGTCGTCGTCGCGGTCACCACGCGCTCGGCGACCCTTCCCGGCCGGACCGACTCGGGCGCGTACGATCCGAACGCCCGGTAGGCGTCGGCGTACGCCGAGCCGTCGTGAGCGTCGTCGGCACTCCTCGCCGTCTCCTCGTCCGACAGCGCCGCGGCCGCCCGTTCGTTGAATCCCGTCCGGGTCGGCCCGGGCTCGACGAGGACCACGTCGACGCCGTGTGCGCCCACTTCCCGTCTGAGCGTCGTCGCGTACGCCGCGATCCCCGCCTTCGCGGCGCCGTATCCGCCGTGAAACGGCAGCGGCACGCTTCCCGCCATCGACCCGACGACGACGACGCGTCCCGACCGGCGCCGGAGCGTCGCCAGCAGGGGTCGGACGACCGCGTGGACGGCGACGAGATTCATCTCGAGGTGTTCACGGAGCCGCGCGGGCGAGCAGTCCTCCAGCGCGCCGAGCGCGTACCACCCCACACAGCTCACGATCGCGTCGGCGTCGATCCCCTCGACCGCGTCCGTGGCGGCGCGCTCGTCGGTCAGATCGACGACGGTCGTCTCGAGCGCGTCCGCGTCTGCGCTCGTCTCCGCGTCTGCGCTCGTCTCCGCGTCCGCGTTCACAACCGACTCCCGAAGCGCCGCGAGGCCGGATTCGTCGCGGTCGAGCGCGACGACCGAGTGTCCCGCCGCGAGAAGCTGCGTCGTCACTCGACGCCCGATCCCGCCCGCGGCACCCGCGCACACGACTCGCATGCGTCCACCCTCGTCTTCGGACGGAATAGGTCCTCGGATGACGGCCGCGTCCGCCGCCGGGGTCGTCCGATCCGAACCCGGAAGGCTATGTGTCGTCCGCCCCGCATTCCGGTATGTTCACCGGCATCGTCGAGGGCACCGGCGTCGTCCGCGACCGCAATGAGACCGACGATGGGCTCAGGCTCCGGATCGGCGTCGACGGCCTCGGCTTCGACGACCTGGCTCACGGACAGTCGATAAGCGTCAGCGGCGTCTGTCTCACCGTGGAGACGCACGGCGACGGGGAGGGACGATCGCGCGAGGGTGCGGACGCGTCCGGGGAGTGGTTCGAGGTGTTTCTCGCGGACGAGACGGTCGCGAAGACGTATCTCGACGAGGTAGTCGAGGGCGACGTCGTCAACGTCGAACGCGCGATGCCCGCCGACGGTCGCTTCGACGGCCACCTCGTGCAGGGACACGTCGACACCGTCGCCGAGGTGACGGGGATCTCGCGGGTCGGCGAGGACTGGCGGTTCACCTTCTCGATCCCGGAAGGCCACGGCCGCTATCTGGTTCAAAAGGGCTCGGTCACCCTCGACGGCATCTCGCTCACGATCGCGGACCGCCGTGAGACCGAGTTCGACGTCGCGATCATTCCGACGACCTACGACCTGACGACGCTCTCGGAGAAGGCCGTTGGCGACCCCGTCCACCTCGAGGTCGACGTGATCGCGAAGTACGTCGAGAACATGATCGAGGGGTACTGAGGGCGCGGACGACACGCCGACCACGACCTCGGTTTCGTCCTCCTCGGAGCGACGGCGACGTCGCCTGCGACGCAGCCACGTCGATCGGTCGCCCGCCGGTCGTTCGCCCGCCGGTCGTTCGCTCGCCGGTCGTTCACTCTGATCGTGGGAACCGTTCACCCGATACGTGTTCACAGCATCCTCGTAATACTCTTCAAGTCTGAAATACAACTACAAGATAAGCATGAAAGCTGGAAGCAAAATCAAAGAAATCTTCATGAGTCGTTTTGAGCGCATCACCACGTCGACTGACGAGTCGATCTACCCGTTCGACGCGGTCGGCGTCCAGTCCGCACAGTACCTCGGCGCGCAGTCGACCGATCCGCAGGCGTCCCTCACCCTGTCCGAGGACGGGTACGTCGTCGAAATCGAGAACTGATCGACCGGAACGACGGGTCGGCCGGGCTGCCACGCTTCGCCTCGCAGTCCCCCGCTCTGAACGCCCCTGATCGGCGCGAGATCTTTTATACGAAACCGGCCCGATCGACGGACATGACCGCGTTCACGGCACGGCGGATCGGCCACCCCCGCGAGCGGATCTTCGCCCGCCGATCCTCCGCGAGAACCGGCCAAGGACAACGCTTATGCGAGGGCTCGCCAACCCACGAGG
>CAZIFX010000061.1:0-12421 GCA_964538415.1 uncultured Halobellus sp.
GATACGCACCATCGTCTCATACGCACCGATACGCACCATCGTCTCATACGCACCGATACGCACCATCGTCTCATACGCACCGTGGACATCGCCCGTCCGCTCGCGGCATCGACCGGCATGACGGTTGCCGCCTCGCCCTCGGCGCCGGCGTTCCTCGGCGCCGGTGTTCTCCGGCGTCGGCACTACTCCACGTCGATCCGGTGGCCGTCCTCGTCGTCGTGGCGCTCCTTTGGAAGGGTGACGGTGAGGACGCCGTTTCGGTAGGCGGCGGACGCCTCCTCCTCGAGAACCGCGACGGGGAGGTCGATCGTCCGCGTTACGGACTCGTGCCGACGCTCGCGGCGGAGGTACCGTCCCTCTCCGCCCTCGGTTTCCGCGGCTCGCTCGGCGCTGATCGTCAGTCGTCCGTCGGTCGCGCGCACCTCGATGTGCTCGCGGTCGTAGCCGGGCAGGTCCGCCATCACGACGAACTCGTCGTCGTAGTCCGCGACGTCGACGTCGGCGCCGTGGGCCGCTCCGCGGCCCCACGTACCCTCACGCCCCACCGTGCGGTCGCCCCGGAGAGGGGTTCGGCCGAGGAACTGTTCCAGCTCGTCGAAGGGGTTCGATCGATTCATGTTGATCACCTCGGGTAAGCGCTCTCTGAGATATTAAAGTAGCATGAACGGTTGCTATCACGCTACATGAGAGGGCGGTGCAGTCGGCGTGTTTCGGGCGCGGCGCGAACGCCAGTGGTTCGCTCATTTATAATCGACTCACGCCCGATCGCGTCACTTCACGTCGATGGCGTGACTGCCGCTCCCGTCGGCGGAGCGCTTGGGAAGGGTGACGGTGAGGACGCCGTTGTTGTAGGTGGCCGACGCGCCGTCCCGGTTCACCGGCGCGGGCAGCGTGATCCGTCTGGAGACCGCGCGGCGACGTCGCTCGCGGCGGTGGTATCGAATCGCGGTCGTCTCGTCGTCGCCGTTGCCGTTCCCTTCGTCCTCGTCCGCCTCGAGATCGGTCTCGTCGATCTCGATGGGGCCGTCGTCGACGGACTCGTCCTCGTGGGTGGCAGCGATCGTGAGCGTGTCCTCGCGGAGTTCAACGTCGATGTCGTCGCGCTCGTAGCCGGGCAGATCGGCCGTGACGATCACGTTCTCGTCGTCCTCCGCGACGTCGACGCGGACGTTCGAGGAACCGGGCACCTCGATTCCGCTGCCGAGCTCCTCGAACTCGCGGCCCATGCGCTCGAACAGCTCCTCGATCTCGCGGAAGGGATCTCGTCGTGGCATACGGGTCAGAATTCGTCGCCCAGGGACTTGAACGTGCGGGCGGGACGCCGCGTTCGCGACCGAGCCGCTCGCGGCTGGTCAACTCCGATCGACCGCACGACGCCGTCGCCTCACGCCTCCTCAGCCTCGCAGTCGGCGGGCCGCCAGAATCGCTCGGCTGCCCGCCGACTGCTCCCTCGCGCGCGTTCCTCATCGCGCGCCATTCGGCGACCTCCTCCGACGCCGTTTGGGTCGGACGACCGATCAGCCCTTTAGACCGCTTCCCGTCAGCGGAACGACGACGTCGTCGTCGGACGTGATCGCGCCGCGCTCCCGGAGGGTTCGGAGCGCGGCGGGCGCGACCGCACAGGTGGGCTCGGTATAAAACCCGGCGGCGTGGAGCCGGTCGCGTTCCCGCTCCAACTCGGCCGCGGTCACGGCGAGTGCGTCGCCGCCGGT
This sequence comes from uncultured Halobellus sp., assembly GCA_964538415.1. Lineage (GTDB taxonomy): Archaea > Halobacteriota > Halobacteria > Halobacteriales > Haloferacaceae > Halorubrum. Next base: position 1,713 of record CAZIFX010000061.1, read on the forward strand.
CTCCGTGATGGCCTCGCGGATCTCGGCTTCCCTAACCGGCCCGGCGATCCGGATCCCGTCGGCGACGTCGTTTTCGGTTCCATCGGGGTCGGCCGCGTCCGGTCCGTGAAGCGCCCGGACGATCGGGGCGATGCCGGCGGCCTGCGCGCCGTAGATCCGCGGTAGCTCGTCGATCCAGCCGGCCCGTCGCAGCCGCTGGAACCCCCAGTAGGCGCCGAGAAGGAGCGTGCCGTGGCCGAGCGGCGTCACCACCGCGTCGGGGGCGGTCCAGTCGCACGCGAGCGCGACCTCGTAGGCGAACGTCGCCGTTCCCTCGAAGAAGGCGGGGTTCCAGGCGTGGCTGGCGTACCAGCCGCTCGCATCGCCTCCGACCGATTCGTTTTCCTCGCCCGCTTCGTCGCCGCCGATCGCCGCCAGACAGGCGTCGGTCACGTCCGCCCGGCTCCCCGGCACGCGGACGGGCGTCGCGCCAGCTCGCCGGATCGCCTCGAGCTTCGACTCCTTGACGTCGGCCGGCACGTAGATCTCGGCGTCGACGCCCGCGCGGGCGGCGTACGTCGCGATCGCGGCCCCGGCGTTGCCCGAGGAGTCCTCGAGCACGCGGTCGACGCCGAGTTCGACCGCCCGGGTGAGCGTCGTCGTCGCGCCCCGGTCCTTGAACGATCCCGTCGGAAAGACGTACTCCAGTTTGAACGCGGCCTGCCAGTCGCGCGCCTCGACGAGCGGCGTCATCCCCTCGCCGAGCGTCACTCGATCGGCCGGATCGGCTCCGACCGGGAGGAACGCATCGAACGCCCAGAGGCCGTCACGCGCGTCGAACCCGGCGGCGGACGGCGGACCGCGGTCCGGAATCGGCGTCTCGTCGAAACGAAGCGGCGCGCCGCAGCGACAGCGCCACCGGTCGGGCGTGGTCTCGCCACACGCCGGACAGCGGAGTCGTTCGGGACCGCCACGGCCGGTGTCACGCGACATCAGTAGGTGTCGAGATTGGTGCCGACGGAGCAGACGTACTCGCCCGTGGCGACCTGAGGGAGCCGTCGGGTTCGCCAGAAGACCCCGTCGTCGTCGGCGGTGACGCGGCTCTTCAGGGCACCGAAGACGTCGGTCACCTCAAAGAGCACGTCGCCGGCGGCAACGCGGTCGCCGAGCTCCGCCTTGAACCGAACGAGCCCGCCCGTGGGCGACCCGTACTGGCTGAATCCACGGGCCCGCGTCTGCTCTTTGATCGTGACCTCACCGTTGAGAAAGCCGTAGTATCGCAGGACGTTGAAGACCCCCTCGACGCCGTATCGGATCGATTCCTCGTCCCAGCCGACGCACCCGCCGAGCTCGGGGTCGATCGTCGGGATCCCCCTGTCGGGTGCCACCCTGGCGAGCTGGCCGTCCGGTCCCTTGATGTCGAGGACGTGCCCGCAGCCGAACACCTTTGCGAGGCGGAGACAGTCCCCGTGGAGCCGGTGGCGGGTGCCACAGCGAACCCGGGTCTCGTTCACCATCCTGCTCGTCGAGCCCTGATGGAGGTCGAGAACCATGTCCGCACGCTTCGCGATCCGGAACGTCTCGTGGGCGATCCGCTCGCTGGTCGTTCCGTTCCGATCGCCCGGATAGCCGCGGTTCATCTTCCGGTCGTCGATGGGGTTCCGGTGTTCGGCGACCTGGAAGCCGAAGTAGTTCACGATGCCGACGACGAGGACCGCGCCGGACAGCTCGGCGGGGTCGAGCCGCGGGACGACGCGGCTGATCACGCCGAGCCCGTTGAGTTCGTCGCCGTCGCTGACCGCCTGCATGTAGAGCGTCTCGCCGTCGGCCGCGCCGTTTACGACGGCGACGGGGAGCCGGACGGGGCTTCCGTCCCGCGTTTCCCCTACTTCGAGGCGCCCGGTGTCGACCTCGCCCGGCGCCGCACTCGCCGTTCCCAGCGTGATCATCGTCCGAAAACTGGGCCGTGGAACACTTTATCGATTCGGTACCGGCGCCCCGCCTCCCGGCGACACAAACTTTATCGCCGCCATCGCACAATCGTTACCCGAACTCACGTCGGCGACCGGCGCGCTGACGCGATCCTCGACGGACGACCGTCGGCTGCCCCACCGCAATGAGCATCGAGATCCACCCGCTCGACGTCGAAAACGGGATCACGGTCACCGACCACATCGAGCACACGCAGTTCGTGGTGTACACGGACCGCCCGGTCGACCCGCGCCCCGGAGACGAGGACGACCACTACTTCCCCGTCGGGACCGCGACGGTCGTCGAAACCGGGGCGATCGAGATTCCCCGGCTCGCCGCGGTCAAGGCACGCTCCGGCGATGGTGCCCTGATAACCCGTGGCGACGACTACACCCTCCCGTTCGGTCGCTACTCGCTCGGCATCGACCCGGCCCCCACGAAGTTCTACGTCGCCGTCGAGGCTGCCGTGACGGTGACGACCACGGAGCGGACCACCCGGATCGAGTTCGACGAGGTCCGAACCGTGTCGCTCGGGTTCCGATCGCTCCATCAGGTCCCCGCGGGAACGATCGGGACGCCGACCGACCCGGAATCGTTGATGGAAGCGGTGTCGCTGTTCGGCTCCGCGCTCCAGACGACGAGCCCGGAGCGGGCGTTCCCGACGCTTCGGGGTCACCCGCCGCTGCTCGAACCCGCCGACGAACTGGCCGTTCCCGAACACGTGGAGCCGCTTGACGGCGGCGTCCGGATCGTGGTGCCGCCGGAGTACCGCTACCTCTACCCGGTCGTCCCGCTGGCGTACTACTTCGCGGCGGAGGTGGTGCCCGGAAACGAGCCGCGGATCGTCGGGGACGGATGGGAACATCCCTTGGAGCCGGAGTTCGAACGACGGACCGCCGAGCTGCTCCGGCTCTCGTTTCACCTCGACTGTATCACCCGGACGGAGGGCTTCTTCCCGGTCGATCTCCACGAGCGGGAGGCGACGTCGCTCGATCTGGACTGGGCGAGGCTCTACGACATGCCGCTCGCGGAACGGCTCGGGGAGCACGTTTCCGTCCCGTTCGAGCGCGTCGAGCCGGAGCTTCCCCAGTGGACGTTGACGACCGACGTTCGTCCGGATCCCGGGAACGTGGAGATGCTGCCGTTCATCGCCGGCGAGCTCTCGTTGGTGCGGTCGCCGGAGAGCGTCACTCGACCGACGGCGTCGGGCGCGAACCCGGCGGCCGGATTCCTCCGGGGACCGGATCCCGCGACCGCCGAGCTGCTCCGTGGCAGCACGGACGTCGAGGGCGTCGCGAACGACGTCGCCGATCCGCTTCGCGGCGGTCCGGCCCTTCGCGATGCTCGTGGCGCGGGCGACGCGGACGGTGCGAGCGATGCGAACGGCCCCGACGGGACGGAGACGCAGGCGACGGAGGCGTCGGGGTCGACCTCGTCCGGAGCCGGCTCGTTTGCGAGCTTCATGCCGGACGACGCCGACTTCGTCCAGCCGGAGCCCGCCGACACGGTGGAACACGCGTGGGTCGGCGAGGGCGTCCCGCTCGGGGCGAACAAGGCGACGCTCGACGCATATCACCGCCGGCTGGAGGTCGGCTCGGTCGAGCAGTCGCGGATCTCGGTGCTCGTCGTCTGTAACGACGAACTGATGCGCGAGGAAGGGAACGTGGCGGATCTGTACGGCCTGCGTGACATCGTCCAGTTCGACATCGAGGTTCGGTACGACCTCACCCGCGAGGAGATGCGGCAGGCGCTCGGCTCCGGCGTCGACTTCCTGCACTACATCGGCCACGTGGATGAACGCGGCATGCGGTGCGCCGACGGTCATCTCGACCTGCGCGAGGCGTCGGTCGAGGTCGGCGTCGACGCCTTCCTGTTGAACGCATGTCAGTCCTACGAGCAGGGAGAGGCGCTGATCCACCGCGGGAGTCGAGGCGGGATCGTGACGCTGACCGACGTCGCGAACTCCTCTGCGACCCGGCTAGGCCGGATCATCGCCCGCCTGATGAACAGCGGCTTCAACCTCCGGACGGCGCTACACGTCGCCCAGCGCGAGCTCGTCACCGGAAACCAGTACATCGTCGTCGGGGACGGGGGGACGACGATCTGTCAGAATCGGAGCGGTGTCGCCTTGGTCATCAGTTCGGAATCCATCGGCGATGCCGTTCAAAACCTCAACGTAGAAGCGTTTCCGAACGGGCCGTACGGTGCGGGAACGATGACGTATCTCAATCTTCTATCCACCGCTAATTATTACGTTCCCGCAGAAATCAGCGTGTCGGGTGTTCCTCGAAGCGACTTCGAGGAGTTTCTCAGTCTGGAGACGGTACCGTTCTTCCTCGACGGCGACCTCGTCTGGACGGACGAGTTCGACCTCGCTTAGGGACCCGGATTCGAGACTGCCATGTTCGCCGCCGCGGAGGACGCCTGCGTCAACAACAGCAGGGCGGTGAACAGGACGCCGGCCATCTTCGGGTTCTCTGCCACGTAGGCTGCAACACTTTCGTGCATATTACACCAAACATCGCGTGATAATAAGATGGACCCTTATACGAAGCGAGAGATAATAGCTGTTCTAAATGTATATGAACAGAAATAAAGTTCGTCCCGCCGGCTTCGCCCCTCAGATCCTTCGTTTCGGTGAGTACGGATAACGGCGGTGTTTCGATCATCGGCACTGAAAAGATCCCGCCCAACCCTGACGGCTCTCGATGCCGACGGATCGATCGCTCGAACGGGCGAGGTGTCGTACGGACCGACATCTTGAACAAACGGCCGTCGGAGCATGCGCGTATGTCCACGGACGAAGACGTCGACCTGCTCGACCCGTTCCGGCAGTTCTTCTCGTTCGAACGCGACGTTCTGGTGTTGTCGCTGGCGATGTTCGCGTTCAGTCTCGGCTTCCAGATGACGAACCGGTACATCCCCGAGTACATGGCCGCCCTCGGCGCGAGCGCGTTCGTCATCGGCCTGTTCGGAACGGTCGGTAACGTCATCGGCGCCATCTACCCGTACCCCGGCGGCCGGCTCTCCGACCGGATCGGGTCGCGGATCGCGCTCACGGTCTTCGGGCTCCTCTCCACGCTCGGCTTCGCGGTCTGGCTGGTCGCGCCGAACCTCGGCACGGTCGAGGTCGCCGGCGTCGTCCTCGAGCCCTGGATCTGGATCTTCGTCGGGCTCTTTCTCGCACAGGCGTGGAAGTCGTTCGGCCTCGGCGCGACGTTCGCCGTCGTCAAACAGTCCGTCCCGCCGCATCGACTCGCTCGCGGGTTCGCGAGCACCGAGGTGTTTCGCCGGTCCGCCTTCCTGATCGGCCCACTGATCGCCGCGGGCGTCCTCCACGTCCTCACCGACTTTACCGTCGGCTTCCAGTACGTCCTCGCGATCGGGCTATTGTTCGGGATCGTCGCCACCGCGGCCCAACACGTCCTCTACGACGCGAGCGAGGACAGCCTCGGAAAGAAGTTCGAGGGCGTCAGCGAGGTCCTCGACGACCTCCGAAATCTTCCGTCCGAGTTACGGCCGCTGCTCGTCGCCGACACGCTCGTTCGGTTTGCCAACGGGATGGTCTACGTCTTCTTCGTCATCGTGATCACCCAGTTTCTCGAGGTGAGCCTCGAGGTCGGCCCGATCACGCTCGCGCCCGCGGTCCTCTTCGGCGTCCTGCTCGCCATCGAGATGCTCGTCGCGCTCGTCTCGATGCCGCCGGCCGCCCGGATCGCCGAGCGCGTCGGACTCAAACCCGTCGTCGCGCTCGGCTTCCTCGTTTACGCCGTCTTCCCGGTGTTGCTCATCAACGTCCCGGCGAACACGGCGCTGACCGCGCCGCTCGTGATCGCGCTGTTCGCCTTCTCCGGGCTACGGTTCGCCGGCCTTCCCGCACACAAGGCGCTGATCGTCGGCCCGGCCGAGCGCGACACCGGCGGCCGCGTCTCCGGATCCTACTATCTCGTTCGGAACACGATGGTGATCCCCAGCGCCGCCCTCGGCGGACTGATTTACGGCGGGTTCTCCCTGCCCGGCGCTGAGGCCGCGTACGCGGGCAGCCCGACGGTCGCTTTCGGCATGGCGAGCGTCATCGGGATCGTCGGCGTCGGCTACTTCCTCCTGTACGGCGAGGAGTACGACGCGTACGCCTAGCGTTCGTTCAGTCGTCGGCGAGGGTCGCGACGTCGAGACCGGCGGCGTCCTCACGCCGGACCGTCGATCGGTTCGTCCGCGGATCCTTCTCGACGGTGACGAGTTCGTCGGCCGCACCCACCAGCTCGTCGTCGTGGCTCACGATGACGATCTGGCGAACGCCGAAGCCTCGCATCTCCTCGACGAGGTCGACGAGTCTGGAGACGTGTCCCGCGTCGAGAAAGACGGTCGGCTCGTCGAGGATGAGCGGGGGTGTCGGTGCCGCCCCCTCGATCCCTTCCGCGAGCAGCCGGTAGATGGCACAGCGCAACGAGAGATTAAACAGGGCCCGTTCGCCCCCGGAGAGCTGCTCCGGATCGAGCGCCTCGCCGTCCTTCTGATAGACGGTGAGCGCGTACTCCCCGTCCAACTCGATGTGCGAGTAGGCGTCGTTCCCGTAGACGAGGTCGAACGTCTCGTTGAGCATGCGCTCCAGCTCGATCACGTTCCGTTGGCGAAGCTCGGCCCGGAGGTCGCCGTAGGCGGCCTCCAGCTCCGTCGTCTCCTCGTGAAGCGTTTCGAGCGACTCGACGGTCTCCGCGACCGTTTTACGCTCCGCCCGGAGCGTTTCGAGCGCCTCGATCTCCCCGTTCACGGCGCCGATGGCGTTCTGCAGTTCGGTCCGTCGTTCGCGGAGTCGGTCGAGCTCTGCCTCGACCCGTTCGAGGTACTCCGTCGCCTTCCGTCGGTTCTCCCGTGCCCGTGTGACGGCCTCCTCGTCGACCGACTCGCGCAGCTCGTCCCGGCGCTCCCGCTTGTCGGCGAGTCGCTCTCGACGCTCGTCGTTCACCTCCCGGACGTTCTCGCGCTTCTCTCGCAGCCGCTCGACCCGGTCCTCCTGCTGCTGGATCGTCTCCAAGCGTGCGCCGACCGCGTCGAGACGTTCGCGTGTGGCGGTTAGATCCTCGATCGCGTCCTCCAGCTCCTCGACGCGTGCGGCCGCCTCACGTGCCTCCTCGCGTTTCGTGTCGGCGACGTCGTGCGTCTCCTCGGCACGCTCGGCGGCGGTTTCCGCCTCCTCGCGTTTGCGTTCGGCCTCCTCGCGTTTGCGTTCGGCCTCCTCGCGCTTCTCGCCGATCCGCTCGTCGATCGTCTCGACCGCGTCGTCGATCTCCGCGAGGCGCTCCTCGGCGGCGACGAGATCGGCGACCGTTTCGATCCGCTCCGCGAGGTGAGTTTCGCGTTCCCGGGCGGATTTCAGCTCGTCCTGCAGCTCCGAGACCCGTTCCCGGTCATCCTCGATCCGATCGGCGTGCGGGGAGTCGTCGACCGGTTGGCCACATTCGGGACACTTGCCGGCGTCGAGCAGAGCTTCGGCCTCCTCGACCCGCCGTCTCGCGTTCTTCAACTCGGCCTCCAGCTCCGCGATCCGTTCGCGTACCTCGCCGCGCTGCTCGCGAAGTCGCTCGTGGCGCTCGGCGGCCTTCCCGCGTGTGACGTCGGTCCCGGTGAACCGTCCTTTGAGGTTTGCCGCCTCCTCCCGTAGCTTCTTCAACGTGGCTTCCCGCTCGTCGGCGGTCGCCTCCGCCTTCTCGGCTTCGTCCTCGATGGTTCGGGCACGTTCCCGTGTGTCGGCCGCCGTCGCCGCGAGTTCGTTCGCCTTCTCGGTGAGGTTCGTCGCCTGATTGCGGAACCCTTCCGCGCGGACGCGGACGTCGCCCAGTTCGTCCCGCACCTCGGCCTCCTCGGCATCGAGCTCCTCGCGACGCTCCGCGACGGCCTCGTCGGTTGCGGCGTCGAGGCCAGCGGCGTCGAGTTGATCGCCGACCGTCGACCGGAGCTCGTCGATCCGTTCGCGCGTCTCGCGGATCTCCGTTCGAAGCTCGTCGCGTTCGCGCTCCGCCTCGCGGATCGCCTCCTCCAGCTCCTCGATTTCGGCTTGGACCGCGTCGAGCTCCTCGCGTTTCCGCTCGGAGGACGCGAGCACCTCGGCCGCCTCGTCGCGCGTCGCCTCCGCCTTCCGTTTCTGTGCCTCGTAGCGGTCGACCTCCTCCTCGAGTTCGGCGAGGTCGCTTTCCAACCCGTTGAGCCGGTCGTGGAGATCGCGCTTCTCCTTCCGTTCGATCTGGCGTTCCTTCTCCTCGAGCACGGCCCGCTTGGCGTTTAACACGTCCTCCACGCCGAGTCTGGCGTCGCCCGCGCGGTCGCGATACTCCTCGAGCGTGCCGAGCTGGAGGAGGTCGTCGATGACGTCCTGGCGCTGGGCGGCGGTGGCGTTGATGAGCGCGTTCACCTCGCCCTGCCGAACGTATGCGCAGTTGACGAACGCGTCGGCGTCCATTCGGAGCAGCTCCGTCACGAAGGTGCGGACCGCCCGCGCCCCGTCACGCGTGACGTCGTCGCCGTCGATCGACTCCAGCGTGCATTCGTGGTCGACCCGGTCGTCGTACCGTTTCAACCGTCGCTCGACGCGGTAGGCGGTGCCCTCGTGGGTGAACCAAAGGTCCACCTCCGTCTCCGCCTCGCCGTTGGTGATGACGTCCTCGAGCGTTCCCTCGAGCGCCGACGAGCCGTAGAGCGCGAAGAAACAGGCCTCGAGCAGCGAGGACTTGCCGCTACCGTTGAGCCCGTGAATGACGGTAACCCCGTCGGTGAGGCGGAGGTCGGCGTCGCCGTACGGCTTGAAGTTCACCAGCCGGATGCGGTCGAATCTCATAGGTAGTCCTCCATCGAGACCTGTCCATCGCGAGCGGTCGATCCGTCGCCGTCGTCGGGCTCATCCTCCGATCCGTTCTCGTCGCCCTCGTTCGTCTCGTCGCCCTCGTTCGTCTCAGCCGTCTCGACTGTCCCGTTCGTCTCGTCGCCCTCGTTCGTCTCAGCCGTCTCGACTGTCCCGTTCGTCTCGGCCGTCCCGTCATCCGCGGTCTCCGGTGCTGGCTCGAACGCGTCGGGATCCTCGAGCAGCTCCTCGATCCGTCCCTTGACCGTCTCGCGGACGTTGGCGTCGGCGATCGTCTCGGACCGGACCGCCTCGTCGACGTCGAGCGCCGCCTCGGAGAGCCCCATCGACTCGATCCGCTCGCGGACGGCGGACTCGGGGTCGGCGAAGCTTACGTCCAGTTCCGTCTCCGACTCGACCTCGCGACGATCGGTGACGCGGGCGATGAGTGCGCCGGCGTTGTCGGCGAACTCCTCGATCGCGGCCGGCGTGACGGGATCGCCCTCGCCGACGATCTCGACGAGGACGACCGCGTCCGTCAGGTCGTGCTCGCGAACCCGTTCGCGGACGCGTGACTCGCCTTCTTCCTGGTGGAGCTCCACGGTGACGAAGACGAACTCGCGCGTATCGAGCGCGCGCCGACGGATATCCACCCCGTCGTCCCCGCCGACGGCGTCTCGATCGAAGGTCACGAGATTGTACCCGCGTCCCTCGCGCTCGCTCGCGCTCGCGCGCTCGGTGGAGCCAGGATAGGTAACCCACGTTCCGTCGACCTTCGCCCGGTCCGGTTTGTGGTTGTCGCCGAGTAACATCGCGTCGAACCCGACCGTGCTCTCGGTCAGCACCCGTTCGGTGTCCCAGTCGGCGTGTGCGAACGGCTCGAAGAGCCCGTGGGCGACGAGTGCCGCGTGGTCGGCGTCGTGGGGTTCGAACGCGTACTCGAGATCGTCACGACGGGAGACGGGGACGTGATCGAGACCGTAGAAGGCGGTGTCACCGACGACGGTGGGACTCGCGCCGAGCCGCGTGGCGAGTCCGAGCCGCTCGAAGAGGTCGAGCCACTGTCCGCCCCGCGTCGACTCGTGGTTGCCGACGACGGCGAGGAACGGGATCCCTGCCGTCTCAAGCCGACGAAGCGCCGAAATCGTGCCGAGCAGGTCCGGCAGATCGGGCCGTCGGTCGTGAAAGAGGTCCCCCGCGTGGACGACGGCGTCGACGTCGTCGTCGATCGCGTCGTCGATCACCGTGTCGAAGGCATCGAGGAAGTCCTGGCGTCGAACCGGCGAATGGTACTGCTGGTACCCGATATGGGTGTCGCCGGTGTGGATCACCCGTGTCATCTGTTCGTGCCTTGGCCGTTGTCGGCTTTAGTGGTTCCGAGGCCGCGGTGAAAGTAGTCCGAATGCGGCGGCATGCCCGTCGATGCGTTGCCCGTTGATGCGTTTTCCATCGATGCGTTGCCCGTTGATGCGTTTTCCATCGATGCGTTTTCCGTCGATCCCCGCTCCGTCGATCGCCCGTCGACCGATCCATCCGTCGCGACCGTTCGAAAGCGTCGGTACGCGGTGAGGGCCTCACGGCCGCGTTCCGCCAGCGATTCGCGCCCGTCACGCTCAGCGGCCGCCACGGCCTCCTCAAGCCGGTCGAGTCCGACCGCGTCGACGAAGCCGGCCGCTCGCCGGAGATCCTTTCTGGCGGCGTCGCCTTCCTCGATGACGGCTGCGTAGGGGCGTCTCGCGGTGTCGGTGCGCGTTGCCAGCGCGGCCAGTGCACGCTTGACGGTGACGGTCGAGACCACACGCCGTCTGGTGTCGTCATCGAGTATAAAGGAACGCAAGGGGACAGAAACGGTCACGAGGAGAGGGACCGTGGCGTGCGGGATCGCTGGACCGGCGTTGGTGGACCGGCGTTGGTGGACCGGTGT
>CAZIFX010000062.1:0-12419 GCA_964538415.1 uncultured Halobellus sp.
CCGGCGAGATCGTCGGCGTCATCGGCCCGAACGGCGCCGGCAAGACGACGCTTTTTAACGCGGTCACCGGGGTCGAAACGCCCGACTCGGGCTCCGTCCGGCTTCACGGCGAGGAGCTCGTCGGCGCCCGCCCGAACGTCTCCTGTCGTGCCGGCGTCGCACGGACCTTCCAGTCGGTCAGGACGTTCGACGAGTCGACCGTCCGCGAGAACGTCCATGCGGGCGCGCTCTTCGGCGGCGACCGCGTCGGACCCGCGGCCGAGTGCGCTACCGACGAGGCGCTCGAATCGGTTGGACTCACGGAGGACGCGACACGCCACGCCAGCGACCTCCCGATCGCGGCGCGGAAACGGGTCGAGCTCGCCCGAGCGCTCGCGACCGACCCCGACGTGCTGTTGCTCGACGAGATCGGCAGCGGGCTCACGCCCGTCGAGATCGACGCGCTCACCGAGACTATCGTCCGAATTCGTGATGAACACGACGTCGCCGTCGTCTGGATCGAACACGTCACCGAGGCGCTGTTTCAGGGGGCCGACCGGGTGCTCGTGCTCGACGACGGCGCGCTGATCGCCGAGGGCAGCCCCGACGAGATCCGGGCGAACGACCGCGTCGCCGAGGCCTACCTCGGCGGCGGACCGCAGGAAGCAGCCGCTCCCGGGTCGCCGCCGGCGACGACGGCCGACGTCGAAGCGTCGCCGACGGCGGCCGCGACCGACGGCGGGGACGCAACCGAGGCGGGGAACTCGCGGTGATACGGGTCGAGAACGTCGACGTCGCCTACGGCGACCTGCAGGTCCTGTGGGACGTTTCGATGGAGGTTCGGGAGTCGGACGGCATCGTCGCGCTCGTCGGGCCGAACGGCGCCGGAAAGTCGACGCTGCTCAAGGCCATCTCCGGGCTCGTTCCGGTCGCGGACGGGCGGATCGAGCTCTTCGGCGAGGACGTCACGAACCTCACCCCCGACGGGATCGTAACGCGGGGGTTCGTACAGGTTCCGGAGGCTCGACACCTCTTCGACGGCATGACCGTCGCCGAGAACCTTCGAATGGGCGCGTACACGCGAAGCGGCGATCCCGACGGAACGCTCGATGACGTCTTCGAGCTCTTTCCGGTTCTCGAGGAGCGGCTCGACCAGCACGCCGGGACGCTCTCGGGCGGCGAACAACAGATGCTCGCGATCGGGCGGGCGTTGATGGCGGACCCGGCGGTGCTCGCGTTGGACGAGCTCTCGGTCGGGCTCGCGCCACAACTCGTCCAGCGGACCTTCGAGACGGTCGCCGACCTGAGCGACGAGATGACCGTGGTGCTCGTCGAACAGCACGTCGACGAGGCGCTGAGGCTCGCCGACCGCGGCTACGTCCTCGAAAACGGGCGGATCGCGGCGACGGGCACCGGCGAGGAGTTGCTCGCGAGCGACCGCGTCCGGAGCGCGTACCTCGGGTGAATACCGTTCAGTTCTCGATGAACTCGTACTCGTCGGGGTCGAAACCGTCGAGCGGCGTGGATCGAACGACCTCCGTCAGCCGCCAGTCGCCCTCGGGGTAGTAGTCGGGCGCGCCCGCCTCGAAGCCGCTGAGCATGTGCCGGAAGCCGGCCAGCTCGCCCCACTCCGTGTAGCGAAGCGGCTCGGCGAGGAGGGTGTCGAGTTCGATGCCACGGATCGCGTCGGCAATGGCGACCGGATCGGCCTCGCCCGCCTCCTCGGCCGCGGTCGCGATCAGCTGACCCGTCAGGTAGCCGTACGCCTCGTGGGTGTCGAACCGCTCGTCGCGTGCGTCGACGAATCGCTCCGCGACCGTCCCGAACGCCTCGCCGAACGGATCGCTCACGTGCAGGTGCAGAAAGCCCTCCATGGCGTTCTCTCCGAGGCCGCTTGCGAGGACGTTCGGCGGCAGCCCCGCACCCGTGGTGAGCTCCGGATCGAGTCCGATCTCGAGCGCCTGGTTGTGGATGGCGATCGAGCCCGGCGGGTGGCCGGTCGCGACGAGCAGGTCGAGGTCGCCGGGAAGGTCCCGGAGGAACGGCGTGAAGTCGTCCTCGTTAACCGGCGCGGTCGCCGTCTCCAGCTCGACGCCGTCGGGGATCAATGCCTCGAGGCTCGCCTCCAACGTGTTCCCCCACTCGTAGTCACCGATGACGGCGCCGACGGTGTCGTAGCCGCGGTCCTCGATCAGCTCGATCTGGGGGAGCACGTCGGAGACCGCCGGCTGTGAGCCGATCCGGAACGTGTACCGCGTGTCCTTCGGCAGGATCGTGTGTGAGCCGGCCATGTGTAAGAGGAGTGGCACCGCAAGCTCCTCGGCGGTCTGCCGCGTGCGGAGACCGACGTCGCTGGAGACCGGACCGGTGATGGCGACCGCGTCGTCGCGCTCGACGAACCGGCGGAAGACGGTGTCCGCCTCGCCCGCGTCGCTGCCGGTGTCGGTCGTCTCGACGACCAGATCGCGGCCGAGCACGCCGCCCTCGTCGTTGATCTCCTCGACCGCGAACTCCAGTCCGGCCTCGTGTGCCTGCCCCCAGGCGGCGAATCCGCCCGAAAGCGGCTGTAGCGCACCGATCGTGAGCTCGTCGGGGTCGCCGTCATCGTCACCCAGACAGCCGGCGAGCGCCGCCGTCCCCAGGGTGGCCACCCCGCCAGTGCGGAGCAGCGACCGTCGCGTGAATCGCGTTCCGTTCCCGTCGCGTGTCATGTCACTTCGCTCGGCGTGGGGCGCGTTAGTACCTTACGGATCCGTACATCGATGTACGAACCTGTACGTCGTACTTCCGTTTCGATGCAGCACGGCGCGGCATCCGCGCCGAGTCGGTGGATCAGGTCGCGGCGTCTTCGGCTCGATCGGTGCTCACGACGTAGATGCCGGCGCCCATTAGCAGCCCGCCGAGCACGAATCCGGCGCCCAGCGCCTCACCGAGGAACGCCGCCCCCAACGCCGCGCCGACGGCCGGCTGCGCGAAGAAGAAGACGGCGACCGTGCCGGCGTCGAGATACTCGAGACCCTTGTACCAGCAGTACCACGCTATCGCGGTGCCGGGAATCGCGAGGTAGAGGATCGCGGCCACGACCGGCAGGGTGAGCGACCCGGGGCCGAGCGGTCCACCGCCGCTGGTCCCGCCGACGAGCGAGTCGCCGGTGAGGTACCACTCGATGGGCACGCAGACCGCGAGCAGCGGAACGGCGAGCGCGGTCGAGTAGGTCGCCGTCTCCAGCGCCGAGTACCGTCGGATCAGCGGCGCGCCCCAGACCGTGTAGCCGGCCCACGTGACGCTCGCGAGCACGAGCATCGTGATCCCGACGCCGCCGCCCGCGCCCAGCGTCGAGAGGTCGTGTCGGCCGGCGACGACGACGCCGGTTCCGACGAGCGCGGCGGCCATGCCGAGGGCCCGTCTGCGAGTGACGGTCTCACGAAGGACGACGGCGCCGAGGGCGACGGTGAACACCGGCGTCAACACGGTGACGAGCGCTCCCTCGCTCGCGGTCGTCAGGTCCGTTCCGAGAAACTGCGTCGCCATCGAGCCGGCGACCCACGCCGCGAGCACGCCGAAGCCGTACCAGTCGTGCCGGGAGAAGGATCTGGCGGGGTACCGCAGGCGGACGACCACGAGCAGCGTTCCGGCCCCGATCACGACGCGCACGAACGCGAGCGTGAGGGGAGTGACGGCGTCGAAGGTCCACTTGCTCACGACGTAGAGGCCGCCCCAAAGCACCGCGGCGACGAGCGGCGCGAGAGCCCGGAGGGAGTGACGCCTCATCGGCGGCTCCCGAGCCACCGACGGATCGGTTGGACGACGTACACGCGGCGTCAGTCGCCGCCGGCCGCCCGGGTTCCGGCCCCGCTCTCGGCCGGCCCGGCGCGAACGTCGCGTGCGTAGGCGACGAAGTTGTCGAAGATCGACTTCGCCTCGCAGGCCGCGTCGTACTGCTCGGCGGAGATCCCGGCGAGGACGTCGTCGACGCGGGCGTCGCCGAGCCGATCCCGCTTCCCCTCGGTCACGGTCCGTGCGGTCTCGAGGTCGTACTCGGGGTGGAACTGGACGCCCCAGCAGTGGCCCTTACGGAAGGCATGGACGCCGTACTCGTTCTCGGCAAGCAGCGTCGCGCCCGGCGGGAGGTCGACGACCGCGTCGCCGTGGGTGGTGAAGACGGTGAACTCCTCGTCGACGTCCGCAAAGAGCTCGTCGCCACGGTGGCGGACCGTGTTGTAGCCGATCTCGAAGTCGTCCATGCCGGCGACGCGGCCGCCGAGCGCCTCCGCGAGCACCTGATGGCCGTAACAGACGCCGAGGATCGGCACGTCGTCCTCGGCCGCCTCCGCGACGTAGTCGACGAGCGGCGGGATCCACGCCTCGTCCCAGTAGACGGAGGAGCGCGATCCCGTGACGACGACGCCGTCGAAGTCGGTGTGATCCGGGAGGCGGCCGCCGGTCGCGTCGAACTCGGCGAGGTCGGCGTCCAGCTCCCGACGGAAGTTCCGCCGGGTGTTCGACCCGTCGTGGGCGGCGTTCAACAGCGCGAAGCGAAGCCGTGTCATCGTCCCGAGCAACGGGAGGCCCGCTCAAAACCGTTGTGCCCCGACGAATCCCTACCGGCGTTTCGGAGCGGACGAGATCGTCGGCTTATAACAGATCGTTCGAGACGAGCCGATCGACGGCCTCGCGAAGCCGCTCCTCGCTCGCGGCGTAGGAGATCCGTGCATAGCCGGGCGCGTTGAAGGCGCTGCCGGGAACGCAGGCGACGGACGCCTCCTCGATGGCGCGCGCACACCAGTCCTGGTCGTCGTCGTCGACGGGTAGCATCATATAAAAGGCGCCGTCGCCGACGTCGACGTCGACGCCGTGTTCGTCGAACAGGTCGACGAGGAGGTCTCGGCGCTCCTCGAAGGCGGCACGCATCTCCTCGACGGCCTCGTCGGTGTTCGCGAGCGCCTCGACGCCGGCGTGCTGGACGAAGTTCGTCGCACAGGAGACGGAGTGTGAGTGCAGCTTGCCCGCCTGCCCGACGAACTCCTCGGTGGCGTGGAGGTAGCCGAGCCGCCAGCCGGTCATCGAGAACGCCTTCGAGAAGCCGTTGATCGTGATCGTGCGGTCGGCCATTCCGTCGAGGCTCGCGAGCGACGTCTGCTCGACGCCGTAGGTGATCCGCTCGTAGATCTCGTCGGAGATGACCGCGAGGTCGTGTTCGACCGCGAGGTCGCGGACGCCCTCCAGGGCGGCATCCGTGAAGACCGCGCCCGTGGGGTTCGACGGCGAGTTGATCACGAGCAGCTCGGTGTCGTCGGAGACGACGTCGGCGAGCTCGGCGAGCGCCGGTTCGAGCTGGAAGCCGTGGGGTGCCAGATCGACGCGGGAGAGCTCGCCGCCCGCGAGCTTCGCCATGGCTTCGTAGGAGACCCACGCGGGATCGAGCAGCACGACCTCGTCGCCGCCGTCGATCAGCGTGTTGAAGACCTCGTAGAGCGCCTGCTTGCCGCCGGGGGTGACGATCACCTCGTCGGCGCTGGCGTCGAGGCCGTTGCCGCGCAGCTTCTCCGCGATCGCCTCCCGAAGCGGCGGGATCCCGTCCGAGGAGGTGTAGCCCGTGTGGCCGGCGTCGAGGGCATCCTTGCCGGCCGCGACGACGTTTGCGGGGGTGTCGAAATCGGGCTCGCCGACCGAGAGGTCGATGACGTCGGCACCCTCCGCCTCCTTCTCCGCCGCGAGGTTCGATATCGCCAGCGTCGCGCTGGGCTCTACACGTTCGATCCTGTCCGAGTAGTCGTATGCGTCAGTCATTCGAGTGGCTCCGTATGGTCTGGCGTCTCCGTGTGGTCGAGCGGCTCCGCGGGACGGAGCGCCTCGGCGAGGTCGACGGCGGCGTGGACGGCCTCCGCGCCCTTGTCGACCCGTTCGCGTGCCTCCGCGCCTGACATCCCCGGGCCGCTCACGCCGAAGGTGACGGGAGTGTCCCGTTCGAGGCTGACATCGGTCAGCTTGGCCGCGGTCGCGTCGGCGATCACGCGGTCGTGGTCGGTGTCGCCCGTGACGATAGCGCCGACGACGGCGACGGCATCGATGCCGTCCCGCCGCGCGAGGCGGTCGGCCGCGAGCGGGCTGTCGTACGCGCCCGGCACCGCGACCTCCGCGGCGACCGTGGCGTCGCGCTCCGCGGCCGCCTCGCGGGCCGCCTCCGCCATGGGTTGCGTCACGGAATCGTTGAACCGTGCGACGACCAGTCCCAGCGTAACCATACGGATCGCTCGTGCGGGCGACGGCAAATGTCTACCGTTCCGGGCCGCCGATCGAGGACGCGACGGACACCCCCCGGCCCGCGGTGATCGGCGTTCGATACGCCGGGATCGGGTACTCCCGTCGACGCGTCTTTACTGCCGCGTCGCCTACGGGCCTCCATGACGGACACAGAATTCGCGACGCTCGGCGGCGGCTGCTTCTGGTGTGTCGAGGCGGCCTTCGAGGAGGTCCCCGGCGTGATCGGCGTCACCTCCGGCTACGCCGGCGGAAACGTGGAGGACCCGACCTACCGGGAGGTCTGTTCCGGAACCACCGGCCACGCCGAGGTCGTCCGGGTCGAGTACGACGCCGACGCGCTCTCGTACCCCGACGTGCTCAAGGTATTTTTCACCGTCCACGACCCGACCCAGCTCAACCGCCAGGGGCCGGACGTGGGGACCCAGTATCGGTCGATCATCCTGACGCACGACGACGAGCAGGCGCGAATCGCCGAGGAGTACGTCGCCGAACTCGAAGCCGAGGAGGTGTACGACGACGAGATCGTCACCGAGATCGAGCCGCTCTCGACGTTTTACCGCGCCGAGGAGAACCACCAGAACTACTACGCGAAGAACCCCGGCGACGCGTACTGTACGTTCCACGCGGACCCGAAGATCGAGAAGGTTCGCAAGCAGTTCGTCGAGGCCGACGACTGAGAACGAGCGTCGCTCGGCGCTCGAGGCCGAGCCTCGTTCGACGCTTGACCACGGGCGTCGCCCGAGAGGGTCGACACGTGTCTCGGGGAGGAACGCCACGGGAAGGGACGTCGCGTCCGAACGCGACGGTCGGTTGCTCCCGGGAACGCCGAGTATCGGGTTCGGGGGCGGGTGGGAGCGGAGCGCCCGAACCCGGATGCTCGCGGACGACGGACGGTGATGCGAGTGCCCGGCCCGCCGTGCCCGGTACGGGGATGGCCGGCCGATCTCGTCCGCGGCATTCCCCACGAGAACGAAGTCGATTAAGAAGTCACCGGTCGAATTATCCGAACCGATAACCAGTCTGCGTCGGACGCGGGTCTACGTCGGACGCGTGGCCGTTCCGTAGTACGAGGAAGCGACGGTCTGGCCGGCAACGAAACGAAAGGCGGGAAGACGGGAGGCGGGATGACGGGCGAGCGGCCTCCACGGCGGACCCCCGGGCCGTGTCGGGCCGGTCACCCGGCGGCGGGACGGGCGCGGGTTGTGATTCGCCGAATCCCAACGAGAAAAGCGTCGGTCTCCGGCAGCACTCACTATGGCCTTCTCGGTTAAAAAGGTGCGAGTTTCGGGGACGCAATGGCGAGCCGAACGACGCGGCGATCACGGTGAGTGACCACGGACCAGTCATAGAGGTAACAGCGCGGAAACCAACGGCTTCAGCCGTGGGTTAGCTTACGACTCCTCCGTCCCGTGACTGCTCCGAAGGTCCTCGGGGTCCTGAGTGGATGGACTTCCGTGTGACCCTCACGAAAATTTAAGACGCGACGAGTGAAACGGACGCACATGGCCAAAGGCCTAGACGTCGGCACGATGAACATCCTCTCAGGGCGACAGGAAGGCGCCGAGACGGTGTTCGTACAGCAGCGCAACTCGTTCGTCGAGATCGAGTACAGCGACATGGCCGAACAGATGCTCTCCAGAAGCGAGGTACTCCACATTCGGAAGGACGACAAGGTGTACGTCGTCGGTGACGACGCGCTCAACTTCGCGAACATTTTCAACAAGGAGACGCGCCGTCCGATGCAACACGGGATCCTCTCCAGCGAGGAGGCCTCCGCGATCCCGATGATCAAGCTCATCACCCAACAGGTCGTCGGCGAGCCCGCCCGCCCGAACGAGCGGCTCTTCTACTCCAGCCCCGCCGATCCCATCGACTCGGGACTATCGACGCTGTATCACGAGAAGACGCTGGAGTCGATGCTCGGCGACATGGGCTACGACCCGGAGCCGATCAACGAGGGGATGGCGGTGATCTACTCCGAACTCGCCGATAACAACTTCACCGGCCTCGGGATCAGCTTCGGCGCCGGCATGACCAACGTCTGTCTGGCCTACTACGCGGTCCCCGTGATGAAGTTCTCCATCGCCCGCGGGGGCGACTGGATCGACGAGCAGACCGCTCAGGCGACCGGCACCCCCGTCGACAAGGTGACCTCGATCAAGGAGGACGACTTCGAGCTCGACTTCCGCACCGACGTCGGCGGCGTCGAGGGCGCGCTCGCCATCTACTACGAGAACCTGCTCGATTACGTCATCGAGAACATCACGAAGGAGGTCGACGAGGAGGACGTCGAGGAGGGACTCGACGTCCCCGTCGTCGTCACCGGCGGCACCTCCAGCCCGCGCGGCTTCGAGGACCTCTTTGCGGACCACCTCGCGGACTCG
Organism: uncultured Halobellus sp.; assembly: GCA_964538415.1. Taxonomy (GTDB): domain Archaea; phylum Halobacteriota; class Halobacteria; order Halobacteriales; family Haloferacaceae; genus Halorubrum. The sequence goes on from CAZIFX010000062.1 coordinate 8,628, forward strand.
AACATGCCGTTCTCCATCAGCGACGTCCGCTCCGCGGACGAACCGATGTACAGCGTCGCGAGCGGCGCGCTCGTCGCGGCACGGTCCGAGGAGGGCGAACAGGGCGGCGGCGAACCCGAGGAGTCGGCGGACGCGGGTGCCGAGGCCGCCCCGGGCGAGGCCGAGGACTGATCGGGCGGGAACCGGATCCCGACGCGATCCGTTCCATAGAGGCACCTCGACACGTTCCCCGTTCGAACCGACCCGACCGAAGCCGGAGCCCCCTTATATCCGCTCGCCCCAGTGACGATCATGAGCGATTCACTCTACGGACGGTACGGACGGCAGGTGATCGGCGGGGTGATACTCGCGCTCGCGCTGCTTTCGGCAGTGAGCGGCTACTTCCGGATCGAACAGGAGGGGCTCACCGCCGTCGGCGACGTCGGCGTCAGTCTCTACCTCGCGGCGCTCGTGACCTGGGGCTTTTTCAAGGAGGGCTTCGACACCTTCCGATTCCGCATCGCGCTCTACTTCGGCCTCACGCTGTGGGGAACGGTCGACGTGCTCACGGGATCGGAGTCGCCGTTCTCGTACGTGCTCCTCATCGGCGGATCCCTGCTGCTCGCACGGGCGGCGTACAAATACGCGGATCGACAGCGAAAGCCGGTCTACGAGCGGTGAAACGGTCCGTGTCGCGCCCGTTTGTGGTGCCGCAGCGCCGCGATTCGACTACCTCGACGGCGACGAACGAAGGGTGACGTCCGGTCGGAAACCGTCCTGCAACGTGCTGCGTGACACGAAGGACCGGGAGTCAGTCGGCCGTGCGGCGCCCCACGGTGCGGCGGGGATCGAGTTCGTATAGCTCCACCCTGATCTCCTCGACCGCCTCATCAAAGACGCGGAGCGGACCGAATCGCTCGTGCATCGCCGTCTCGTCGAATCCGCATGCGGCCGGGTCGTCGACGCGTCGGAGCGGTCCCGTGAGGATCACGCTCCACGAATCCCCGCCCTCCTCCTCGTACAGCACGAAACACGCGTCTCCGGTCGTCTCGGCGGCGGCGACCTTGCCGGCCTCGTCGCGGTCGTTGCCGAAGCGAAAGAACACGGAGCCGTCTGCGTAGTGATACGAGATCGGAATCGCATAGGAATCGTCGTCGACGGCAAACGAGAGCACGCCGCTCGTCTCGCCCTCGAGGGCGTCCGTCACCTCCGAGTCGGTCATTCCAACGGTGTACACGAAGTTAGTTACGTCCATGATACGTAGCGATTCGCGTGGCCCGACCCTAACCGTTTCTCTCGGATCGACCCCGAATGGGGTTCGGGGACGCTCCTCACCGAGTGCGTCCCGAGGGCGCGGTCGATCCGATTTCGCCGGTCGGGGAAACGGCTTTGTGTGCGTGTAGTGAGACGTACGTCGTGAATCGAACCAGCGACGTGTTCCGCACGGACGAGTTGGAATCTTGGGGGGCGTACTATTGGGTCGGCGTCCTCTGTTCCGTCGGGATCGTGGCGATCAACTTTGGCGTGGGCATCCGTACCGGGCAGCCCCAGTTCCTCCTGATCGGCGGCAGCTTCCTTCTCGGCGTGGGTCTCTTCTTCACCCGGTACTGGAGCCCGGTGTTGTACCTGCTGGGCGTTCTTCACGTCGGCGTCCTCGGCGTGATGTGGCTACTCGCGGGTATGCCGTTTCTCCTCTTGGGACTCCTGAACGGCGCGTTGAGCCTCGGACTCGCGACCATCGCCCTCGTGTTGTTCTTCAAGGAAGGGTCTCACGGGGCGACGTGACCGACACGCTCATTTGGGCGCACTTATAAGATGCTCCCGTCATGCGCGTTCGAGACTGGCAGGAGATCCTCGCGGACGTTGCCGGCGACTCGACCGACCCCGACGGCTGGCGGGCCGTCGCCGGATCCCGTCGGGAGGGCCTCGGAGAGGACCTCTACTTCGGCCATCCGAACGTCGGCGTCTACCACCTGAAGACGTACGCGAAGAACCCCCGAGATCTCCGTGGCGTCGGCGCGAAGGTCGCCCGAAAGGTGGACGACGATCTGGATCCGCTGTTGCCCGACGCGGACTCGCCCGGCCGGTTCGCGGTGCGAACGCCGCCGGAAAACGAGGACGCCGCAAAGCGGATGGCGACGCGACTGGAGGAGGCGCTGAAGGTGCACGCCGAGGCGCCGACGGAGCCTGACCACCTCTTCGAGGACGTGATGGAGGCGCTGGACTCCCCGGCGTTCGGTCCGATGTCCTACGAGTTCGACGGACGACCCGACGAGCTGAACGAGCTCACCGACACCTTCGACGAGGCCGAGGAACTGCTCTCGAAGGAGCTCGACGATCTCATCGAGGAGGACGACGTCGACCGCGGCTTCCACTGACGGTCGACGCCGTTCCGCCGAGCCGACGCGGCTCGCCCATCACGGAAGCAGGCCGTCGTCATCGTCCCCGTCGTCGCCGCCATCATCCCCGTCGTCGCCGCCATCATCCCCGTCGTCGCCGCCATCATCCCCGTCGCCGTCGTCCTCCTCGTTGCCGCCGCCATGCTCCTCGTCCTCCTCCGCGTCGCCGCCGTTCTCCTCATCAGTGCTCGCGTTCCCGCCGGTACCGCCGAGGTCGACGTCGGAGGCCACGCCGCCGACCATCGAACGGGTGTGGTCCTCCTCAACGTCCCGGAGCACGGTGGGATACACGCCGACGGTTACGACGAGGTCATCCTCGGTCGCGACCGCCTCGGTCACGTGGACGTCGACGTCGACCGACGAGCCGTCGAAGGTCGCCTCCGCCTCGAAACGGGTCATCTCGACGGTCTCGTCGAGAACCTCGATCTCCTCGTCCGCGTCGCGTTCAACGTTCTCCATCCCGCCGTAGCTGTCCTGAACCAGATCGACGAGTTCGCGCGTGTCCATGTCCGCGACGGGATTGAATTCCCGGCCGAACACGGAGACCTGCGGCGTCGAGAAGGTCACGAACACCCCGCCGCGTTGCTCTCCGAGCGGCCCCATATCGAGTGCCTTCTCGTACTCGACGACGTGGTTCATCGCGACGACCGTCTCCCCCAGCGGACCGATCCCCACCGGCTCCTCGATCACGACCGTGTCGACCTCGCTGAGGTCATAGCCGGCGTCGGCGGCGGTCCCCTCCTCGACGCCGTACGGCGTCGACTCGTGTTCGGTCACGTCGCCGAGACAGCCCGCAAGCCCGCCGAGCGCGGTCACGCTGAGCCCCGCGAGAACGCGTCGGCGGCCCGGACGGCTCGACTTCGTCGCTCCGGCCGATACGTCGTCGTCGGATCCAGCGGAATTGCCGTTCGATCGGTCCGTCGTCGTGGTCCGTCCCGTCACACGTCCGTCCATCGGAGGTCGTTGCTCGGTCCGCCTGAAGAGGGTACCGGTCGATCGACGGCCGGGCGTGGCCGATCGGCGGTCGGACGTGGTGGAGAAGGCATCCGGAAGCGGATGGTCCGCGGTGGCATTCGGAAGCGAGTCGTCCGCGGTCAGGGCTCCAGCCGGTTCGGATCGCGCGGGAACATGATCGCCTCCTTGATGTTGTCGAGGTCGGCGACCTTCTGGACGAGCCGGTCGATGCCGAGCCCGTACCCGCCGTGTGGTGGCGTGCCGAAGCTCAACGCCTCGAGATAGAACTCGAAGTTGGCCTCCTCGACGCCCTCCTCGGCCATCACCTCGCGCATGACGTCGACGTTATGCTGGCGCTGACCGCCGGAGGAGAGCTCCTGACCCTTATAAATGAGATCGAACTTGCGGGAGGCGATCTCGTCGCCCTCGACGTCCTGCATGTAGTAGAACTTCTCGTCGG
>CAZIFX010000063.1:0-12392 GCA_964538415.1 uncultured Halobellus sp.
CGACGCCGTTTATCGCGTGGACGCTGTACATCTTCGAGATCAACGTCCGGATCGCCGTCACGCTGGGGATCATCGGCGGCGGCGGGCTCGGTCAGGTCCTCGTGGTTCAACAGGGACTCTTCGCGTTTACCAACATGATGGCGACGATCCTCGTCATCCTCGTGTTGATCATCTCCGTGGAGATGTTCTCCCAACGGATCCGGTCATACATCCGTGATGATCACGAGTCACAGGGACTCGTGGCGCTGTTGCTCGGATTCCCACAACGGATGGCCGAATCGGCGCTGAAGTGACTCCGCGGTGGGACCTCCGCGGGGAGGCCCTCGCGACCGATGCTTCTCGGGGGATACCCCGGGTTGACCTCGTCGGGTCCCTCGAAGGGAAACCGCTTTTTCGATCGCTCACGCAGATGGCGTATGAGCACCTTCGAGCCGCCCGCGGAGACGCTGGCGGACGTCGTGTTGGTCGATTACGGTCTCGGGAACCTCCGCTCCGCGACGCGCGGGCTGGAGCGAGCCGGCGCGAGCGTAGAGATCACGGACGATCCCGACGCCTTCGCGGCCGCTGACGGGGTCGTCCTTCCGGGCGTCGGCGCCTTCCGCGAGGGAATGGAGAACGCCGGGCCGCTTCGGGAGGCGTTGACGAACCACGCCGAGGCGGGCCGCCCCCTCTTCGGGATCTGTCTCGGCATGCAGATGCTTCTCACCACGAGCGAGGAGGCCGACCACGAGGGGGAAGGCGAGGTGACCGGCCTCGATCTGATTCCGGGGACGAACGTTCGCTTCGAGGTTGACCGGAAGGTCCCGCACATGGGGTGGAACGAGCTCTCGGTGAGCCGGGAGCACCCCGTCGTCGAGGGCGTCGACGGCGAGTACGCCTATTTCGTCCACTCCTACTACGCGGAGCCCGACGACCCGGACGCGGTCGTGGCGATCGCCGACTACGGCGTCGACTTCCCGGCCGTCGTCGCGAACGAGGCCGGCAACGTGTTCGGAACCCAGTTCCACCCCGAAAAGAGCGGGGAGACCGGCCTCCGGATCCTGCGGAACTTCGTCGAGTACTGCGCGGAGCGGTGAGCGAGCCGGCCCCGCCGCCGCGGGATTCCGAGCGCGACCCGGCGGGTGGGCGAGGCGTCCGCCGACACCGTAGGCGGTAAGTATCCGCCGGCGAAAGCTGGAGCCATGCGAGACCGTTTGCGACCGCTCCTCGCCGCCCTTCTGGCGCTCGTGCTTCCGGGACTCGGCCATCTCCTCTTACGTCAATGGGGCCGAGCGCTGGTGTGGCACGGAACGATCGTCGGCGGGACGGTCGCGCTGTTCGTCCTCTACGACGTCGAACCCGTCGACCCGCTCGCCGACCTCTCGGCGTTCACGGCGGCCGTCCCCACCGAGGTCACCATCCCGATCACCTTCCTCGTCGGTCTCTCGGCGGTGGACGCCTATCTCGTCGGGCGGGCGGACGCCGAGACCGCACCCGTCCCGGCGGCGGCACGGTCGCCGACGGACGGGGAGGCGAGCGCACGGCCCGGTCCACGGGCTGGCGAGGAGGGCCATCTTCCCGCGAACGGGTCGGCCGCCGCCTCGACCGAGGCCCCACCGGAGGTCGAATGTCCGAGCTGCGGGCGCGAGACCGACGCCGAGATCGACTTCTGTCACTGGTGTACCGAGCCGCTCCCGTGGGCGGCCGATCCGGAATGACGGACCCGTTACCCGGGACCCGACATCCCCGGTTCGGGACGACCGCACGCGTTTTTTCCCCGCAACCCTGAGGGACCAGTAGCATGCAATTCGTGGGTCTCCTGGCCGTCGTGGTCGTCGTCACGGTCGGCTCGTTCGCCCTCCTCTTGCCGTACTGCGTCGGCACCGATCGGCTCCGGCTCGTCGTCGACCGTCGCGAGGAGTTCCGGTCCCGACTCGTCGCCGTCGCGCCGTTCGTCGCCGGGCTGGCGGTCGTCCTCCTGTTTAACAAGGGGCTGTTGGAGCGGGTCGAGCGGTTCTCACGGCGGTACGGATTCGATGCGACGGCGACCATCTACGCCATCGAGGGCGACCTCGTCGCGGGGATCCAGTCGGCGCTGCCCGAGTGGGGGCTCTACTACTTCGGACCGATGTACGTCCTCGGCTACGTGGTGCTTCTCGTCTTTCCGCTCGTCGGCTACCTCTTCGCGGAGAGCCTCCGCCCCTTAAAAACCCTCGTCGCGGCCTACGCCGTCAACTACGCGGTCGCCATCGTCGCGTACGGGTCCGTGCTCGCGTACGGTCCGCGGAACTACCACCGACTGCCCGGCGCCGACCCGGACGCGCCGCGGGTGGAGGAACCGCTGCTCGACGCCTTCCGGGAGGTGACACAGCTCACCGCCCGCGTGAACGTCGAGACGAACGTCTTCCCCTCGCTGCACACGTCGCTGTCGGTGACCGTGCTGCTCGTGGCGCTCTCGACGCACGAACAGTTCCCGCGGTGGACGGTCGCGGCCGCGGTGTTGGCCACGAGCATCGTGCTCTCGACGATGTATCTCGGCATCCACTGGGCGGTCGACGTCGTCGCCGGCGTCGTCCTCGCGTTCGTGAGCGTCGCCGCGGCGAAGCGGATCGTCGACGCCGTCGAGGATCGATCGGCGGCCTGATCGTCGAGCGTCGTCGCTTCGCCCGCGATCGTCGCTTCGCCGACGGTCGTCGCTTCGCCCGCGATCGTCGCTCCGGTGACGACGTCGCTCCGGTGACGACGTCGCTCCAGCGCCGATCGTCGGTCCAGTGTTATCACGCTCGATAGCCAGGGACGAACCCTCATATACGGAGAACGAAACGAATCGGGTACGGACGCGAACGACGGACGGAACATGAGTCTGAATCCACGGCGATACGACGTGCGGGAGCTGCGGTCGCTCGCGGACGGTCCGCGGGCGATCGCCGACGGGGCGCCTCGGGAGCGGTCGCTCCGTCACCCCGATCGGAACCGGGCCGAGCGGGCGGCGCGCTCTGCCGCGTTCACCGAACTCCTTCAGCGTCAGCGAGGCCTGCAGCGGGTCACGAACGGCGAGCGCCCGTACCTCACCGAGGTGCCGGCGTCGCCGGCGGCCGAGCGGGAGGTCGGCGAGTGGCTCGGCTACCTCGTCGACGTCGGCGGTCACCTTCGGAGCCGCGACGCGCTGTCCTACTACGCGGAGATCGGGTGGACGACGCCGGACGTGGCGGAGACGCTCTCGCGCCGGTTACCCGGCTACGAGGCGCCGCGTCACGGTCGGCCGTTCACGCCCGCCGACCATCGGATCAGTCTCGTCTCCCTCGTTCGACTCGTTTCGTGTGCGAGTGACCACCCATGAGCGACGCAGCAGATTCCACTGACTTCGACGGCATCGACGCCCCGATCCCGGTCGGCGTGAAACTCGGCAGCACCCGCACGGTGCTCGACCTCCCGGACGGCCGCGGCGGCCGCGAGCGACACTCGACGCTCACCTGTCTGGCGACCTACGAGGACGCCATCACCGGCGAGGAACGGGCGCTGTACGGCCACGAGGCCGCGATCGAGTACCCGGATACGGTCCGGTTCATGCTCCGATCCGGGCTACCGGAGGACGACGACGGCGTCGCGGACGCCGAGCGCTTCTTCGAGGCGGTCGTGAGCACACACGACGTTCCGGGGGAGAGCGTCGTCGTCTACGCGGTTCCGACCATCGACAACGAGGCCGGCGTCGAGAACCTCAAGGCAGTCATCGAGGGGTCGGCCATCGGCGAGGCCGAGACGCGGAGCTTCCCGGAGTCGCTCTGCGGGGCCATCCCCGCCTACGGCGACGGGCTCGAGGCCGTCGACGAGGTGTTCGTCTCGATCAACATGGGCTCGACCACCCTCGAAGCCTGCGCGTACCGCCGCGGCGAGCAGCTCTCGCCGTTCTCGACGGGTTCCGTCACCGGCAACGAGGTCGACCGCTGGATCGTCTCCGCGGTCGAGGAGGAGACGCAGGGGCGCGTCCACATCGACCGAACGACCGCCCGCGAATATAAGGAGGAACACGCCGACGTGTACGACTTCAAGCCGTTCACGGACGTCGTCCAACAGCCCGGCGGCGGCAGCCACGAGTTCACCGTCGACCGCGGCGTGCGTGATCCCGTCGACCGCTACATCGACGACGCGGTCGACGCGGTCGCCAACGAGTTCCTCCCGGCGCTCGCGAACGACCACATGAAACCCTACCAACTCGCGCTCGGCCGCCCCATCGCCATCACCGGCGGGATGGCCTGCATCCCCGGCCTCGTCGAGGAGTTCGAGCGGCGCCTCAGCGCGGAGCTCGACCGCGAGATCGAGGTCGTCTCCCCCGACGACCCCGCGACGGCCGCCGCCGAGGGTGCGGCGCGAATCGCCGAGCGGTTGGGCTGAACCCGGCGTCGAGCCGCTCCTTTCGATCCGACCACTCAACCGCCTGCAGTCCCTGTCGGATCCATGGCCAGTTACCTCGGCGTCGACTGGGCTGGCGGCTGCTGGGTGGTCGTCAAAACCGGCGACCGAACCCGGGTCACGACCGAACCCTCGATCCTGAACGTGTGGGACGCACACGGCAGGGATACACCGGACGGGGGCGCTCGCTCGATGCTCGTCGACGTTCCGATCGGACTGCCGGCAACCCGCGGTGCGACCCGCGCCTGCGATCGTGCCGCGAGCGAGTATCTCAGCGATCGCGGCAGCACCGTCTTTTCGATCCCCTGCCGGGAGGCCGTGACCTGTGACGACTACGAGCGCGCCCGCGAGATCCACGGAAGGGGCATCAGCAGCCAGAGCTGGTGGCTCTTCCCGCGAATCCGCGAGGTCGACGCGCTGTTGGGAACCGACGACCGTGCCCGGGATCGGACCTACGAGGGCCACCCGGAGTGTTGTTTCGCGGCGTTCGCCGACGGTGCGCTCGACTCGAAACACGACGCCGACGGGGTGGACGCCAGACTCGACGTGCTCGCGTCGATCCCCGATGCCGACGAGTTACACGCGACCGTACGGGGAGTCGTCGAGACACGTCGCGACGGGGCCGACTGGCACGACCGGCTCCCGGCGGGTGCCGTGGACGACGTCGTCGACGCCGCGGTCCTCGCGGCCACCGCCGAGCGGATCGACCTCGGCCCGCGAAGCGAGGGCGCCGCCTACCCGTCGCTGCCCGCGGACGGGGCCGCGGTCGATCCGAAACTCGACGTACCGATGGAGATCGTGTATCCGGGGAACGGGGATCGAGCTGACGGGCCGGAAGGATAGTCCCGGCCGTCCCCGTCGCTCGTGGAGCTTTTCGCGACGAAAGTAGTCCCGGGCGGATTCGAACCGCCGTCAATGGCTCCAAAGGCCATTATGATTGGCCACTACACCACGGGACTGCGACTGAACGTTTCCCGTCCGGCCTCAAGTAGATTACTTTCTCGGGGCCGGATCCGTCGCCGTCGTCTCGTCGCCGCGCCCCGAAAGCCGCACCCGAACGACGTTGTGGTCGTCGACGCGCTCGTAGGTCACCGAGCCGTTCGAGAGGTCGACGACCCAGTAGACGATCCACAGTCCCAGCCCGCTACCGTGATAGACCTTCGTCATCTCTTGGTCGCCGGTCAACACGCGATGGTCGTACTCGGGGATCGGCGAGTTGTCGTCGGCGACCTCGAGGACCACCTCCGATCCGCCGTCGATCCGCTCGCCGGAGACGCGGATCCGTGTGCCCTCGGAGCCACCCTCTCCGTCGTACTCCGCCGCGTTCTCGACCAGCTCCGTGACCGCAGCCTCGATCGCCGCGGGCGCCTCGACGAACAGCGTCGCGGGGAGGTCCGTCTCGACTCGGGCGTTCGGGTGGGTCTCTCCGACCTCCCGAACGACTCGCTCGACGATCGGAACCAGATCGGTCGGCTCGGGATCCGGGGACGTGGTGAGGATCCGGTTGATCTGTCGCTGTTTGTCCGCCTTTCGCAACAGTCCCTCACAGACCCGCCTAACGACCCGCACGCACTCATCGAGGCTCACCCCGTCGTCGTCTTTCGACCTCTCGACGTAGCCGAGGATCTTGTTCAGGTCGTTCCGAAGGTTGTGTCTGAGCACGTTATCGAGGACGGCGAGCTGGCGCTCCCGCCGTTTGCGGTCAGTGACGTCGCGGGAGAACCCGACGATCCGAACCACCTCGCCGTCCTCGACGACGGGCTGTCCCTGCACCCATACCCAGCGGTTGTACCCCAGATCGGGGTTGACCCGGTACTCCATGTCGACGCGCTCGCCCGCCGAGATCCGGTCCATCGTCGCCAGAACCATCTCCCTGTCGTCGGGGTGAATACACTCCAGAAACGCCGTCGGATCCGATTCGGTCTCGTCGATCGGCCCACCGTACAGCGACTCGTAGGCGGGATTGATGAACAGGAGCTCCTCCCAATCGGCCGAGAACATCCACAACACGTCGGTGGCGTTGCTGGCGAGCTGTGCGAAGCGCTCGGCGGCCTGGTCTCGATCGCGCTCCGCCTCGATCCGGTCGGTGACGTCCCGGGAACTGACGACGTATCCGTCGAGCTCCGGGATCTTTACGTTCGAAAAGCGGCTCTCGAGCCAGGTCCACGAGCCGTCGGCGGTCCGATGGCGATACTCGATCGTCGTGTCGACGTGCGGACCATCGGAGCCGACCGTCTCCATGAACGTCTCCCGAACGCGGTCGAGGTCGTCCGGGTGGACCCACTCGAAGACGTTTCGGCCGACGAACGCCGACGGCTCGAGACCCACGACGTCCCGGACGGCCGCGTTGGCGTAACGAAGGACGCCGTTCTCGTCGACGACGACGATCTTATCACGGGTGTGATCGAGGAGCACGTCGTTCGGCAGTTCGTCGACCATGCGGATGGATGGATGGATGGACGGGCGACCGACACAATAAGGTTCCGTCGATATCGGCTGAATATAACCGACGCCGATCCGGGACGCCGCACGTCCGTCGGCGACCTCAGACCCCTTCGGCGAGTCGATCGTAACGGTCCTCGAACTCGCCTCGACAGGAGCCACAACAGAAGTGGTAGAGCGTGCCGTCGATCCGCGTGGACTCGCCCTCCGCGGTGACCGTGTTGTCACAGACGACGCAGTCGACCGCGAGGTCGACGTCCCCGATCGTCGGCGACCAGTCCAGACGGTCGACGACCCGAACCGACAGCTCCCGAACCGACTCCAGCCCCGCCGTTTCGTCGACGAGCTCCCGGACGCCGCCGTCGTCGCCGGCGATCGTCGCCGAGAACGTCACTCCGCCGTCGGCGGTGAGGAAGACGTGTTCGACCCGATCGTGTGCGGCGACGGCCTCGTAGACACGGTCGGCGTCCGCCGGCGCGACCGACAGCGTCACCAGCGCCTCCAATCCGCCCGCCAGCTCGCCGTCGTCGATGCGGACCGTGAACCCCTCGATCACGCCGACCTCGCGGAGGCGGTCGATCCGGTCGGAGACGGCCGGCGCGGAGAGGTCGACGCGGTCGGCGATGTCGCTGTACGAGCGTCTCGCGTCCGCGAGCAGCAGCCGAAGGATCTCCCGATCGGTGCCGTCGAGCGTGCGCATGCCGTGACCTATCCGGTGCCGGATAATAAGCGCGCGGACGGAACCGAAGGATGGGGGTAGACGACGAGCCGAGAGGTCGGACACGGACCACGGGCCGGCCCGAAGCGGCCATGGCTTTCGTAGCGTTCAAGCCGCGCGGCCGTGAGCGATCGGTAATGACGCGCACGGTCTGGATCAAAGCCGACGCGAGCGTCGGCGAATGGGAGACGCGGAAGCGGCGGATCACGACGGGGATCGAGGCGGGCGCCGACTGGGTTCTCGTCGACGAACACGACGTCGACCGGGTCCGCGAGCTCGGCGACGTGAAGGTGGCCGCGTTCCTCTCGGAGGCCGACGTCGTCGACGGCGACGACGAGACGGCCGAGGCGGACGCCTACTTCGTCGGCAAGGACGGCGAGGGAGACGGTATCATCGACCTCCCCGAGGACTTCGCGGGGTCGGCGGACCTCTCGACGCTCAGACGACGGGACGACCGTGCACAGGGCGCGTACGTCCGCGTCCTCGGGAAGGAGTACGAGTCGTTCGCCGAGGCGGCCGCGGCGGAGGCGGAATACACCGTGATCGTCGGCGAGGACTGGTCGATCATCCCGCTCGAGAACCTGATCGCGCGCGTCGGCGACGACACCCACCTCGTCGCCGGCGTCACCACCGCCGCGGAGGCACGAACCGCCTTCGAGACGCTTGAGATCGGCGCGGACGGCGTCCTCCTCGACGCCGACGACCCCGATGAGATCCGCGGAGCCGTCGATGCACGCGACGCCGCCGACCGCGAGACCCTCGAGCTACGCCACGCCGAGGTGACCGCCGTCGAGCGGACCGGCATGGCCGACCGGGTCTGTATCGACACCGGGTCGCTCATGGACGACGACGAAGGGATGCTGGTCGGATCGATGTCCCGCGGGCTCTTTTTCGTCCACGCCGAGACCGCCGAGTCCCCGTACGTCGAGTCGCGCCCCTTCCGCGTCAACGCCGGCGCCGTCCACGCTTACGTGCGCAATCCCGAGGGCGGCACGAACTACCTCGCCGAGCTGTCGAGCGGCGACGAGGTCCAGATCGTCGACACCGCCGGTCACACCCGCGAGGCGATCGTCGGCCGCGTGAAGATCGAAAAGCGGCCGATGTTCCGGGTCCAAGCGGAGCTCGAGACCGAGGAGGGCATCGACCGCATCGAGACGCTCATCCAGAACGCCGAGACGGTGAAGGTCGCAACCGCGGCCGGCCGGACCGCCGTGACCGACCTCGAGGTCGGCGACGAGGTGTTGGTCCACTACGAGGACGTCGCCCGGCACTTCGGCGAGGCCGTCGAGGAGAGCATCATCGAGAAGTAGTCGGGCCCGTCACGCTCGGGAGTCGAACGCGGCCGGTACCCGACCCACGGTGACGTCGAAGGGGACCCGCTCGACGCGCTCGTACGCCTTCGTCTGCATTCCGTCGATCACCGACCGACCCATCTCCCGCCAGCGGCGCCGAAGGTCGTCGTACGCGGCGATCGAGGTTGCCGCCTCCAGTTCGGCCCGATGGTCCGCCAGCCCCGCGCCGGACGCCTTTCGTGCCGCCGACTCGAGCGCCGCCTCGGAGTAGGGCGGCGCGATCCGCTTCTCGTGAACGTACCGTCGCGTTCGAACGTCTTCGAGACCCGCGACCTCGAAGAGCTCGCGAACCCGGTCGCCGAGCGCGACGTCGGTGCCGACGCCCTCGAGGTACGTCTCGCGTGCCTCCCGCTCCAGCCGCTCCTCCGCGTCGACCGTCGAGGAGACGGTCACGTCGGCGTTGTCGGGCTCCACCGCGGCGACGAGGTCGCTCGAGACGCGGACGAACTCATCGATCCCCGCCCGCGGCTCCGGCAGGTTGGTCAAAAGCGCCTGACAGGCGACCAGATCGAAGCCGTCGTCCCGGAAGGGGAGCCGCGTCGCGTCCCCCGCACACGCCGAAAGGTCGCCCTCCTCCCGCGCGACCGCGAGCAGGTCGAGGTCGGCGTCGACGCCGACGACCGTCGAGTCGGAGGGAGCCTCGGCGGCGAAGACGCGCGCCAGCTCGCCGGTCCCACAGCCCACGTCGAGGATGCGTCGTCTGTTCGGCAGGTCGAGGTCGCCGAGCGCCCCGCGGTCGTCGCGCCACATGCCCTCGCGCGTGCGTTCGAGGTAGTCGGCGGAGAACCGTCGCACGTAGCCGCGTTCGCTCCGGATCGGATTAAGCGCCCGGATCGACGGTTCACGACCCCGCCGAGAATCCGAGCACGTCCGCGACGAGCGCCGCGGTGACGCCGGCACAGAACCCGACGAAGGCGCCCGTCAGGCCGACGAGCGCGAGCGACGTCGAGGTCTCGACGAGAACCGTGCCGGCGTCCACGACGCCGGTGACCCCGAGTGCGCTCCCGACGAGAGCCGCCCCGAGGAGAACGATGGCGGGAACGACACCGACGGCGAGACAGGCCGGCCCGCCACACCGGAGATACGCGCCGATCGCGGCCAGGAGGATGGGTGCATAAAAGACGATGGGCGGGATCGATTTCTCGAGGACGGCGGCCGCCGTCGGCAGGTTCGCCAGCTCCGCCACGGCCGAGCCGAGGACGACGACGGCGACCGCGACGGCGAAGCCACCGACGAGTCCGATCGCTCGATCCCGACGACGACCGACCAGCAACGCCGCTGAGGAAGCCATACGGCGCGTTCACACGTCGCACACGTATAAACACGAGTCAGACGCGCGACGGACGCCGGACGGACGAAAACCAACGAACGGACGGACGAAAACCAACGAACGGACGGACGAAAACCAACGAACGGACGGAACGTGGACGGTCCGGATCGAGTTCGACTACTCCGCGCGGAGCTCGCGGACGCGTTGGACGTTCCACGCGTAGCTGCGCCCGTCCTCCGTCGGCGTCTCCAACACGAGCGGGACGTCCGCGAGGTCCGGGTGGTTGACGATCCGCTCCATGCCCTCGTCGCCGATGTAGCCCTCCCCGATGTGGGCGTGCTCGTCCTTGTTCGTCCCGCAGTCGTGTTTGGAGTCGTTGAGGTGGATACACCGCAGGTGCTCGAGGCCGACGACGTCGTCGAACTCGGAGATCGTCTCGTCGACCGCTGCGGCGGTCGAGAGGTCGTAGCCGGCCGAGAAGGTATGAGCGGTGTCGATACAGACGTCGATGTCGGTCTCGGTGCGGTCGATGACCGCGGCGAGGTGCTCGAAGTCGCCGCCGAGCTTCGTCCCCGAGCCCGCGTCGCTTTCGATCAGGATTGTGACCTCGTCCGGGACGTCGACGTCGTCGATCACCGAGGCCGCGTTGTCGAGACCGCCCTCGACGCCCGCGCCCGTGTGCGCCCCGAGATGGACGTTCACGTAGGGGACGTCGAGCTGGCTCGCGGCGTCGACCTCTTTTTGCATCGAGTCGAGCGACTTCTCGCGGAGCCCCTCCTTCGGCGTACAGAGGTTCACGAGGTAGGAGGTGTGGATCACCCACGGTCCCTCGAGATCGCGCTCGGTGCCCGCACGGAAGCGTTCCGCTTCCTCCTCGCCGATGTTGGGATCCTGCCAGACCTGCGGGGAGTGGGTGAATATCTGTCCGCAGTTGCCGCCGATCTCGAGTTGGCTTTCGATCGCGTTGTCCACGCCGCCCGCGATGGAGACGTGTGCGCCGATCTTCAGGGTCATGACCGAACGACGGGACGGCCGCAAAAAGCCGCTTCGGAAGCGGCGCGGAGCGCGGGTCGAGGGGCCACCCCGTCAGTTCCGGTCGCCGGGCCGCGTCCGCACCCACTCGTCCGCCTCGTACTTCGTCTCGACGAGTTCGTGGGCGCGCTCCAACTCGGCGTCCGTCCACGAACCCTCGATCGACGCGGCCGAAACCGCTCCGCCGCCGGCGGAACGCTCGGCTCCACGTCCCTCGACGCCGCCGTCAAGCACCCACGCGGCGAGCGTCTCCTCGACCGTTCGCACGACGGGTTCCCGATCGGCGTCGACAAGCTCGTCCATGCCGACGACGCGCTCGCGGAACTCCCGCCGAGTCACGGGCGGATCGGCGAACGTGCCGAGGTGACGCTCCGCGTCGACCGAGTAGGTCAGCGAGCCGTGTTGGACCACCGCGTCGCGCTTGCGATACTGCGCGTTGCCGGCGATCTTTCGACCGGCCGCGACGACGTCGTGAGCGGGATGGAGCTCGCGAAGGTAGCAGGCGGGGCGGTACAGCTCCGGCACCTCCTCGTCCACGTAGTCGGCGTCGATCCCCAGCCGCCCGAACACCTCGAGGATCGGCTCACAGAGCAGGTGATAACAGTCGAGCAGCTTGCCCGGCACGTCGGCGGCCGGGACGACGATCGAGTAGGCGACGTCGCCGTCGCCGTCGTGGTAGATTCCGCCGCCGCCGGTCTGTCGGCGGGTGACGTCGATCCCCTCCCGGTCGCAGAACGCCCAGTCGACCGTCCCCGGGTCCTGTCCGTACCCGAGCGTGAGACAGCCGGGATCCCATCGATAGGTCCGGATCGTGGCCGGGCCGCCCGCCGCGACCGTCTCGGCCGCGACCTCGTCCAGCGCCATCTGGAGCGGTCCCGGCCGTCGCTCCTCGCGGATCAGCCGCCAATCGCACTCAGCGGTCATGATGTTCCCTCGTCACGGCGGACCGAAAGCGGTTGCGTTCGCTCCATGATCTCGGAGGATAGATTTGATGCGTGCCTTCTATCCAACCCTCATACCATGTGCGAAAAGTCTCCACGAATTCTCAATAGAGTATCCCTTCAGTGGTCGGCATCGGCATCTACTCGCTAATCCCGAATATCATGACGTCTATTGACGCAGGAATTTTTCGCTTTTCCGCCGTGAAACCTGATCGTATGCCATCACGGCGACACCCTCAAATCGATCC
>CAZIFX010000064.1:0-12139 GCA_964538415.1 uncultured Halobellus sp.
GCGCCACCCACAGTTTCGGAGGATAGACCAGTTTTGGGTCGAATCGCCATCAAGTCGTTGTGATTCTCACCGATCAGGCATCGGTTTTGAATCTTTACTCTCAAACTACCAGACGAGCGTACGAAATTGCGTGGATTTTGGCGCTGCTGGATACGGTTGTCACTCTTGAGCGGCGGACCCAGCGAGATCTCAGCGGGTTAGTCGTGTGGAATCAACGACGAGGCAACGAGCTCAACACACTCACCCGCAGTCAACACTGGTGCGTAGTCCATCTCACCTCCCACACCCGCTTTCAGCAGGAAGTCGGTGAGCCGCCAGATATTGTACAAGAGGACCGCGAACACGAAGTAGAACAATCGAACGCGGTAGTCTTTCGAGGAGGTCTTGGCAAGAAAGTCACCTTTGAGCGATTTGTACTCACTCTCGATCTGCCACCGGCGGCTGTAGCGCTGACAGAATGTCTCAGCTTCCTCGGGACCGACTCGAAGATTCGTCGCGAAGACGGCCGTTCCCTCTCCACTCGTCGACGGTACGTACAGGAGTCGCATTGGATGCGATCCAGATTCCACATGGATAGAAGCCGACTCAACAGCCACCTCTTGGTCGTCTTCCTCCATTTGTTCGAGTACATCCCGTTCGGAGCTGGAGACTCGCTTGGGTATGAGGTAGTTCACATCGAGGTTTGAGAGCGTCTGGTACACCCGCATCGAGTCGAACTCCCGATCACACAGCACTGTCTCGATCGGAACGTGTTCTTTCGCTCGTCGAACCAGTCGCCGCACAGTACGATGGATCTGATTCGACGGGTTCTCATCCCACTCAGAGCTCTCTCGAACCGGCTCGACAGCCAAAATCAGCGGGATGTTCTGCCCGATGATCGACAGCGTCGCAAATTTGAACGCTCGACCGGCTCTATCCTTCGTCCCGCTGACCATCGGCATCTCCTCGACATCTCCATAATAGGGAATGGTGGTGATGTCGATCGCCGCAGTGACTGGACGGCGGAATGAGGATTCAGAAGCAATCACGGAAAGCAAGCGATCCGTTGTCTCGTTGAAGCCGTCGACGAGCTCGTCAGGATCGAACTGCTTGACGGTGCGAAGGTGGGTATCGCCATGCGGGCCGTAGTCCTCGCCACGCCGGTACTGAAAGCGAGTAGCTCCCTGCGTGGCTCCGCACCGAACCATCCCCATGAATGTCTGTAACTCGAAAAATTGCGTGTCCTCGTACGAGGCGTTCGGCGCCCGATCAGAGTCGAAGTGTCCAAAGGCGTGATCACGCGCGAGGCGCGTCGTCTGGATGATCTTCTCCTGTGAGAAGGATTCGTCTTCTACTGAGTCTGTATCTTCTTGCTCATTGTCGACGATCTCTGCCTTAGGCCGCACCTCCGGCGCTGAGATGCTGCGATCATGGACTTCTTTGACAACGAAGTGGGCGGCAGCGTGGATGTATTCGTGGGTCGCGTCGTCGAATCGATTTCGCCACGCACGAGAGAATGCTGATTCGTCGGGCACTCGACTGAAGCCGAGGATAGTCGCTACTTCCGGTTGTCGGGTGAGTCGTCGAGTGAAGTTGGCGTATGAGTCACCCGTTATCTCCATGAACACGAACGAGAGCACCATCGCGCGAAACGAGAGTGGCGCGGGATGCCATGCTGGATACCCGTCTTCGATCGCGTCTATCGCGTGATCGAAATCCTCGAACACGGTGACGAGATCGGCTTCTTTGAGTTTGTCCCGGATGGTGATACCGAGCTGGTACGCTTCGCACAGAGACTGCATACGCGGTTCATCTTTGGAAGGAGGACTGCCGGAACCACTCATTTAGAAAATGGTGAGGTCGATAGCAAAGTTACCACACCGGCATGACTACAAACATATTCTCTTCATCGTCAAATGGATTGTAAGCGTGTGGCGAATAGCTGGTTAAGTATCAGTCATCAGCCGTGGAGCTTGAGGATCCATCTTCGGTCGTAGTCGTCTCGTCTAGCCGCCCGGTCGTGTATCCCCGCCAGTCGTACCGGTCTTGGAGGTACAACGCGACTTTCACCAAGGCGAGCAGCACCGGCACCTCGATAAGCGGACCGATAACGGTGGCAAACGCGACGCCGGAGCCGACACCGAACACCGCGACGGCGACGGCGATCGCGAGCTCGAAGTTGTTTGAGGCGGCCGTAAATCCGATGGCGGTCGTCGTCGAGTAGTCCGCGCCGATCCCGCGGCCCATACCGAAGCTCACGAGGAACATCACGACGAAGTAGATCGTCAGCGGGACCGCAAGCCACACCACGTCGAGCGGCTGTGCGATGATGTTGTCGCCCTGCGTGGCGAACATCACGATGACGGTGAAAAGCAGAGCGAGCAGCGTCAGCGGACTGATCTTCGGGACGAACTGCTCCTCGTACCACTCCTCGCCCTTCGAACGGACGCCGCCGAGCCGGGTCACGACGCCGCCGGCGAACGGGATCCCGAGGAAGATCGCGATCGCCCAGAACACCTGCTGAACGGTGATGTCGAACGCGCCGATCCCGGCGACCATCGCGTCGAGGCCGAGGATCGGTGGCAAAAAGAGGGCAAAAAACCAGATGTAGACACCGTAAGTGACGATCTGAAAGACGCTATTGAACGCGACCAGGCCAGCGGCGTACTCACTCGAACCGTCGGCGAGGTCGTTCCAGACGAGCACCATCGCGATACAGCGGGCCATCCCGATGAAGATGAGCCCGAGGAAATACTCGGGACGGGCCGGGAACACGGGAACGATCCCACTAAAGAAGATCACCGCGAGCGCGAACATCAGCGTCGGCCCGATGAGCCAGTTCTGTATCAGACTTAATGAGAGGACGCGCCACTGCGAGAACACCCGCGGGAGCTGGCGGTAGTTCACCTTTGCGAGTGGCGGGTACATCATCGCGATCAGCCCGATCTCGACGAGATGGTACTCCTGGATCGGGTCGACGACGCCGGGGGCGACGTAACCGAGGCCGACCCCGATCCCCATCGCGAGGAAGATCCAAACGGTGAGATACTTGTCGAGGAAGTCCATCGACCGCGGGTCGCCGCAGTCCGGACAGCCGCAGTCCGGGCCGTGCTCGTGGGCGGTGTCGCTCACGATACCGTCGCCTCGGTGGCGTTCAGGCGGTTCGACGGAGAGCGATACTCGGGTGTTGAATCGGTCGTGTCGTACATTGAGTCGATACCGTGGGTGTTCACCGGGGACGGCTACTCCTCGGCCGCGATCACGTCGAGCTGGACGTCCGCGCCGCCGGGCAGCGAGCAGACGCCGACCACGGTTCGCGGGGGGAGTTCGATGTCGTCGAACCGCGACGCGTACACGTGGTCGATCGCCTCCGCGGCGCTCGGGTCGGTGAGCTGGATCTCCAGTTTCATCACGTCCCCGAACGTGAGGCTCCGGTTGTCGGCAAGCGCGGATTCGAGGTTGTCGAGCGCGGTCGAGAACTGCTCTTCGATTGAATGATCACTCAATATACTTCCGTCGGCTTCCGGAAGGAATCCCTCGAAAAACCGCAGATCCGAGGAGCCGGTGCGTTTCCCGAAGGCACCAATGTTTCCGGTTCCTTCGCGTTGTCGTCTGCTTTCCTCACTTAGCGTGGGATCGACGTTCATCTCCGCACCGTGCGATTTTTCCGGCTCGGCTTCGGTCGTTCGTTGCGCCATAATAGATGAACAGTTGCTCATATATTAAAAATCTTCGAATCGATGGAGCACGGACGTCGAGGTCAGTCTCGGCTCCGGAAGCGCGTTCGGATCACGGGAGAACGCGACCAGCGGCGTCCATCGGATCCTCGAGGCTCGGTGCCGAGGTGGTCACGCCGAGTACGTTTCGGTCACCGACACCGTCTCGAACGGCAGGAGCCGTCTCGCATCCCGCACGAACGACCGAACCCGTCGATCGCGTTCCGGCGACGGATCGGTCGCGGCGACGCGAACGACGAGGCGGCCGTCGGAGACCGTCGTCTCCGCGTCGACTCCGTGCAGGGCTCTGAGCCCGTCGATGCGTTCATCACCGGTCACCAGCCCCTCGACCGACACCTCGTACTCCAGCGTGATTCCCGCGAGCGGGTGGTTGTAATCGAGGTGTGCGGTCTCGTCGTCGATGGACTCTATCACGCACTCGCGGCCGGCCACCGAGACGGTCCGACCGGCCTCACGCCGATCCAACGGGAGCAGCGAGGCGGGGACGGCCCCCCGCTTGCGCGGGTCACGCTCGCCGAACGCGTCGTCCGGAGCGACGGTGACCGTCGTCGATTCACCGACGCCGACCGTCCGTATCGCCGCCTCGACGGGTTCGAACACGTGTCGCTCCCCGAGCACGACGACGACCGGACCGGTGGCGTCGAAGTCGGCGATGTCGGCGTCCCCGGCGACCGCGGGATCCGTGGTGTCGACGACGTGGCCGCTGTCGACCGCACGGGCGGTGTACGCGATCCGAACGAAGTCGCCGTCGGCGAACGCGTCCGCGTGGTCCCTGGTCGTCATTCCGGGGCCACGTTTTCGGGGTGGAAGCTCATCCGGTCCTTCTGGTCGCTCTCGCCGAGACGTCGGACGCGGCCGGTCGCGTACTTGTATCCGGGGTTCGGGTTCGCGGGGTCGAGATAGCCGGGAACGATGTCGTTGGCGACCTGCCCCGGATAGAGCCAGTACGTGTACGCGAGTCCCTCCGGAACGACCTGCCCCTGTACGGCGTCGTCGTCGTCGATGACGTACGCCACGGCGGTGAAGCTCCCCTCACCGTTCTCGCCGTACTGGCTGTACACGTCGTCGTTGACGACTTCGACGAGGTCGCCGGCCTCGATCCCGCGGGCTTCGGCGTCGTTCGGGTGGAGCTGTAGGACGTTCTGCTCGTAGCGCTTGGAGATGTACTCCAGGCGCTGGTGGGTGTACATGTTCTGCCAGAGGCGGTTGAGCCGGCCGTTGGTCACCCATAGTTCGTCGTTCTCTCGGTCCGGCGTCAACTGCTCGTAGACGTCCTCGACGCGGTCCCAGTCGACTCTCATGAGGATCGCTTTCCCGCTGTCTGTGAAGAACCGACCGTCACCGGGCATCTCCTCGGCGTCCGGCGTGTGGAGCCGCGGCGTCCCCGCTATCTCGCCGTCCTCCAACCGGGCAGGGAGTCGAACGCCGTCCGTGTCGAGGTCGTGCATTACTGCCGACGGCGTCGTCCCGTCCTGCTCGGCCTTCTCTGCGAGGGCCTCGATGTGGTACGGATAGTCGTCACCGTGCTCGGCGGCGAGGTGATCGAAGAGTTCGTCGCTGCTCTCCCAGTCCATCTCGTTGGCACCGAGCCGCCGACCGATGTCGGCGAAGATGTCCCAGTCCGGGCGGGCGTTCGGCGGCCCCTCCATGAACGAGGCGTAGTGACGGAACCGTCGCTCGCCGTTCCAGCGGTGGTGGTTGCTCTGCTCGCCGGCCTCGACCGCCTTCGCCGGCAGGACGATGTCGGCGTACTCCGTCGTCGTGTTCGGATAGATCTCCTGATGCGTGAGCACCATGCCGCCGTCGTCGATTCGCTCGCGGAACGCCGCCATGATCGCGTCGACGTCGGCGGTCCCCGGCTGCGGCCCGCTCGTCCGCTCGCGGACGCGGTTCCGGAGCGACTGCGTGTCGTGCTCGTGCCGGAGCGGGTCGTTGCCGATCACGTGCCAGTGGTCGATCTCACCGTTCCGAACGCGCTCGATCGTGTTCGGCGGAACCGGAACGTCCTCGACGCGCTCGCCCGTGAACGTCTGGGTGGAGTGCTCGGCGATGACCTCACCGCCCGGACCGCCCTCCCACCAGCCCTCCTGGTGGCCACCGAGCCGCGTGATCCCGGTCCCTTCGCGGCCGACGCTGCCGGTCAGCAGCGCGAGGTTCGCCATCGCCGCCGTGTTCTCGTGGGACCATCCCCAGATGAGCCCCTTCTCGTAGGTGAAAAGCGTCCGCGTCTCGTCGCTGCCGGGTTGGGCGATCCGCTCGGCCGCATCGCGGATGTCCGCGGCGTCGATCCCGGTGATCTCCGCGGCGTTTTCCGGGGCGTATCGGTCGTCCGACTGGAGGAGGTCGAGGTACTCGTCCGGCGTCATCCCGAACTCCTCCTGATACCACCCCTCCTCGTCGATCGCGTCGCGGTCGTCCATTACCCACTCGCCGAGGAACGCCTCGTCGTGCCACCCCTGGTCGACGATGTGACGTGCGATCGCGTTCAACAGGACGGGGTCGGTCGCCTCGTTGATCTGCAAAAAGAGGCCGTCGTTGTTCTCGGCGTAGTTCGCGGTGAACGTCCGACGGGGGTTGATCTGGATGATGTCGGCGCTGCCCGCGTCGACGTACTCGTGGAAGTAGACGTCCTGGTTCTCGTAGGGGTCGCCGCCGGCGATGACCATCGTCTCGGCCTCGGCCGCGTCGTCGTAGGCGGTCGACCAGTCGTACAGCCCGGAGTGCTCGACGCCCGGGCTCTCTGGCGTGTACGCCGGCCGGTTGTGGAACCCGAAGTTCGGCGAGCCGATCACGTCGAAGATCAGCTTCGAGCCGGCGAAGGTGTTCTCGACGAACTGGTAGGCGTACATCTTCATGCCGTACCCGTTCGGCTCGTCCCGCGTCGCGTACTCGGTGACGCGTGCGACGACCTCCAGCGCGGTGTCCCAGTCGACGGGCGTCAGCGAGCCACCGATCCGGATCTGCGGCTGCTTGAGCCGGTCGTCGAAGTCCTCGTTGTGTTTGCTGTACAGCGACTGCGCCTGCGTCCCGCCGCGGATCGAGTGTGAGCCGCCGTTGACCTCGGCGTCCGGGTCGGGTCGGAAGAGGACGTGGTACTCCCGGCCATCCTCCTCGATGATCTGGTGCATGTTCGGCGAGGGCCACTCGCCGTATCCCGCCGGGTAGTCCACGCCGAGGGCGTTATCCTCGGCGTCCGGGCCGCCCTCCTCGCCGACGGGCCATTTGTACACCTCGTAGCTACAGCCGACGATACAGTACCGACAGGCCCGCGGCGATCGCTCGGCGTCGGCGGGCGGGATCGGGACCTCGTTCGCGCTCGGGTTGTCCGCCATCGTCACTCGCCCTCCCCGGAGACCGGCTCCCCGTCGGCCAGGTTGTTCCGCCGACCGTGGACGAGCCCGTCCATCCCGGTCGCGAACACCTCGCCGTCCTCGACGTCGAGGCGCACCTGGGGGAGGTCGGTGGTCGCGGGACCGACGACGACGAGCCCGCCCTTCGAGAGGTCAAAGCTGGTGTAATGACACGGACACGGGCCGGCCGTGCCGCGCTCGGCGTCGACGTTGCCCGAGACCGCACAACCCATGTGCGTACAGAGGTTGCTGAACGCGACGATACCCTCCTCCGGGCCGACGCCGGCGTCCGCGTCCTCCGCCAATCGCGTCAGGAAGTTACCGGAACCGTCGAGCGGGTACTCGAATTCGACGGTCTCGCCCACGTCGATCTCGTCCACGGACGCGATCCGGAGACGGGGATATCGTTCGGTCCGGCCGACCCGTTCCGTCGGCGACTCCGCGGGGGCGTCCGTCTCGTCCGCCGTAGGGGGTTGGAACCCACAGCCCGCGACGGACGCCGCCCCGGCAGTCCCGACGGCTCCGAGCAGCCGTCGACGCGTGACTGAAATATCATCATCCATCATGTCGTAGTATCGATTTATTATATGCACACTTGTATCTTTCTCATATTGAATCCGGAGCGGAGCGGGAACTAATAAGAAACAATATAATGAAGCGTGAGGCATATACAACGTTCTATTCCGCGACGCGAGCCGCTCGCCTCCATCGGTGCATATATCACCTATCGTTCATCCGTACGACGCGGCCCGTCCGACGCCGAAGGGAATCGACGAACTCACGGAGGGGGGCCCACGGATACAGCCGCGGGAGGAGTTCGACACGGCGACCGGCTTCGGGCGGGGACGCCCCCCGTCTCACAGGAGGTGATACAGGCCGGCCGCGAGGAGGGCTCCCAGGATCGGTCCCACGATCGGCACCCACGCGTACGCCCAGTCCGACGGTCCCTTGTGCGGGAACGGGAGCACCGCGTGGGCGACACGGGGTCCGAGGTCACGTGCGGGGTTGATGGCGTAGCCGGTCGGACCGCCCAGCGAGAGTCCGATGCCGAGGACGACGAGCGCGATCGGCAGCGCAGACAGCGCTCCGAGACCGAACCCGACCTCCTGTCCGTCGATGGTGATGGTTTGGAGGACCTCACCCGACGCGCCGTCGAGGAATCCGGCGGAGTTCAGGTACAACACGCCGAAGACCAGCACGAACGTCCCGATTATCTCCGTCAGCAGGTTCGACGAGTAGTTCCGTATCTCCGGTGCGGTTGAAAAGATCGCCAGCTTCGCGTCCTCGTCTTCCGTCGCAGCAAAGTGATCCTTGTACGCCAGCCACACGACCACGCCGCCGAGGAAGCCACCGATCGTCTGCGCGACGACGTACGGCGGCACCTGTGCCCAGTCGAACAGTCCGGCGGCCGCGAGCCCGACGGTCACGGCGGGGTTGATGTGGCCGCCGCTGACCTGGCTGATGGTGAACACGCCCATGAACACCCCGATCGCCCATCCCCACGTGATGACGATCCAGCCGCTGCCGTTCCCTTTCGTCTCGTCGAGAACGACGTTGGCGACGACGCCGCCGCCGAAGATGATGAGAATAGCGGTCCCGATAACCTCCGCGACGTATGGATGCATTTCGTGTCTCGGATGACCTGCTCAATAGATTTATACCTGCTCATCTATTAAATCGATCTGGATCCCTCACTCGGACGTTTTTTCAGGTCTGCCCCGACTGAGTCGGACGCGGAAGCGAAAGACCGTTGGTCCGGCGCGTCCGATCGACGACGACACGACGGACGAGACGACGGATCCGCCGCGGATCGACTCCGTCGACGAGACCGTCTCCGCGATAGATGCGAGCCACACGTTCTTCCTCGTGTTGAAGGCGGGCCCCGGCGAGTGGAACCGGGTGCGTCACGCGGAGGCCGCCGAGACGCCCCGGTACCGCGTCGCCGACGCGGTCGTCACCGAGGCGACGAAACGGACCGCCGACCTCCCCGACGGCGTCGGGGAAACGGACGTCGTCCGGTTGATCCCGGCTCCGACGAACGCGGAGCCTTCGGATCGCTGAACGATTTGAGCGTCGGTAGCCTACCGAGTCCGATCCAGGGCGTTCACGAGTTCCTCCGCCCGCCGCGTCGCCGCGTAGCTCCGCGACCGTCCGTCCTTCCGCTTTTCGACGAGCCCGGCGTCATGGAGGAGCGTCAGCGCATGGCTGACGGCGCTGTCGCTTATCGACACGTACGGCGTGATCGCGTCGAACCGGACGGGCTCGTTGGCCTCGACGAGAAGACGGACGAGTCGATAGCGCGTCTCGTAGCCGAACGCCGACAGCGTCTTCACGTCGGCGGCCGTCGTCGCGTCGTCGATCAGCGCGTCCAGGTCCGCTCCGTCGAGCGGGTCGGGGGAAGCGTCGGCCATAAGGTGCCGATTTTGTCGCTATCGGATTAATTGTTCTGACGGCCGTGGTCACTCCTCAGCCGCGATCACCTCGAGCTGTACGTCGGCGCCGCCAGGCAACGAACAGACCCCGACGACGCTCCGTGGTGGGAACGCGATGTCGTCGAACCGCGACTCGTACGCCCGGTCGACGGCCGCCGCCGCGTTCGCGTCCGCGAGTTGTACCTCGACTTTCATCACGTCCGCGAGGGACGCGTTGCGGTTCTCCAGCATCAACTCAAGTCGATCCAGACACATTTCGATCTGTTCGTCGATCGGCTTCGATCCCTGCACGTCGCCGTTGATCTCAGGAAGGATACCCTGAAAGAAGATCAAATCCGAGTCGCCGGTCCGTATTCCGAACACACCGACGTTGTCGATGCCGTCGCGTTGCCGCCTGCTCTCATCGCTCAGCGCCGCGTCGGTAGTGAGCTCGACGTCGTCAGTTGATCCGGCGTCGACTGCGCGTCCGTGTTGCGACATACAATTTAGTATATATTCACTTGTTTAAGCAGGTTACGATCGGAGCGTCCCCGGATGTGCGCGAAGGGATGCCGTCCCACAATGCGGCGGCGTTCGAGAGTGCTTCGTCCCTGAGCCGCCGAGAGATGCTTCAGTCAGCAGTCGGTGCGGGCGGACTGCAGGTGTCACAGGTCACCGGATCGGGACAGTCGAATGCGTCGGTTCGAACCGCCGCCTGATCGATCTCTGTGGCGCTCTCGGCCGGTTCGGTATCCCTGTCAGCGGCGTAAAGGCTCGTTCCCGGCTGGGTGTTCGTCTGTGTGTACAACCCCTCGTCTCTCGTTCGAAGACCAGAGTAGACGCTGCGAGGCGGCGTCTCGTCCGTAACGACCCTTTCCAGCACGTCGAACGGCTTCCGCACCGATCTCAAGAAGGTGTCTTTCAGCATGTGTCCAATACATGTTTACCTATTCAATTGAATGTTTCGACATTCGAGTGCGTGCAGGTCGGTGTCGTGGGTGTCGTAGCGGGAGCGTGCTACCGCCCTCAAGCGAAGGTCCCTGCAAGAAGCGAAGGCCACTGCAAGTGCTTATCATGCACGCGCGGACGGCACCTCGCGAGCGTTCGATACGCGGTTCTGAGCGCACCGGTCGCGCGACTTCGCCAGCGAGGTCCGCGAGTTACAACGACCGTGAACCGTCGAGCGCGACGAGGACGGCGTTCGCGCGCGGCGTCGCGCGATACATCCGCCACTTTCCCTCTTTGCGACGCGTGACGAGGCCAGCGTCGGTGAGCTTCGAGAGGGCGTGACTGATCGCGCTGTCGCTCACGTCCAAAAGCGGCGAGAGCTCACAGACGCACAGTTCGTCGTCGTCGGCCGCGTGAAGCATGCGAACGATCTTGTACCTCGTCTTGTTCCCGAGCGCCGACAGCAGTTCGACGTCGGCCTTGAGGTCCGATCCGCCGACACTCTCGTTCAGTTCCTCCAGTTCCGCCAACCGCTCGGCGAGGTCCTCGTCCGTACAGGAGCCGCACTCGTCGGCGACGTACCGCTGTAACCGCTCGGTCGATGACATACACACAATTGAACCGATATGAGATTAAGCGTTATGGACCGGCACATGTCTGGTGTCGGAGTGTGCAGTGTAGTTCATTACATCTTCAATTAGATCGCGTTTGACTGCGGCCCGACTAACTGACAGAGAGAAGGCACCGACGATAGAACCATATTTAAGCCATCAAGCCGCTGTTTGACGCGCTTTCGGTTATCTTCCCTATCGAAGGATTTATAATTATCTGAGTATTTGTTCAAGTGTATTGGTCGCGCGAGGACACGATACTACCCTCCGTCGCGAACGATAATTCAGACGATCGACGACGATCCGACTCATCATGACAGAACTCACACTGTACGAAGAAGCGATGTGTTGCTCCACCGGCGTCTGCGGTCCCGACCCCGACGACGAACTCGTCGAGGTCAGCGCGGCGCTTGACCAGCTCGAAGACGCGTTCGACGAGCTCGAAGTCAACCGGGCGAATATGCAGCACAACATCGACCAGTTCCTCGAAACGCAGCGGATCTACGACCGCGTTCAGGAGGACGGACCGTCGATTCTCCCTATCACGGTCGTCGACGACGAGATCGTCGCCGAGGGCGAGTACCTCTCGTACGACGAACTGACCGCGGCCGTGGGCGAGAGCGCCGCGCCGCAGGAGGCGTAACGAATGGCACCCACGGCGAAACCGACGGCGACGAGCGCGCGTGAGGTAGTCGAACCGAGCGGCGACGAGACGGAGTTCGTCTTCTTCAGCGGGAAGGGCGGCGTCGGCAAGAGCACGGTAAGCTGTGCGACCGCGACGTGGCTCGCCGACAACGATTACGAGACGCTGCTGGTGACGACCGACCCCGCGCCGAACCTCTCGGACATCTTCGGGCAGTCGATCGGCCATGAGGTCACCGCGATCGACGGGGTGGAGAACCTCTCGGCGATCGAGATCGATCCGGACGCCGCCGCCGAGGAGTACCGCCAGGAGACTATCGAGCCGATGCGCGAGCTGCTCGGCGAGGAGGAGATCCGGACGGTCGAAGAACAGCTCAACAGTCCCTGCATCGAGGAGATCGCCGCCTTCGACAACTTCGTCGACTTCATGGACAGCCCCGAGTACGACGTCGTCGTCTTCG
>CAZIFX010000065.1:0-9149 GCA_964538415.1 uncultured Halobellus sp.
CGGTGGATCGTTGTATCGACTACACGTTCTCGCGTAGATGAGCGTGGAGTCGAACAGCGCGAGCAGTTCACCCTCCCAGCCGCCCAGGTAGAACATGAGCATCTGGAGCGCGCCGCCGAAGGCGGCGAGCCGGACGAACGCGCCCGCGATGAGCGCGACGCCGATCAGCACCCGCGTGACGGGGACGACCACGTTCGGGGGCCCGAGAGGTTATGTCGGAGGAGAATCGAGCGTGCACATGGCACGATCGATGCTCGTTGCGGTGGACGATTCCCCGCTCGGCCGCGACGCGTTGACGTATGCGTTGGAGACCTTCCCGGACGCACGGATCGTGGCGGCACACGTCGCGCATTTGGATCTCGACATGCTCCCGACGGACACGCCGGAGGTACGCGAGGCGGCGCTGGACGAACTCGACGGGGTCGGCGACGAAACGGCTCAGAACGTCTTCGCGACGATCCGTGAGGTCGCGGACGGGCGCGACATCCGCGCGTCGTTTCTCACCGGCGAACCCGACGAACGGCTCGTCGAGTACGTCGAGGAAGGGGAGTTCGACGGCGTCGTGATGGGCACGCACGGCCGCGACGGAATCTCCAGGCTGCTGATCGGCAGCGTCGCGGAGGCGGTCGTCCGCAGAACCGAGGTACCGACGACCCTCGTGAAGTGAGGCGTCGCGACGGGTTCCGCTGAGACGGCGGGCCGTCACCCCTTTTTATACGAGACGCCCACGCCCCGCGTCGGGTAGAGCCGGTCCTCGAGGGAGTCGTTCCCGGCGGACGATGCGTCCGCCGTGACGTGCGGAAGTTGGGCGTCGTGGTGCTCATCGAATCACCTCGCGGTAGCGGTAGGCCAGTTTCGCGGCGCCGCTCCAGCCGTCTCGCTCCAGATCCCGGACGACGAACGACACCTCTAGGCGCTCGGGATACGACCGGGGGGCGGCCTCGTCGGTTCAGTCGCGGCGAGCCGCCTCGACGATGGCTTTCCTATCGGATGAAAACGTCCGTCGTCTACTAAGACGGGGAACATCGAGTATCACACATGACGTCGACGCACCCGACGGCCGGGGGGTCCACGGCGGAGCCACCCGCCGAGGAGTTGACGGCTCGAGAGGACGAGGGGGCGGCTCGCAACGCCGATACGGCGGGAGGCGATGGATCTCGATCGGGGGAGCACACGGGTGGGCGGTTGGACGAGCCGGGGCCGTTACGCGCGACGATCCGCGTCCGGCGGCGAAATCCGTCCGCCTGCCCCCTCGCCGGACGCGGCGGAACGAACACGGTAGACGCCCACGGCCTCTCGTGTGTCGACGACTGTGAGGGTGCATACGAGTGTCGCGCCACGGTGGAGACGGATCAGGGTCATCGGATGATCGGACGGGTCGTCGACGAGGGCTGCGTCTGTCCGGTCTTTCAGGAGTACGACTGCGTGGCCTCCGTGGACGCCGTCGAGCACGACGACATCATCGTCTCGCTCACGCTCCCGGACCGGGAGGAGTTGCCGGCGATCGTCGAGTCGCTCAGGGACCGTGGCGCGACGGTCGACCTCCGAAGCATCGCACGGACCGACGAGGGAACCGACCGTCGGCAGCTCGCCGTCAAGGCCGACTCGATAACGGAAAAGCAACGGGAGGCGATCCGTGCCGCCTTCGAGGAGGGGTACTACGAGACGCCTCGACGGGCCGATCTCGGCGACCTCGCGGAGCGGCTCGGCGTCTCACGCTCCGCCGTCTCACAGCGACTCACCGGCGTCGAGTCGACGCTCGTGGAGGCCCTGTACGAACACGAGAGACGCGTCGAGCGGCGATAGTGCGGCTCACACATCCGGACGTCGCTTCACGCTTTCTAGCGGTCCGAAACGGCGTGGCGACCCGGAGGGGATCACGCTACATTGGGTTCCGTTCTGACCGGCCACCGGCTTCGTCGGGACGCTCATCGATCGCGAGGCCGTCGATGACTTGCTCGGCGAGCGACGCTTCGGCCTTTCGGAGCCGCTGGGAGGCTGCGGACTTCGAGACCTCGAACCGGTCGGCGATCGTCGCGAGGGATGCATCCCTCGGCAGCCGATAGTAGCCGGCGTGGACCGCATAGGAGAGCGTTTCCCGCTGGGTGGGCGTGAGGGCGTCGACGTCGACGTCCACCGTGCGGTCGGCATTCGGTCTGAGGGTCCGAACGTCGACGCCGTCGTTCCCGACGGACGCGATCGCCTCAAGCACCTCTTCGATCGAGCAGGACGAATCCAGCGAGACGCGGATCGTGTAGACCTCGTCGTCCCCGGGATCCGTCGTGAATCGATCCGTCTGATGGGACATGGCCGATCGGAGCGGTTCGCGGTGAATACGATCGTCCCTGTAAAATGAAGTCAAGGCCGTCGTCTCCGCCTGCGATCCTCGTCGGGTTCGCCGAAGGGACGACCTCGCGAACGCGGTGGACGGACGTGGCTCTTAACTGGCTTGATATTCCAGCCGAACGGCGAGGTGGCCGGCGGGTGATCGTCGTAGATAAGCCATGTCCGGAAACGCTTCACCGCCCCCGACTCACGGGATGGAATCGACGGGGAACGGACCGGGGCCACCCGCTCCGGACGAGGTGCGCGACCGGCTCATGTCGATCATCGACCCCGTGCTCGGGGAGGACGTCGTGTCGCTGGGGCTCGTCGGCAGCATCGACGTCACCGAACGGATGATCATGGTCGAACTCGCGCTCTTTGCGCCGTACGCGCCGAGCGAGCGCCTCATCGTCGACCGGATTCACGAGGCGTTCGCCGGGCACGACCGCGAAGTGATCACCGTCATCGCCGATGACGCGGGAAGAACCACCCCGACGGAGGATGTCGCTCCGGGGGACTGTGCGACGATCGACGGCGTACGAAACGTCGTCGCCGTCGACGGAGCCGCGGCGTGCGAGCGACATCCGGAGGCGACGCTGGAGACCGCGGTCGAACTCTCGCGGCTCGGCGCCGAGGTTGGCGCGTTCGTTCTCGACGATGAGGCCGACTGCAGCGTCGCGGCCGCCCCCGGACGTGCCGACGGAGCGCGTCGGTTCGACGAACCGATCGATCCGCCCACGGTGCGAGGGGTACAGGTCGGTCGTGGTGACGACCTCCGCCGTGCGTCGGAGTCGATCACGTGGCGCGAGATCGATTACCTACTCGTCGACGTGACGCCCGCGAGCCGCTCGTCGCGTCCGGAGGCACTCGATCGGCTCGCGGGCGCGCCGGGGCTGGTGACCGCGACGGCGACCTCGACCACGTCGGTCGTGCAAGCCTCCCACGACGCGTTTCGCGAGCACGGCGTCACGTCAGTCGGGACTCTGGAGCTCGAGGATGCGTCGGATCAGCCCGAACCGGAAGGATCCGCCAGTGCGGCCGGATGGCGGGGAATCGTCCGTCCGGCCGGGTTCCAAGCGGGAGGCGCCACCGTCCTGACGGACGGTTCGATCGCGGCGGCGATCGCCGACCGCGTCGGTGCCGTCCGGCGACGGGCCGTAGACCCTCGAGCGTGAACCGTCGGAAGGGCTCACCGCCCGGTGACCTCAAGCCACGGTCGGCGCGACCGGCCGCCGACCTCACGTCGACGCCGGGTGGTGGCCACCCACGTTCCCAGCGGATGGGAGCGGGGGACCCCCGTTATGTCGCTGGCGATCCGAATACTGTTCATGTGCAACCCGAACGTCTCGGCCGGTCCGGAGAGATCGGCGGATGCGGACCGTGACCGGGCGTCCGACACGGAACGCGACGCTGCCTGTGACGGGTGGGACAGCGGTGACTGTACGGGAACACACGCATGTCCGCCCCGATGTCCGCGATTCGTCGACAAACGCGGCGACGCGTGGACGCTTCGAGGGCCGCGCGACGGCGACGTGGACCGGCTCGCCGAGACGTACGACGCGTTCGGGTCCGCCGACCGGGCACAGGGGATTCCGCCGGTCGTCGAGCATCGGCGGATCGCGTGGATCGAGATGTTGCTGGAGGAGGGATACAACGTCGTCGCCGAGGGTCACGACGGCCGGCTCGTGGGTCACGCCGTCTACACGCCGGTCGACGACGACGCGCCCGAGTTGGCGGTGTTCGTCCACCCCGCCTACCAGGGATGCGGGATCGGCACCGAGCTCTGCCGGCAGGTGATCGCGGGGGCAGTTGAGGCCGGGTGTGAGATGCTCGAGTTGCACGTGGAGGCCGGCAACCGCGTCGCGATCGACGTCTACCGACGACTCGGCTTCGAGGTCGCCGAGCGGAACGTCGAGTTGCGGATGACGCTGTCGCTCGACGACGAGATAGCCGGCGACGTCGGAACGCCGCCGGCCGCACGGAACGCGTAGCTGCCTGGGGACGCCGGAGGCCGTCCCGGTCCCCTCAGTCGCTCCGTCGATCGTCGTCGGAGGCGCTCGCGACGGCGGCGAGGACCCGAGCGCTCGTGCGGATCCCCTTCTCGAGGTGGTCGACCGCGTAGTGTTCGTTCGGCGAGTGCTGATTGTTGTCCCGTTGTCCGTGCGGGACGCTGATGTGTGGAACCCCGAGAACGTCCGTGAACAGCGCGTACGGGGCCGACCCGCCCGAGAGCGGTTTGACGACCGGCTCCTCGCCCCATCCCGCGGCGACCGCGTCGACGACGGCCTTCCGGTACGGCGAATCGACCGGCGTTCGCGTCGGGTCCATCTCGCCGTGGCGGGTCAGCGTCGTCTCGAGCCGGTCGTCCGCGTGCCGCTCGACGTGCGTGGCGATCCGGTCGAAGACGTCGTCGGGGTCCTGGTCGACGACCAGCCGGGCATCGAGCGTCGCGCTCGCCTCCGAGGGGACGATAGTCTTGTACCCCTCCTCGACGTGGCCCCCGGCTAGCCCGTTGACGTTGAGTATCGGATGGTACAGGGTCTTTTCGAGGACCGTCTCGCCGGGGCCGTCCTCGAGGCCGCCGACCCCAAGCTTCGCGGTTAGCTCGTCGGGATCGGGCTCGATGGCCGCCAGCAGCTCCCGGTCGGTCTCGGTGATCGGCGCGACGTCGTCGTAGAACCCCTCGATGGCGACGCGACCGTCCTCGGCGTACATCGTGTCGACCAGCCGCGCTAGCTCCCGGGCCGGGTTCGGGATCGCGCCGCCGTAGTGGCCGGAGTGAAGGTCCCAATCGGGGCCGCGAACGGTCACCTCGACGATCAGGATCCCGCGATTCCCGAACACGACCGTCGGTCGGCCGGACTCGTCGACCGGGCCGTCGGAGTTGATCGAGACGTCCGCGTCGAGCGCCGCCCGCCGTGTTTCGACCGCGTCCATGAGGTTCGGACTCCCGCTCTCCTCCTCGCCGTCGAGCAGCAGCGTCACGTTCACCGGGAGGCCGACCGTCTCGCGCAGCGTCCGAACGGCGGCGAGATACGCGAAGTGCTGGCCCTTGTTGTCGACCGTGCCGCGACCGTGGAGGTACTCGCGGCCGTCGACCTCCTTCAGGGTCGGCTCGAACGGCGGCGTGTCCCAGTCCGCGGGCGTCACCGGCTGGACGTCGTAGTGGCCGTAAACGAGGACGGTCGGCGCGTCGTTTTCCGGGTCACCGTCGACGAAGGCGTGGGCGACCACGGCCGGATGGCCGCTCGTCTCGACGATCTCGGCTTCGTCGAAGCCGTACTCGAGGCTCAGATCGCGAAGCAGCGTCGCACACTCGCGGATCCCCTCTCCGGTCGCGCTGATCGACGGCTGCGCCACGTGGTCGCGCAGGTCCGCGAGGAAGCGGTCGAAGCGGGCGTCGATGAACGCGTCGACCTCGTCAAACGAGCCGTCGGCGCCGACGGGGTTCTCGGGGTCGGCGGATTCGCCGGGGTCGGTGGACTGCTCGGGGGGCGACTCGTCGGGGTCGGCGGATTCGCCGGGGTCGGCGGACTGCTCTGGGGGCGACTCGTCGGGAGGCGTCATGGTCGTTCGTGGGGGCGGTAAGCTCTTAAGGCTCCGTCTGCCCGGACCCATTTGCCCGTTTCAGCACGGATACGGGAGTTACGGGTTTCAAGTAGCGGCCCGGTGAACGAACGGCCATGCGATTCGACCGTTCCGACGGCGTCTTCTGTCACGTCACCTCGCTGCCGGGCCCACACGGGATCGGCGACCTCGGCGACGGGGCACACGAGTTCCTCGCGTTCCTCGGGCGGGCCGAGGTGGATCTCTGGCAGATCTGCCCGCTCGGCCCGACGACCGGCGCGGCCGGCGACTCACCGTACCAATCCCCGTCCGCATTCGCCGGAAATCCACTGCTCATCAGCCTCGATAGGCTCGTCGACGAGAACGCGCTCTCGGAGGCCGACCTCGAGCCGGTTCCGGAGTTCTCGCCCGACCGCGTCGACTACGAGGCCGTCCGGGAGTACAAGCACTCCAGACTTCGTACCGCCTTCGAGCGGTTCGACGAGCGACCGAGCGCGGAGGCCGAGGCCGACCTCGACGACTTCAGGGAGCGGGAGCCGTGGCTGGCCGACTACGCGCTCTTCCGTGCGCTCTCGAAGGCCCGCCCTGAGGACACGTGGGTCGACTGGCCCGAGCCGCTCCGGACGCGTGATCCCGAGGCGCTCGCGGCCGCCCGCGAGGAACACGCCGAGGAGATCCGCTATCACGAGTTCCTCCAGTGGACGTTCGACCGACAGTGGCGTGAGCTTCGCGAGACCGCCGCCGAGAACGGCGTCTCCATCGTCGGCGACGTGCCCATCTACGTCTCCCTTGACTCCGCGGACGTCTGGGCGAACCCGGAAACCTTCGCGCTGGACGACGACAACCGGCCGACCGCGGTCGCCGGCGTGCCTCCGAATCCGGGCGACGACGGGCAACGCTGGGGGAACCCGGTCTACGACTGGGAGCGTCTCGCCGAGCAGGAGTACGACTGGTGGATCGACCGGTTCCGCCGGCTCTTCGATCTCGCCGACGTCGCCCGGCTCGACCACTTCCTCGGCTTCGTCCGCTACTGGGCGATCCCGGCGGAGTCCGACTCGGCCGCGACCGGCGAGTGGCGCGACGGGCCAGGACGCGACCTGTTCGAGACCGTGGAGCACGAGCTGGGCGACGCCCCGTTCATCGTCGAGGACCTCGGCTTCGAGGACCGGCGCATGGACGAGATCGCCTTCGAGTTCGGATTCCCCGGGATGCGCGTCCCGCAGTACGCCGACTGGTGTGCGGAGGGGAACCCCTACCAGCCGATGCACTACCCGGAACGCGTCGTCGGCTACACCTCGACGCACGACACGAACACCTGGGTCGGCTACTACGAGTCCCTCGAGCATGAGCAGCGCGACTGTCTCCACTACAACCTCGGCGTCGACGGCGATCGGTCGATCGAGTGGGAGATCATCGACGCCGTCTGGGGATCGGAGGCGATCATCGCGATGACGACGATGCAGGACCTCCTCGGACTGGACGCCGGCGCCCGCTTCAACGAGCCCGGCACGATGGACGGGAACTGGGACTGGCGCGTACGGGAAGACGCCCTCTCGGAGGACCTCGCCGACCGGCTGTGGGACCTGGGAGAGCGGCAGATTCGGTGATCGGCACGTTCGGGCCTCCGGAACGGCCGGCGGCGATCGCGTCCGTCGCGATGCTCACCGGCCGGTGTCGTACTTGTACGTCGCGTTCTCGGGGTCGATGCCGAAGTCCTCGGGGGATTCAGTCGATCCCCCCTCGTCGTCCGGATGGTCGGCCTCGGCGGCCCGCTTGAACGCGTCGCGAAGTCGATTCGGCATCTCGAACCCGTCGACGTCGATCCGGAGGCCGGCGACGTCGTCGCCGAGTCGTTCGCGCTTCGTCGCGAGTCGGTCCCGGAACACGGGCGGTAGCTCGTCGTCGGCGACCCGCTCGAACCCGAACTGGGTCAGATAGTCGGGCTCGTCGGTCAGGACGTGAACCGTTTCGAAGCCGCTCGCGGCGGCGGTGTCGACGAGCCGTTCGATGACGTGAGCGCCGACACCGCGCCCCCGCCACTCCGGAAGAACGCCGATTCCGGTGAGCTCGATGCGCTCACCGCCGTCGGTCTTGTGTATCCGCAGCCGGCCGAATCCGGCCCTGTCGCCGGACTCCTCGTCGACCGCGATCACGTAGTCTCGTGACCGAAAGGCGGCGTCGTCGAGCCCAATGCGCTCGATCTCGTCCAGCAACCACGCCTCGTCACGGTTCTTGGCGTCGCGGACGTACATGAAGGTCCGTAGGAGCCGCATCCGGAAAACCGTTCCCCGAGGTCGTCCCGGCGGGCGGGTCGCCACGAGGAAACCGACGACTATCGGCTCGTCGATCGCTCGTCGAGGGCGACGGCGATCGATCGGGCGGCGACGTCGGCGGCAAACGCCTCTGCATCCGTCTCCAGCTGCTCGAAGGTATCGTAGTGGATCGGAACGACGAGCTCGGGCCCCATCCGCTCGGCAAGGTCGGCGGTCTCGTGACGGTCGGAGACGATCCCGCCGCCGCCGATGTTGCCAAGGAGGACGTCGACGTCGAGTTCGGCGTAGCCCTCCAGCGCGTCCCCGTCGCCCGGCCAGAAGACGCGACGTCCCGCGACCGACAGGAGGTAGCCACACCCCGACCCTTCCGGATGCGGGACCGACCCGTCCGGCCGGGTACACGGACCGTCCGGGCGGTTATGGGCAGCGACCGACCAGACGGTCGCTTCCGGGGGTGCCGAGTCGGCTCGCGTCCCGACGTCCACGCGCGCCTCGTCATCGACGCGGACGACGTCGTAGTCGGCCGCGAGGTCCTCGACGGGTTCCACGTCGCGGTCGATCCCGGCCGGGTCGACCGCCTCGTGGATGACGACCGTCGCCTCCTCGTCGGCGACCGACCGGATCCCGTCGGAATCGTAGTGGTGATCGTGGGTGACGAGAACGAGGTCGCCGTCGCGCATCCAGTAGTCGTCGAGCACCCCGTATCGACCCGGATCGGTGTAGGCGACGAAGCCGTCGTCGGTCGCGATGCGGGCGGTCGCGTAGCCGAGCCACTCGATCGTGAGGCCGTCGTAGCGCACGGTCATGTTCGACGGGTCCGGCCGCGAGGACTTGAGCGTGGTCATCCACGACCGTGGCCGACCACGTCCTCACCCGCTCGGCGTTCGAATCCGGTAGACGGTGGCTTCGGACCGACGCCGTCCGGGTAAACGGTGGCTTCGGACCGACGCCGTCCGGGTAAACGGTGGCTTCGGACCGACGCCG
>CAZIFX010000065.1:9249-11766 GCA_964538415.1 uncultured Halobellus sp.
TCGGAAGGGTTGCGTCGGCGTCGCGATCGTCCTCGCGATGGGAATGGCGATGCTGACCGCGTACGTGCTGATTCTGGCCGTCTCGCCGACGCTCGTGCGGCACGGGTATCTCCTCGACGGCGCCGCGTCCCGGAAGGCAGACGGGGTTCGATCGGGGTGAGGGCGGTCGCACCTCGAAACTGTCGTTTCACTGACCTCCGCCCGAGACCATCCCGTGTGCGGGCCGTGCCGTCCTTGACTTGGATCAGAGCCCGAGCTCTCGTCCGAGGACGACGTGTTGGATCTCGCTGGTTCCCTCGCCGATCTCCATCAGCTTCGCGTCGCGGTAGAACCGCTGTGGTGCGAAGTCGGTCGTATAGCCGTAGCCGCCGAGCGTCTGGACCGCCTCCTCGGCGACCTCGCGAGCCGCCTCGCTTGCGTCGAGCTTCGCGAGCGCCGACTCCTCCGTGACGCGCTCGCCGTCGTCGTATTTCACCGCCGCCTTGTGCGTGAGCAGCCGCGCTCGCTCGGTCTGGCGGTGCATGTGGACGATCTTGTCGCGGATCGCGTCGAACTTCGAGATGGGCCTGCCGAACTGTTCGCGCTCGCCGGCGTATTCCTTGGCGGCTTCGTAGGCGCCCCGTGCGAGCCCGACCGACAGCGCGGCGATCGAGATCCGGCCGCCGTCGAGCGTCTTCATCGTCTGTTTCCATCCGTCGCCTTCCTCGCCGAGCAGCCGATCCGCGGGCAGCCGGACGTCGTCCAACACGATCTCACAGGTCGGCGAGCAGTTGAGCCCCATCTTGTCCCAGACGGTCGTCACCTCGAAGCCGTCGTCGCGGTCGGGATCGACGATGAACGTGGAGATGCCGCCATAGCCGGCGTCCCGATCGGTGACGGCCTTCACGAGGACGCTGTTGGCGACGTTCGCGTTCGTGATGAACTGCTTCGTGCCGTTCAGGACGTACTCGTCGGCGTCGGGGTCGTACGCCGCGGTCGTGTCCATGTTGGAGGCATCCGAGCCGCTTCCCGGCTCCGTGAGCGCCCACGCGCCGATCTCGCCGCCCGCCGTCAGCGGCCGAAGCCACTCCTCCTTCTGTTCCGGCGTCCCGAACAGGTCGATCGGCTTGGCGCCGAGGGACGTGTGAGCCGCATAGGAGAGCCCGATGCCGCCCGACACGCGACCGATCTCCTCGGTGACGAGCGCGTACATGAGCTGGTCGCCGCCGAGTCCGCCGTACTCCTCGGAGACGGGGACCCCCATCATGTCGAGATCCGAGAGGGCCGCGAACACCTCGTCCGGGAAGCGATGTTCGTCCTCGATCTCCTGGGCGATCGGACGGATCTCCTCCTCGCAGAACTCCCGTACGGTGTCTCGGATCATCCGGTGTTCCGGGGGCAACTCGAAGTCCATGGGCAATACTTGCGAGGAACGCTCATAAACGATCGGCTTACACCGAGCGTGGTCCCCGTGGGACCGCGACGGCTCGCCGACCCTTTATGAGCAGGCGGCCCGTCCGACACGGACATGGAGCTTCGCCGACTCGTCCGTGGTCGCGTGGATTGGCCCGACCTCGAGCGAGTCGCTCGCGAGTTGGCGGATCGGTACGACCGCGACGGCATGTCGATTCGCTTCCTCGAGGCGGACAACTGGCTGTCGACCCCCATGGTCGTCGACGACGACCTCTTCGTGAAGGTGATCACGAAACAGAACACCCTCGTCCACACGCTATTCACCACCGGACGGAACCTCGGAGCCTTCTCGGCCGGGACCGAGGGCTTCTTCGAGCGCTACGAGACCCCCTACGAGATGGCACGCCACGAGCTGGAGGCGACCGGGCGCATGCGAGAGATCGGCGTCAACGCGCCGGAGCCAGTCGAGGCGCTCGAGATCGGCGGACTCGGCGTCGTCGTGTTGGAGTACCTGCCCGAGTTCCGGACGCTCGACGAACTGGACCGTGACGCGACGGCCGCGGTCGCGCCGGACCTCTTTTCGGCTCTCAAACGGCTTCACGACGCCGGGCTCGCCCACGGCGACCTCCGTGCGGAGAACGTGTTGATCCGGAACGGCGACCTCTACTTCATCGACGCGACGAACGTGGACGAGGACGAACGTGACGGCGCCCGGGCCTACGACCTTGCGAGCGCGCTCGCCGCTCTCGAGCCGCTGATCGGAACCGTGGCGACGGTCGATGCCGCCGTGACGAGCTACGAGCCGGCGGAGCTGCTCGCGGCCGAGCGGTTTCTCGATTTCGTCGCCATCCGACCGGACCACGACTTCGACGGAGCCGGCCTGAAGGGCGAGCTCGAAAAGCGGGCGACGTGAGAGATCGGTTCGGAGCGGAACGGGGGGCCGACTGCGCTAGCCGCCCATGTAGAGCCGGGAGACCTCGTCGCTATCGAGGAGTTCGTCCGCCGGTCCCTCGAACCGCACCGTGCCCTGGTCGAGGACGTAGCCCCGATCCGAGATCCCGAGGCCCTCACGGGCGTTCTGTTCGACCATGAGGATCGACGTGCCGAACTCGTTTACGGCCTGCA
>CAZIFX010000066.1:0-11638 GCA_964538415.1 uncultured Halobellus sp.
GTATGCTGATTGATGGATGGTATCGGTGAACCGGGCGTGCCGATCGTTTCACGACACCCTATACGGTGTGGAGAAGATCCGCGGGATCGTAACGGACACGATCCCATGAGACGGTGCGCTCGTTACACGAGCGTTTCACACCGTCGGTTATATGACGCGGTTCTGGAGGTAGTCGAGGTGTTTCGCGTTGTAGACGATCTTGACCTCGTCGGCGGTGGGGCTGCCGATGCAGGTCAAGCGAACGTTCTTCTCCTCGACCTCCTCGTCCGAGAGGATCTGCTGCATGTCCATCTCGATGTCGCCCTCCGTGACGATGGCGGCACAGTTCGCGCACGCACCGGCGCGGCACGAGAAGGGCCAGTCGAATCCTTGCGCCTCCGCGGCTTCAAGGATGTATTCGCCCTGATTCACCTCGAGCGACCCGTAATCCTCGTCGCCGAGACCGGCGTCGGCGGCCTGCTCGAAGAGATCGTCATCGTCCATTGACCAGCCGTGGTCGTCGAGCACTTCGTAGTTGAGGTATTCTACCGTGGGCATCAGCCGATGGTTCGATGCCCACCTCATTAGGCTTTGCTGTTCCCTCCGCAACCCCAGCGGTGCACGACGGGTGCCGTTCGCCACTCAACCGGCCGTTTGCCGCTCGGTCGGCCGTTCGGCGCCGAATCAGGGCCATCCTCGTTTTCATCACTGATACCGGGTGAGAAAGCGTAAAGAGCGAAGCCATCGCAGTTCGCATCGATGGAGGAGTCCGTCGTTGCCGACTTCGTCGGTCGGATGCACACGCCCGACATCGGACGCGACGAGCCGGTCAACGGCCGGATCCTGTTGAGCCAGCGACGGCTCGTCCTCGCGACCGCCGACGAGCGGACGACGGTGCCGCTCGCGGCCGTCTTCGACGTCGCCGTCGGAACCGTCCCGAACGACCTCCGAAGCTTCTTCAGCGACACGGTCACCATCGCGTACACCGAGGGATCGGCCCGCCGAACGGCGGTCGTCGAGGGCGAACCGGACGACATGGAGCGGTTCACTCGGGTCCTTTTCAAGGCGCTCCTCCGCAACGTGGCCGTCACCGTCAGACATCCGGCGAAGGTCGGCGGGCGCGTCACCGACGCCGAGGACCACGTCGCCGCGGTGAAGCTCTCTCCGGGGGCCATCGGCTTCGTCGACTGTCCGGAGCCGTTCACGGTCGACCTCTCGACGGTGATCGATTACGACCGAACAGAGCGGACGATCGGCGGAACGCGTCGTCCCGCGCTCGTATTTAAACACGCCTCGGAGACGGGGACCGTGACGTCCATCGCCGCCGTCCCCAACGAACGCGCGCTCAACGTGCTCGGCCGCTACCTCAAGCTCGAGTACGAGGAGATCAAAGCGGACGTCGAGGCGCTCGACCCGACCGCGGAGCAGCTCGAGATCCTCGTCTCCATCTACTCGATCGGCGGCGAGGCGAGCGTCGCCGACGTGATCACCGGCGACGCGACGCGAACGTCGATGGTCCTCGAGTCGCTCCGCGAGGACGGCCTCGTCGTCGACGGCGCGGCGGGGATCGCGCTCACTCGAAAGGGCCGGATGGTCGTCAGCACCTACCTCGAATCGGTCAACGTCTGATCGAATCGCGGTAGGTGGCCCGTCCGACGGATCCGGTTTTTCAGGGACCCCGGGGCCAACCCCTCGCGCTGATCGGTCGACCCGGACCGGGCGAGGCCGGCGTTCGGCGCTCCGGCCGGGAAACCCCTTGCCGACCGTTCGTCACTACTCGGTAACGCGACGTCACTGCTCGTTCATGGCCTCGCTAGCGATGTTGCGTCCACGCGAGTTGAGCGACACCTCCCGGCGCACGCGGACCTGCTCGACCACCTCCAGCTCGATGAGCCGCTCGAACGTCTCCTCGACGACGTCGACGTCGAGCCCCAGAAACGCGGGGATCTCGAACGGCGACACGCCGGAGTACAGCGCCATCAACACCTCACGATCCCGGTTCGAGAGGTCGACGTTCGTCGACGACCGCTCCTCGCCCTTCCGGAGCCAGGCCTCGACGAACCGCACGCGCCGTGGCTCGCCGGCGACGTGCGTCTCGATACTGGTTCCGTCGCCGTCGGTGTGTGACACCTCGATCACGGGTTTCTTCTCCCCCCCGACCGTTCGCCGGGCAACGTTGAGGCCGCTGATGTCGTCGAGGTCGAACTCGACGAACGCGCCGCTTTCCATCGCGGCGTTGAGCCCGTCCTCGTCGATCTTCACCCGCGCCTGCTCCCACTCGGCGTCCTGTACCACGCCCCCGGCCACTGCCGGGTGCTTCGCCACCAGCGTCCGCTGGTCGAGCAGCGCGCGGTAGACGTCGCGCTCGAACGCGCCGTGGTCGCTTGCGGCGACGATGAGCACGTGCTGGCCCAGATCGAAGCTCACGTAGTTCGAAACTCGCGCGATCGACTGGTTGGCGTCGTGGCGACCGCCGAGGCCCCTGAGCTTCGAGAGCGGAACCGTCCGTTTCCCGTCGTTGCCGGCGAGTATCAGCCGGCGGTTCGATAACAGCACTCGTCCGGGCGTCCACGAGACGTCGTTCACCGGTCGCCCCTCCCGGACGGCGATCGCGAACCGTGCTTGCGTGTCCGTGATCTTGTACTCTCCGCTGCCGTTCGCCATTTAGGGACCTCCTGCGCGAAGCTTCGAGACGGCGGAGAACGCCCGCTTTCTGACCGCCGCGCTGTCGTCGTCGGTTAGCTTCTCGAGTCGGGTCAAGGTCTCCTGTCCGCCGATCGCTCCCAGCACGAACACCGCCTTCGCCCGCGCCTCCTCGGGCCGTTCGGGATCGAGCCGATCGAAAAGCTCCGTCTCCACGGTCGGTCCGCCAAGCACCCTGAGGCTGGTCGCGGCGAACTGGGCGGTCCGCGCGTCGTCGTCGGCGAGCGCGTCGGCGAGCGCGCCGATCGCTGCCTCCGAATCCGGCTCCGCGACCCGACCGAGTATCCAGGCGGCGTT
Source organism: uncultured Halobellus sp. (assembly GCA_964538415.1). Taxonomy (GTDB): domain Archaea; phylum Halobacteriota; class Halobacteria; order Halobacteriales; family Haloferacaceae; genus Halorubrum. Next base: position 2,980 of record CAZIFX010000066.1, read on the forward strand.
TCGCCGCTGTCGCTCCCGTTGGGCCTCCGTCAGGATCTCGACGAGCGGCTCGACGACGGTCGCGTCGTCGGCCGCCTTCAGCTCCGAGACGACCATGTCGCGTACGGCGTGGCTGCGCTCCGTCGGCACGTTCGAGAGCAGCTCGATCACCGAGTACACCGCCGCGTTCCGAACGATCGCGCTCTCGTCGCCCAACGTTCGAGCGAGCGGCTCGACCGGTTGTGGGTTGCTCGCCTCCCCGAGCGCGCCGGCCGCGATCCGCCTGAGCGACTCGTCGGGATCGTCGAGGAGGTCGATGAGCGGCGCGAGCGCCCGGTCGGTCGCGATCCCGCCGAGGGCGTTGGCTGCAGCCCGTCGTACCCGCGGTTCGTCGTCCAGCCGTTCGATCAACCCGGGGATCGCCCGGGGGTCGGCAAACGATCCGCAGGCCTGACAGGCTCGAAGCCGAACGCGTGGGTCGTCGTCCGAGAGCGCCTCGACGACCACGGGAAGCGTGTTTGGCTCCTCCATCCGACCGAGGGCGTTGGCGGCGGCCATCCGAAGTTCCGGCCGGTTCGCCCGCAGTGCTCGAGCGAACTTCCTCGCCGTGACCCAGTCGGCCTCCGATCCCTTTCCGCCGGTCACCTCGGCGAGGAACTGTTCGACTGCAGCTTGGCCGGCCGCATCGAGTGCGTCGATGGCCGCACCTCGGACGTGGTCGTTCTCGTCGTTCGTCGCCGCGTGGAGCAGCGCGTCGATCGTCGCCTGATCCTCCTCGTCGGCGAGTTCGCCGAGCAGCTCGAGCGCTCGCCTCCGGACGGCGGCGCTGTCGCTTCCGAGCGCGTCCCGAAGCCGTTCGACGTTACCCTCGCGAGCGTATCGGTACAGCGACATCACGCCCTCCTGAACACGCGGCGACGCTTGTCGATCGGTTCGTATCGGTCGGATCGATCCGGCGGGACGCTCTCGGTCATTCCCACGACGAGGACGCCGTCCTCGACCAACGACGCCTCGAGGGTGTCGAACAGCGCGCCCTTGTGATCGGCGTCGATGTAGATGAGCAGGTTTCGACAGAGGACGACGTCGAACGGATCGCGAGCGCCGTCGCGGATGAGATCGTGCGTCTCGAACTCGACCAGTCGCCGGACCGCCGGCCGGACCCGGAAGACGTCGCCGTCGCGCTCGACGAGCCGATCCGGGTCCACGAGGAGGTCGAGTTCCTCGGCGATGTCCGTCGTTCGGGTGGTGTGGTAGACGCCATCCCTCGCGCTCGCGAGCGCCTCCTCGCTTATGTCGGAGCCGACGATCTCGAGGCTCCCCTCGTCGATCCGGTCGTCGTCGCTGGCGAGCATCGCGAGCGAGTAGGGCTCGCGGCCGTCCGCACACGGCGCGGACCACGCTCTGACGCGCCGCCGTTCGGCGGTGAGTTCGCTGAGAACCTCCCGGAGGACCTCCCACATCTCCGGGTTTCGGAAGAACCCCGTCACGTTGATCGTGAGTGCGTCCATGAGCGCTTCCCGTTCGTCGGCCTCCTCGCGCAGGATCCGTTCGTACTCCGCGTGCGAGTCGGTCCCGCGGCGTCGCATTCGGGCCGTGATCCGTCGGTCGAGGTACGACTCGTTGTAGTAGCCGGGCTCGAACGGGACGGAATCGTCGATCTGGCGCAACACGCCCTCGAAGGCGGTCTCGCCGGTCATAGGCTCACCACGTCGAGCACCGCCACGACGTCGCCGTCGCCGAGCACGGCGGTGCCGCTCAGACCGGGCGTTCCCGAGAGCGGACCGTCGAGCGGTTTCACCACGACCTCCTCCTGGTCCAACACGGCATCACAGCGTAGCGCGACCTGCCTCGTCTCCTCGCGAATACGGATGATCATGCCGTCAGCGGCGGAACCAGCGCTCGTGGTGGTGGAATCGGAGTCCGTCGTGGCGGATTCGGCGGTCGTCGCGACGGCCTCGGCGTCGGCCACGGCGGATCCGCCGTCGGAAGCGGCCACGGGTGCATCCCTGACGTCGTCGGGCGTCGTCTCCAGCCGCTCCTCGAGCCGGATCACGGGATAGAGGCCGCCCTCGTGGCGGACGACCTCGTCCCCGTGAACCGTCTCGACGTCGTCGGCGCGGGCGACCTCCGCGATCGATTTGATCGGGATCCCGTACTCCGTGCCGCCGACGTCGACGAACATCACCTTCACGATGGCGACGGTGACCGGGAGCCGGAACCGGACGGTGGTCCCCCCGCCGGGGTCGCTCGTGATGGAGACGGAGCCGTCGAGGTCGCGGGCGGTGGTGCGGACGACGTCCATGCCGACCCCGCGGCCGGAGACGTCCGTCACCTCCTCGGCCGTCGAGAAGCCGGGACGGAAGACGAGGTCGTACGCCTCCTCGTCGCTCATCATCTCGACCGCTTCGCGGCTCTCGATGCCCTCCCGGACGGCCTTCTCCCGGAGCGAGTCGGGATCGAGCCCGCCGCCGTCGTCCGCCACCTCGATGACGACGTGGTCGCGGTCGCGCTCGGCGGTCAGCCGGACGTGGCCGATCGGATCCTTGCCGGCGGCCTCGCGCTCTCCGGGCGGCTCGATGCCATGGTCGACCGCGTTCCGCAGGACGTGAACGAGCGGGTCGCGCATCTCCGTGAGGATGGTGCGGTCGAGCTCGACGTCGCCACCCTCGACGCCGAAGGTCACCTCCTTGTCCACGTCGCGGGCGACGTCACGGACGAGCCGGGGAAACGAGTCGGAGACCTGCGAGAACGGGATGAGCCGCATGTCCATCGCGGTGTCCTGCAGGCTGGAGGCGAGCTTGTCCAGCTCGTCGAGCGTGTCGGATTCGACGTCGGCCTCCTCGAGCTCCCGTCGGAGCTTGATCCGGCTCGTGACGAGCTGTTCGACGAGGCCGTAGAGCTCGTCGACCTGATCGACGTCGACCCGGATCGACGTGATCCGGTCGCGGGCGGCCGCGCTGCCGGCGCTACCGTCGCCGGAGTCGCCGGAGTCGCCGGCACCATCGTCCTCGTCGGTCGTCCCCTCGTTGCCGGACGGCCGTTCCTCGTCGGTCGTCTCCCCGTTGCCGGACGGCCGGTCGTCGACGAGGACCGCCTCGACCGCCTCGACCTGCGTGAGCGCCTCGAGTCCGTCGACGACGACCGCCGGATCGTCGGCGGCGACGAGGGCGTCGAATCCGCCGTCGTACTTCCCCGCTTCCAGCGTCGCGGGGTCCGGGTCGGTCGCGTAGCCGTCGAACGTCTCGAGCGCCTGCATGACGAACGTCGCGTCGACGCCGGGCATCGACGTCTCGCCGATCGTTACCTCCGTGTGGACGAGGGCGGCGCCGTCGAGCTCGGCGGCGGATTCGGGGAGCGGTGACACGGCGGACGTGGGGTCGGTTCCGGGATCGTACTCGTCGACTGACTCGTCGCCACTCCCCGCGGCGTCCGCGTTCTCGTCATCCCTTGGGGCATCCACGTCCCCGCCGCCCTCGGAGAGCATCCCCCGCTCCTCCATCTCGCGGAGCCGTCGCTCGACGTCCGAGGGATCCGTCACGACGTCGCCGCCGTCGGCGATCTCGGCGACCATCGCCTCGACGATGTCGACCCCCTCGAAGAGCAGGTCCATGACCTCGGGGGTGACCGTCCGCTCGCCCCGTCGGATCGCATCGAGGAGGTCCTCCAGGGCGTGCCCGAACGAGGAAACGTCCTCGAACCCCATCGCGGCCGCGTTCCCCTTCAACGTATGTGCGACGCGGAAGACGTCGTCCATGGCCTCGTCGTCTTCGGGGTCGGCCTCGAGCGCCAACAGCGCGTTGTTGAGATCGGTGACTCCCTGCCTCGCTTCGGCGACGAAGGCGCCCCGGTGGGAGTCCATCAGGCTTCACCCCTGACGATCGCGTCGGCGACCGCCTCGAGGTCGTGAACCTCGTCGACCGCGCCGGTCTCGACGGCCCGTTTCGGCATGCCGTAGATGACGCAGGTCTCCTCGCTCTGTGCGATGGTCCGTGCGCCCGCGGCGTCCATCGCGCGGATCCCCTCGGCGCCGTCGGCGCCCATGCCCGTCAGGACGACGCCGACGAGCGGGTCGTCGACGACCGCCGCGGCCGAGCGCATCGTCACGTCCACGGCGGGCGTTACGGGCAGCGAGTCGTCCGCCTCGAGTTTGATCCGAAGCCGACCCGCTCGGTAGCCGTCCACGTGCGTGTGCGTGCCGCCGCGGGCGACGACGGCGTCGCCGGGGCCGATCCGCGCGCCATCGGTCGCCTCGCGGACGTCGTATGCGGAGGCCTCGTCCAGTCGCGCCGCGAACCGCGCGGTGAACGCCTCGGGCATGTGTTGGACGATCAGGACCCGACAGTCCGCCGCCGGAAGCGAGGCCATGACGCGCTCGACGGCGTTCGGTCCGCCGGTCGACGCGCCGATGACGACCGTCAACGGATCGTCGACGTCGGCGGCCTTCTCCGTCGTGAGCCCGTGCTCGACCGTCGACGCTCGATCGGAGGCCGCAGCGTCGAGATCCGCTCCGGCCACGGATCGAACCGCCTCGACGAGCCGGTCCGCCCGTCGTGAGACGCCGGCCGACACCTCGCCGCCGGGCTTCGCGAAGAAATCGACGGCGCCCCGCTCGAGCGCCTCGAAGGTGACCTCCGCGCCCTCGTCCGTGTACGCCGAGAGCATCAACACCGGCGTCGGCGTCTCGGCCATGAGACGCTCGACCGCCTCGAGCCCGTCCATGCCGGGCATCTCGACGTCCATCGTCACCACGTCAGGGTGCTTCTCCGCGACGACCGACAACGCCTCGGCGCCGTCCCCGGCCTCGCCGACCACCGACACGCCGCCGTCGGCCAGCAGGTCGGCGATCAACCCGCGCATGAACGGCGAGTCGTCGACGACGACCGCCCTCGGGGTGCCGCCGGGATCGGCGCCTCGATCCCTCGTCCTACTCATGCCCGAACGGCTACCCAGAACCAGCATAAACCCACGGACCCAGTATTCACCGCTGATAATTCCGGGGACATGGTTATCACTCATATCATCGCAGGACCTCACATGGCAGCCATCGAGTCGGACGCCGAACCCACAAAGGTGTTGGAGTTCGGCCTCGGCGACGGGACGTACTGTCTGGACATCGGCGTCATCGACGAGATCGTCGACGCGGGCGAGCTCACGCGGATCCCGAACTCGCCGGACCACGTCGAAGGCGTGATGGATCTCCGCGGACGAACGACGACCATCGTCGATCCGAAGACCCTGTTCGGGATCGACGAGATCGGTCCTCGCGAGCGGATCGTCGTCTTCGACGACGACCGACTCGCCGAGGGTGGCACGGTGGGCTGGATGGTCGACGAGGTGTTTCAGGTGCGTGACGTCTCTCCCGAGGACGTCGACGAAGCGACCACGACGGACGAGGACGGCGTTTACGGCATCGTCACGTCCGAGGATCGGTTCGTCGTCTGGGTTGCCCCCGAGATCGACGGCGGCGAGGACGAGGAAGCCGAGCGACCCGCCGAGACCTGAGTCGTCGTCTCGCTCGCCTCGTCGATCCCACCGCGACGTCGACGGCCGTTCTCGCCGGTGAAAATTGGAGGCCAACGTTTATGCGGCGATCCGTTCGACTGCAGCCATGCGAGTCTCCAGCGGCGTTCCGGGGTTCGACGAACTCGTCGGCGGCGGCTTCCCGGGAGCGCGCCTGTACGTCGTGAGCGGACCGCCCGGAAGCGGCAAGACGACGTTCTGTTCACAGTTCGCGGCCCAGGGTGCCCGAAACGGGGAGAACGTACTCTACGTCAGCATGCACGAGACGAAAGGGGGGATCCGCGAGGACATGGGCGGGTACGACTTCGGATTCGACCGCGCGCTCGAGACCGACCGGGTGACCTTTCTCGACTCGTTTTCCTCCGATGGCCGCCGGTTCTTCGGCGTTCCCGGCGAACGTCGTGATCGGTCGGGGGTGACGAACCGGCTCACCGGCTTCATCAACTCCCGAGACATCGACCGGGTCGTCCTCGATTCGACGATGCTGCTGCGGTTTCTGCTCGACGACGACGAGGACACGATGATCCAGCTGCTCTCCTCGCTGAAACGCTGCGGAGCGACTACCCTGCTCATCTCGGAGATGACGGACCCGAGTGCCTACTCGGAGGAACATTATCTCGCTCACGGGGTCGTCTTCCTGCACAACTATCTCGAGGACGAGGGGATGCGCCGCGGGATACAGGTACTGAAGATGCGGGGAACGGGCATCGACACCGACATTCGGGACGTCGAGTTCACCGACGGCGGGATCCGCGTCGGATCGGTCACGACGGTGACGCACTGATGTACGACCGAACGTACGGAACGAACTGGACGGCGCTGGGTCGTGGAGAGGCCATCGAACGGGCGTTCGCGCTCGGCGTCGCCGAGGCCTGCGACGAGGGAAATCCGGCGGAGTTCGACCGCGTCGTGGATACCGCGGAGAGCGCTTACGGCCGAAGCCTGATCCAACTCGCGTACGACGAGGGACGCACGAAGGCGCTCGAAGCGCCGGTCGACGACGCCGAAACGGTGTGGAACGAACTGGTCGACGACGCCGGAGCACCCCGTTCCTCACCGCTTCCCGCCGCGTTCCCCGGTGCGTTACGTGAACTGACACTTCTCCGGAAGCGGGACGGCGGGCCGCCGTCCTCGCTGGACCTTCCCTCCATGCTCCGAAAGTGATCCCTCGGAAGGGTTTTACGCGACTCGGCCCCACGGGAAAACGATGACCGTGCTTCCCGACGCCGTTCGCCGTGCGGACAGCGTTCTGGTCAGCGGTCCGCCGATGAGCGGGAAGTACGAACTCCTCGTGCGAATTCTCGCCGCGTGGTCGGACGCGCCCGTCGTGGTCTCGACCGGTCGGGCCGTCGAGAAGGTCCGGGACGACTACGATCGGATCACGGGCCGTCCCGACGACGACTTGGTCGTCATCGACTGTGTCACCCACGAACAGGGCGAGAAGCGTTCGGACACGGCGACGACGAAGTACGTCGCCAGCGCCGGCAACCTCACCGACATCGGGATCAAATTCACCGACGTCGTGGAGTCCTCCGCCGGCATCGAGCGTGCCGTCGGGATCCACTCGCTTTCACAGCTGTTGATGTACTGGGACCCCGAACGGATCTACCAGTTCACCCGCGTGATGGCTTCACAGTGCTCCGGCGAGAGCTGGCCCCTCGTCGGCGTCATCGGCTCCAAGACCCACGACGAGCAGGTGGTACACACGCTTCACGAGCCGTTCGAGCTCGTCGTCGAGACGCGGGTGGAGGACGATGAGCGCCAGTTCCGCGCCCGCGAACGCGTCGGCGGGCCGACGGAGTGGACCTCGTTTTAATTACCGAAAGCGCGCGGTCCCGCCGGGTCGGATCCCGGATCGTTTTCGACCCTGCGGCTCGCGATCCCACCATGACGCGACTCGCCGTGCAACTCTACACGCTTCGGTCGCTCGAGAAGCCGCTGCCGGCGGTCCTCGACCGGGTCGGCGACGCCGGCTACGACGGGGTCGAGTTCGCCTACCGGGTTCGAGAGACACCCCTCGAGGAGGTTCGGGGGGCGCTCGTCCGCAACGACCTCGCTTCCGCCGCCGCGCACGTCCCGATCGAGGCGCTCGAAGCCGAACGCGACGCCGTCGTCGACCTGTACGACCGGCTGAGCTGTGACACGCTGGTCGTCCCCTGGCTCGATCCGAACCGATTCGAGACCGTCGACCGGATCGACGCCGTCGCCGACCGGCTGAACGCGCTCGTCGACGACCTCGCCGTAGCCGACCTCTCGCTCGCGTATCACCACCACGACCACGAGTTCGTCGCGGTCGACGGCGGGCGGTCGACGGCCATGGACGAGCTGCTCGCTCGCACGGACGACCGGCTCGGCTTCGAGCTCGACCTCGGCTGGGCGGCCGTCGCTGGGGTCGACCCGGCGGCGCTTCTGGACCGCTACGCCGACCGAATCACCCACGTCCACGTCTCCGACGCGGACGTCAACGCCGGCGAGCCGGTCGCGCTCGGGGCGGGCGACCTCGACCTCCCGCGGCTCGTCGATGCGGGCCGCCGTGCGGACGTGGACTGGTGGGTGTACGAACACGACGACCCCGACGATCCGATCGCGTCGATGACGGACGGGAGCGAGGTGCTGCGGCGACACGTCGAGTGAGCGGTCCGAGGTGGCCGTCGGGGAGGGGGCTTATCGAGAACGGGGTCATCAAGGAGCGAGGTCGTGCCGGGAAGCGGCGGCGGCACGAGTCCGCACGGGCTGTACGGGCCGCATCCGGACGGGCCGCCTCCATGGCGCTCTCCCGTGCGAACGGGGCGTTCAAGTCGACGGTTCCCGTAGTCGCCGTCAGTGGCCTCCGATCTCGTCCTCGCGTGGGCCGGCGACCCGTTCGTCCCGATGAACGCCGTCGGGCTGATCGCGTTCGCACTCGTCGGCTCGACGAAGGCGATCCGTGAGGGATTCGACGTGTTCGGCATCGCCGTCGTCGGCCTCGCGATGGCGTTCGCCGGCGGCGTGACGCGCGACCTTCTCGTGAATCGCGTGCCGCTGGCGCTGCAGTCGCCGACCGAGATCGGGCTGGGCACGTTCGGCGTCGGGCTGGCGATCGGGGCGAGCGTCCTCCTCACCTCCCCGGACGACCACCCGACTACGGCGCCGGACGACCACCCGATCACCGTCGTCTCGG
>CAZIFX010000067.1:0-11458 GCA_964538415.1 uncultured Halobellus sp.
CCTTCCGCGCCCTCATTACCTTCCCCACGGTCATTGGCTTTCCCACGGTCATTGCCTCCGCGATCGTCCCCTTTGGGAACGTCAGCTCCGCCGTGGTCCGCTTTGGGATCGTTCGCTTCACGCCGAGCGCCGTCGCCACGACCGTCAGCGTCCGGTCGATACGCGACGTCGGCGTCGGACGGATATCGATCGACCGCGTAGTCGCCGGAATCGATCCGCTCCGCGGGGCGTGAGTAGTCGCGTCCGGCCGAGGAGAAGTCGGGCCTTACGGCCCCGTCGGTCGGCTCCTCGTCCGCCGATCGGTCGTCGATCGGTCGGCCGTCGGTCGGTTCGTCATCGATCGGCTCGTGTTCGATCGGTTCGTCGCTGATCGGCTCCGCGATCGGTCGGCCGTCGGTCGGTTCGTCGTCGATCGGCTCCTCGGTCGGTTCGTCATCGATCGGCTCCTCGACCGGTTCGTCATCGATCGGCTCGTGTTTGATCGGCCCGTCCGGCTCCGACTCCGCCACGTCGCCCTCGAACCACTCGAAGGCGGTTCGGCGGGCGCGACGTTCCGACAGGGAATCCTGCAGGCGGTCGTTCAACTCCTCACGGAGTTCGACGGCCTCCTCGGTATCGAAGTCGACCGCCGCGGCGTCGCTGCCGACGAGCGACCCCGTGCCGGCCGTGTCGGCGACGATCGTCGCAACGTTCCAGCGCCGCTGGAAGACGGTTCGGGTGTCGATCACGTTCTGGATGCGGTAGTACGGGACGATCTTCACCTGCCGGCTCCAGAAGCCGTTGCGCGTGAGCAGGTGGTTCTCGCCGAGCCAGTAGCCGCGGTGTTTCCACTTCAGATGGGCGGCCGGCGGGACGGCCAGCAGCAACGCCAACGAGCCGTACCACGGGATCTCGGCAGCGACCCACCAGTCGACCGCGAAGAGGATGCCGGTCAGGGCGGCGACGACCATCGCGTACCGGAAAACGTATCGCCAGCGGATCCGCCTCGGCGGGCGGCTGAACGAGGGATCGCCGAAGGTCTCGACCTCACGAGCGAGGTCGTAGACGCGGTCGGTCGTGGCGATCGGCACCGCCGCTTGGCTGCCGAGGTCGCCGCCCTGTCCGGGCGCGTAACCCGCCGTCTCGATGGTGAGGCTGGCGTATCCGAGCGCCCGCTTCGCGGGATTGTCCGCGACGGTCAGCGTCTGAACCTTCTCGGTCGGGACCGAGCCGCTGTATCGCCGGAAGAGCCCACGCTCGTACCGTAGCTCGTCGCCGGCCCGCGAGAGCCGGAAGCCGTAGTAGTTCGAGAAGGCCAGCGCCGCGCCGATGATCCACGAGATGATGAACAACAGCCCGATGACGACGATGGCGGTCGCGGTGAGTATCGCGGCCGACGTACCCGGCAGGAAACCGGAGAGAACCGGGAAGGAGCCGGAGCCGAGGAAGGCCAACAGCCCGATGAGTCGCCCGTCGAACGAGAGCGCGCCGACCAAGGCGAGCTCGCCGGGCGTGATGACGAACAGGTCCTCCTCCGTCGGTTCGACCGGCTCGTCGCGCTCGTTGGCCTCGCCCGTCCTCGATGCGCCGGACTTCCGGCGCTGAACCTCCCGCTGGAGCCGCGTCGCCTCGGCCGGCGTCACGTAGCGGATCGACCCCTCGGTGCTGGAGCCGCCGGCGGTTTCCAGGTCGACGGCGGCGATCCCGAGCGCCCGCTGGATCACGTTCCGGCTCACGTCGACGTTCTGGATCCGTCCGTAGGGGATCTCCCGTTCGCGTCTGGATATCACGCCGGAGCCGATGTCGAGCGTGTCGTCCGTCAGCTCGTAGTCGAATCGTTGGTAGTAAGCGACCTCGTAGCCGAGCGCGATCAGCAGGATGGCGGACGAGATCACGACGGCGACCCCGAAGCTTCCCCACTCGTTCGCGTTCACGAGGAAGAAGACCAACACGACGAGTCCCGCGACCTTCTGGAGTGCTCGATACGGGATCGACTGGGTGGCGAGTTTCACACCGCGTCCTCCCCGTCCGCGCGGATCGCGAGCCGTTTCAACTCCTCGCGGAGGTCGTCCGCGCCCTCGGGTGTCAGCCCGGGAATACGGACGTCCGCGCCGCGGGAGCCGGCCGTGTAGACGACACAGGAGGCGAGGCCGACGCCTCGTTCGACGGGACCGCGTCGCGAGTCGACGTGCTGGATCCGGACGAGCGGCACCGCGGTGCGGACCTGCGTGACGACGCCGCGGTCCAGATAGAGCGCGTCCTCGCGGATCTCGTAGCTCCAGCGACGATAACGGAGGATCGCGTGAACGACGCCGACGACGAGAAGGAAGCCGCCGACGGCGACCGGGGCCCACTCGGGGAGGTAGCCGAAGTGAAATCCGCCGACGAACGGCAGCGAGAGCAGTCCGGCGAAAAGAACCGCGCGGACGATCCAGACGAGCCGCACGCGGGGGTGGAGCCGCTGTGTCGTCATCGAACGGCCTCCGTCGCGTCTCCGAGAGTCATGGATGGGTTTCGTCCGGACCACGTATAAACGTTGGAAGATCGGGAGCGGAGACGATCTGGAGCGGGGACGATCAGCGCGTCGCCCGTACCGGGAGCCGTTAATCCTGGCAGCAGCCACCGGCCTCGCCGCCGAAGTCGACCGCGAGCGGCTCCGAAATCGCCTGATTGACCGCCTCAAGGGTTTCGTTGAGCTCGTCTTGGGCGTCGAGGAACTCCTTCATCATCGGCATCGAATGGAGTTCGCTCTGTGCGTTCTGGACCTCCCGGAGCGCCGATTGGGTCGCCTGTCCGGTCTGGCGTGCCTGCATGAACTCCGCGCGCAGCTGTTCGAACTCCCCGATCCGTTCTTGCACCTCGGCGTCCCGCTGGACCGCCTCACGGGCCTCCTCGAACCGTTCGTACTCCGGCGTTCGGGCGATCAGTTCGCCGAGTTCGCGGCCGAGGTCCTCCACGGACGCTTGTTCCACGCTCATACCATCGATCGGAACCGAGGCGGTTTCAACCTGCCGGAGCCGGCGGGCTCCGACCCACCGATCCCGACCGCCGAAACCTTTGAGACCGCCGCGATACACCTTCGAACGTGGCGTTACTCGCGCCGAAGGCCCTCGCCGTCCGGCTCCGCTCGCTGTCGGCCGCGGAGCGACGCGCCTTTCTCGCTGCGGCGTGGGCCGAACGGGGCTATGAAACGCGGGTCGAGGACGGAGTCGTCGTCGCCGAGGGCGGAGCCGGGATCACGGAGGACGGGGCGACGGCACGGGTCGCGGTCGCCGGTACGCTCACGCGCTCGCTCCCCCCGGATGTCGACGTCGCCGTGGGGCTCCGGGATCGACCCCGAGTCCGCCGGCTCGCGGCCGACGTCGACGCCGATTTCCTGTCGCCGGCCGACCTCCGTGACCTGCTGGCGTACGGGATCGAGCGGGAGCGAGGGGAGCGGATCGCGCGTGAGCATCTCGGAACGTCGTTGACCGTCCCGGAGCCGGATCCGCCGCCGTCGCTCCCGAACGGAGCGGCGCCGGCGTTGGTCCTCGTCCTCGTGCTCGGCGTCTCGCTGCTCGTGCTTCCGGGCGTCGGCGCGCTGCCCGCCGTGGGACCGTTCGTCGCGGACGATCCCTCGGCGTCGGAGTCGATCGACGAACCGGGGGACGCTTCGTCGCCGTCGGCCTCGGACGATCCGGACGGGTCGGGGCCGACCGCATCCGACGGGACGGACGAAACGGACTCGACGGAAGACGAATCCGGCCATTCGCCGTACCCGCCCGGAGCCGACGCGGACGGCGTCGTCGACGCCGCAACGCTGATCGAGACCCATCGGGAGCTGTTCGACGGCGTGGAGCGCGCGTATTGGCTGGAGTACGAGGGTCCCGCACCGACGCCGTGGTTCGGCGACCGGAACGCGGTCCGGGCGGACGCATGGATCCACTCGTCGAACCGATTCCTCGTCGAGATGGACGGCGTGGTTGCGACGGGCGGTGACGGTGCAGGGGACGACGAGCCGAGCGTACGCGAGGAACACTGGGCCGACGGCAACCGGACACACTCGCGGATCCTCGAGAACGACACCGACCGAACGTCGAGCGCGCCGGTCGACGAGCGCCCGGTCGCATCCCTCCTCGAGGATCGAGCGCAGTACGCGCTCTTCGCGGCGCTGGCCACGGGTGAGACGACGACGGAACGCGACGACTGGCGTGGATGGCGGCTGGTGCAGGTCTCCGGAACCGCCGACGAGCTCCGTGTCGCCGGCGAGGAGTACCGTGCCGTCACCCTCACGTCCACGTTCACGTCCGACGGCGAGCTCATCGGATTTCGGATGGAGTACGTCCACGGACCGACCGGGGAACCTGCCCGGTTGACCTTCCAGTACCGACCGACCGAGGAGGTGCCGCCGCCGGAGCCGCCCGAATGGTACGATGAGGACGTCGACGGCGGGTCACACGAGGTCGATGGACAGAGCGTGCGGGCGGGGGCGGCCACTTCGAGGCCGGGTTGACATCCTCCCCGCCCTGAAGGGCGAGGTTTTGCGCCTGCTCATCCGATAACGACGACGTCGAGGTGGCTCCCCGTCCCGACCGTCCCGCCTCAGAGCTGACCCTCGACGAACGCGACGACGCCGGCCAGCTCGTCGGGACCGACGCCGTGGCCGGCCTGATACGTCTCGTAGGTCACGTCCGCGCCGAGCGACTCCAGCCGCTCGGCGGCCTCTCGGGACCGAAACTCCGGAATGACCCGATCACCGGTTCCCGCGCCGATGAACACGGGCTTCCCCTCGATCCCGTCCGGCTCGACGTCGGCGTGGGAGTCCGCGAGGTAGCCGTGTAAGGCGACGACCCACGCGTATCGTCCGGGATCCGCAAGCAGCAACGAGAGGCTCGTGATCGCCCCCTGGCTGAACCCGAGGAGTCCGACGCGTGTCGGGTCGAGGTCGTAGGCGTCGACCGCGGCGTCGACGCTCTCGCGAACCAGATCGAGGCTTCGAGCGAACTCCTCGGGATGCGGTTGGCTTTGATGCAGCCCGCCGCCCGAGAGGTCGAGTTCGTACCACGTGTAGCCGCCCTGTAACGGGTCGGGCGCACGGAGGCTGACGACGTGAAGCGCGTCCGGAAGCCGGCTCGCGATCGGAAGGAGGTCCTGCTCGTCCGCGCCGCGCCCGTGGAGGACGAAGACGGCTGACGCGTTCTCGGCGTCGTCGGGGGCGACGTGCACGTGTTCCAGCGGAAGCTCGCTCATGCCCACTCGTTCGCCGGCGTCGGGGTTGTATCCGTCGACCGCGGCAGCGTCGATGACGGGGCGTCAGGAGGTCTCAGGGGGACCATTCCTCGTCGACGAACGTCGCGATGCGGTCGGTCGCCTCCTTCAGCTCCCGCATCGAGGTCGCATACGAGACGCGGAGGTGGCCCTCGCCGCCGGCGCCGAAGACGGAGCCGGGGACGACCGCGACGCCCTGTGATTCGAGCAGCTCCTCCGCGAAACGCTCGTCGTCGCCGCCGCAGTCAGGAAACGCGTAGAAGGCGCCCTTCGGCTCGAACGTGTCGAGGCCCATCCCGTTGAACCGTGAGACGACGAGCCGGCGACGACGGTTGTACTCGTCGACCATCTCGCGCACCTCGTCATCACAGCGATCGAGCGCCTCCATCGCCGCGTGTTGGGCAGTCGTCGGCGCCGATAGCATCGTGTACTGGTGGATCCGGTTCAGCCCGTCGATCGCGTCGGCCGGTCCGAGCGCGTAGCCGAGCCGAAGCCCCGTCATCGCGTACGCCTTCGAGAAGCCGTTGACGACGACCGTCCGCTCGCGCATGCCCGGTTGGGTCGCGATCGACGCGTGGTCGCCACCGTAGGTGAGCGCCGAGTAGATCTCGTCGGCGACGACCCGCAGGCCGTTCTCCCGACAGAACGCGGCCACCTCGGCGAGCTCCGCCCCGTCCATCGTCGCGCCGGTCGGGTTGTTCGGGTAACAGAGGACGAGCAGGTCGGCGGCCTCGGCGCCCGCCGCTTCCAGCCGCTCGCGGGTGAGCGCGAAGTCGTCGGCCGCACGGGTCGGGACCGACAGCGGCTCCCCGCCGGCCAGCTCGATCCCGGGCGCATAGGAGATGTAGGTCGGCTCGTGGACGGCGACGACGTCGCCGGGGTCGACGAGCGCGCGAAACGCCAGATCGACCGCCTCGCTCGCGCCCGTCGTGACGACGATCTCCGTCTCGGGGTCGTAGCGCTGGTCGTAGCGCTCGTGGTGGGCCGCGATCCGCTCGCGAAGCTCGGCGATCCCGCGGTTGGCGGTGTAGGAGGTCTTCCCGCGCTCCAACGAGTCGATGGCGGCGGTTCGGGCCGCCCAGGGCGCCGAGAAGTCCGGCTCTCCCACCCCCAACGAGATGACGTCGTCACGCGCCTCCGCGAGCTCGAAGAACTTCCGGATCCCCGACGGCGGGAGATCCCGTGCACGCTCGGAGAGCCTCATGGCGAGACGGAGAGCCGGTCGTCCTCGTCGCCGTCCTCGAAGCGGATCCCCCCGTCCTTGTACGTCTCCATGATGTAGTGGGTCACCGTCTGGGTGACCTCCGGCATCGGAGCGACCTGCTCGGAGATGAACCGCGAGACGTCCTGCATCGACTCGCCGAGCACCTCGACGGCGAAGTCGTAGTCGCCCGAGACGAGGTGGAGCGCGTCGACGGCCGGGAACTTCGCGATCCGGTCGGCCACCTGCTCGTAACCCGTCTCGCGGTCGAGTTCGACGTTGATCTCGACGATCGCGCGGATCCTCCCCTCGTCGACGCCGTCCCAGTCGATCACCGCCTGGTAGCCGTGGACGACGCCGTTCGCCTCCAGCGTCGCGATCGCCTCCTCGACCGCCGCCGCGTCGAGTCCGGTTTGGGCCGCGATGTCGTCGATCTCTTCACGGGCGTTCCGTGCCAACACGTCGAGTACCTCGCGCTCGGCTTCCATACGTACCCACAGTCGCGGCAGGGGTTTGAAAATGACGACCCGGGCATGGCATCGGATCGCATGATGTCTTATATACGGTTCCGGGCCTACGGACGAACGATGACGCGTCGCCGCGGGCGAGAGGAACGGGTTCGATCCACCCAGCGGCGGCAGCGTGGCGATCGCGCGCAGTCAGAGCTGGTCGGCACCGTGTTGATCCTCGGGGTCTCGCTGCTCGTCGTCGCCGCCACCGTCGCCGTTGGCGGCGTCCTTTTGGGCGACCGTCAGGCCGACGCCGATCTGCGGAGTGCGGAGACGTCGCTCACGAGCTTCGCCTCGAAGGCCGCCCTCGTCGCGGCCGGCGAGTCGGACGCCCGGGCGGTCACGCTCCCGCGAAACGCCCGCGGGACGACGTCCGTCGACCCCGATCAGGGTCGGTTGCTGGTCGAGTTGCGCGACGAGACGGGCACCACCGTCGAGGAGACGCTCGTCGATCGATCGCTCGGCGGGGTCACCTACCAGCGAGGCGGCGACGCGGTCGCCTACGAGGGCGGCGGCGTCTGGCGATCCGAGGGGGAACACACCCGAATGGTGTCGCCGCCGCCGGTCCACTACCGGGGCACGACGTTCACGATGCCCGTGCCGCTCGTCGACTCGGGAACGGCGACCGGCGGATCGGCGATCGTGTCGCCCGGCGGCCCGCGCGAACGGATCTATCCGGACCCCGCGAACCCCGACCGCCGGAACCCGCTCTCCGCGGCGACGGTCCACGTCACGGTCGAGAGCGACTACTACGAGGCATGGGGACGGTTCTTCGAGTCACGGACCGGCGGCACCGTCTCGTACGACCACGATGCCTCCCGCGTCACCCTCCGGCTTGCGACCGACGACCCCGACCGGCGTCTGCGGGACGCCGCCTCCGGCACCGCGACGAGCCGCTTCGAGATCAGCGGCGTGGGCGGCTCGGCGTTCACTGACGGCTACAATTCCTCCGTCGGGCCCTACACGGAATCGAAAAACGAGGAGGGTCGGGTCGCGACCGCCGGCGACCTTCGGCTCCGCGGCGGCGCCGAGGTGTTCGGTGACGCCGAGGCGGACGGCCTGATCGACGTCGGCGGCGGCTCGACGATCCACGGCAACGCGGCCTACGGCGACTCGCTCACCCTGCGTGGCAACGCCGAGGTGACCGGCTGGACCGCGGCCAACGCGAGCGTGCGCTCCCCGAGACCGATCGACGCGCACGTCCACGCCGAGCGGTCCTCGCTCGCCGCCGACAACGACAACGACGAGACGGCCGCGATCGACGGCAGGCGGTTCGTCGATTCGACGGAGCATTCCGGGACGCTCACGCTGACCGCGGGTCGGTACGCGCTCGACGAGCTGAACCTCGAGGGACGAACGCTCGAGTTGGACGTCTCCGACGGCGACGTCCGGCTGGCGGTCGACGGCGACCTCGCGCTCGCGGGCGACGACGTCGAAGTCGTCGGCGACGGCGGACGGGTTCGGCTGTTCGTCACCCGCGACGTCCACGTGACCGGCGGCAGCACGGTCGACATCGACGGCGACGTCGCCTCGCGAATGTGGGTGTACGGCACCCGCGACGCGACGATCGAGGTGAGCAACGCGGCGTTCGTCGGCGTGATCTACGCGCCTTCCGATTCGACCGGCTCCGGGACCGTCAGGGTCGCCGCCGGCGGATCGATAAAGGGAGCCGTCGTGGGCGGGCAGACGACCCTCCGCTCCGGCGGCACCGTCCACTTCGATACGGCGCTCGCCGGCGTCGATCCGCTCTTCGACGCCGACGTCCCGCGGGTCACGTTCCTTCACGTAACCGGAGCGCCGATCGACGTCAACCGACGGTGAGCAGCGGTCGGGACGTGGCCGGGCCGCCCTACGACCGTTCTCAAACATGATAACAGTACCCGAAGGCATAATGGTCTCCTCGATGAATCATTCCGCATGTTTCGGGAGACGCGCGCCCAAAGCGAGGTGATCGGCGCCGTCCTCCTGTTGGGAATGTCGATGATCGTCATCGGCTCGGTCGTCGCCGTCGGGTCCGTCGCCCTCTCGGACTCGCAGGCGGCCGCGGAGCTCGGACAGGCCGAAGCGGCGATGACGCAAGTCGACTCGAAGGCCAGCCTGGTCGCTCACGGCGAGTCCGACCGACGGCACGTGTCGCTCGGCGCCGCAGAGAGGAGCGACCTTCGCGTCGAGGAGGACTCCGGGCGGATGGAGATCGAGGTGACGGCCGTCGACGGGAGCGGAAACGAGATCCCCGGGGAGAGCGAAACCCGGACCGTCACGCTCGGCGCCGTCGTGTACGAACACCACGGTGAGACGATCGCCTATCAGGGCGGGGGCGTCTGGCGCGACGACGGAACCGGCGTCCGGATGGTGTCGCCCCCGGAGTTCCACTACCGCGACGCGACCAGCACGGAGACGCTCACGCTCCCGCTCGTGACGATCGCCGCCGGCGACGAGGGGGTCCACGACGGGATCGCCATCGAGAAGGACGGAGCCGGGTCCGAACGACTCTTTCCTCACGGAAACGTCTCCAACCCGCTCGTCGACAGGGAGGTGACGATCACCGTCACGAGCGACTACGCCGAGGCGTGGGCGACGTACTTCGAGTCGCGAACGCGGGCGACCGTCGTCGAGACGACCGAGGACTCCGTCGAGGTGACGCTCCGAACAAAGCTGGAACACCCGACGCTCGACGCGGCCATCTCCTCGACCGGGCAGGCACGCATGGAGTTCGGAGGCATCCACACGCTCGAAGCGGATAGCTACGACTCCTCGGACGGTACCTACGACCCGAACACGGCGGGCGAGGAGGCCGTGGTACAGGCCAAAGACGGGTTCCACCTGACGGCCGGCGGTGGCGGCAACACCGAGGAGATCCTGATACGGGGGGATCTGATCGCCGAGGATTATCAGGTACCAGGGGGACAGTCGGACACACTCACGGTCACCGGGGAGATGGGCGAGACCGACGTCTTCGAGGATCTCGATCCCGTTTCGGGCGCGATCCGACAGCGGATCGACGAGGTTGCGGATCGACGGATCGACGAGACCGGAACGACCATCGACGGGGGGCTTTCGATCGGGTCGGGGGACCTCGAAACCATTCAGGAGGACACCTACGTCGACGGCGACGTCGAGGTGCACGACGGGACGCTCGAGATCGAAAACGGGGTGACGTTCCACGCCGACGGCGACGTCGTCGTCGACGGCGACGGCGAAATCGTCGTCGACGACCTCGACGGGAAGGTCGACGTGCTCGTCGACGGCGATTTCATGATGCACGATGATGCGACCATGGACGTCGCCGGCGGGGAGGACACCGACCTCCACGTCGATGGCTCCATCGCGCTGTCGGACGATACGACCGTGCAGTCGACCACGGGGACGCGATTCCAGATCTATAACACCGAGGAAATCACGATCGGCGACCGGGCATCAGTGATCGCCGAGGACGACGTGGCCGGCAACCTCTGGATCTACTCGTCCGCCGATTCGATCACCTTCGACGGGGACGAGGACGACCCGGTCGGGATCGAGTTCGCCGGCGTCTTCTACGCGCCCGAAAGCGCCGTCGTGTTGCGGGACGACATGACGATCAAGGGATCGTTCACGTTCGGAGAGTTCGCGTTCGACGATGCGAACCTCCGGTTCCACTACGACGAGGCGCTTTCGAGCGAACAGCCGTTCGAGGGCGAGGAGGTGCCCGTCGTGAGCTATCTTCACGTCTCCGAACATCGGGTCGTGATCGGCGACGACTGAACTGCCCCTCCTCCGACGACTGAACTGCCCCTCCTCCGACGACTGAACGCGAATCCTCACCTTCCGCCCGCGACCGCACCTGCGTATTCAGTACTCGATCGCGCCGGTGTACCGATCCAACAGCAGCACGATCGCGGCGCCACCGATCGCGGCGGCGGCGAAGGTCGGTGCGGCCGATCCCCACGTCTCTCCGCGCTCCCCGAGCCGGAGCGAGACCTCCACGATGGGTGCCCGAAGCGCGCCGACGATCAGGCTCACGAGGAACGCGAGCGTCGCCATCCGGTAGGTGGCCAGCGCCCGCCGAACCGCGTGTGCGACGGTGAAAAGCCCGACGAACGCGCCGGTGATGAAGACGACGACCGGCGTCCCAACCTCGACGATCGTGGCCGCTCCGATAGCCTCATCCGTGACGATTCCGAGCAGCGTCTCGAGAAACGACCGCAACGCGCCGGACATGTAATCGTACTGGCCGAGCACGATGAGCAACAGCGATCCCGAGATTCCGGGCAGGATCATCGCGCTGACGGCAACGGCTCCCGCGAGAAAGACGATCGGGAGTTCGTTGCCGAGGGCGGTCGAGGCGTATCCCGAGGTGAAAAACGCCGCGAGAAACCCGCCAAGTGCCGCCGCCTTCCGACCCGGCGTCGACAGGTCGACCTCGCCGAACAGCACGACCGCAGACGCCGCGATCAGACCGAAGAAGAACCCGAAGGTGACGACGGGCATGGTTTCCAAGAGGACGTTCACCGCGCTCAACACCGCGACGACCGCCGTGGCGATC